>CACZGD010000013.1 GCA_902780565.1 Oscillospiraceae bacterium
TGCGGTTGGTGGATCTTTCAGTACCTCTTAAGAGGTCGCCAGTAGTACGCCCTTCTAGGGCGAGTACATACCACCCGTTTTACGGGTGGTTATGATTAAAAGTCCCTTGAAAAAGTTGCGGGTTCTATAAAAAGTCATTTGAAAAAGTTGCAGGTTCCATGAAAAAGTCCATTGAAAAAGTTGATTGTTCAGTAAAAAAGTCCCTTGAAAAAGTTATATGTTTTATAAAAAGTCCCTTGAAAAAACTGCACAATTCGGGTATACTGATATTGGAAAAGAAAGGGGGACGATAACGTGCTGAAACGAAAGATCGAGCAGGCGCTCGTGCGCTGGAAAAACACACCGGACCGCAAGCCCTTGCTACTGAAGGGCTGCAGACAGTGCGGGAAGACCTATTCCGTCATGGATTTTGCAAGGAAGCACTATCAACACACCGTCTATCTGAATTTTTACGAAAACCCGGATTACGCCGCCGTATTTGAAGGTACGCTGGAGGTCGACGCCCTGATCATGCTGCTGTCGGCTCTGCTCGGCAAAAAGGCCGTATTCGAGCCGGGAAAAACGATCCTGATTCTGGACGAGATCCAGGAGTGTCCGGAAGCCAGAACGGCGCTGAAGTTTTTCCGAACGGACGGCAGATTCGACGTGATCGGCACCGGATCGCTGCTTGGCGTGCAGGGCTACGGCAAAGAGCCCCGCTCCGTCCCGGTCGGGTCTGAAACAGTCATTGATATGTTCCCGCTTGATTTTGAGGAGTTTTTATGGGCGAACGGCATCGGGCAGCCTGTTATCGACAGTCTGAAGAACGCAATGGAAACAAAAACCCCGGTTCCGGAAGCGCTGCATAAACGGATGCGGCAGCTTCTGCTGCAATACACGGTCGTCGGCGGCATGCCGGATGCGGTCCAGACCTTTGTTGACACGCATCAGATGCAGGAGGTCCTGAGCATCCAGCGGAATATTGTGCGTTCGTATGAGGACGATATGATCAAATATGCCGAACCGAGAGACAAATCGCACATTAGGGAGTGCTTCGAGTCCATCCCGTTGCAACTGAGCAGAGAAAACAAAAAATTCCAGTATTCGGTCGTCAAAAAAGGCGCGACGGCTTCGAAATACGCGGGGTCCCTGCAATGGATTGAGGATGCCGGGATCATCCGGCGATGCTATAACCTCTCTGTTCCGGAGCTGCCGCTTGACGGCAACGCGATACCGGAGATGTTTAAGGTCTACATGCAGGACTGCGGTCTGTTCGTCAGCATGCTGGAGGACGGCACACAGTTCGATATTCTGCAAGGCCATCTTTACGGGTACAAGGGTGCGATCTTTGAAAACCTGATTGCCGATATCTTCACAAAGATGGGAAGAAAACTCTATTATTTCCGCAAGGATTCAGGGCTGGAGGTGGATTTTGTCATCCGTTGGAAAGGCGGAGCGACCCTTGTCGAGGTCAAGGCCTCCTCCGGAAACACAAAAAGCACGAAGACGATCCTGCGGAATCCGGAGAAATACCATGTCAACCGGGCGATCAAGCTGGGGGATTACAACGTCGGGGAGGCGGACGGGATCCTGACACTCCCGTTATATCTGGCTTTTCTGCTGCGGGAATACTGAAAAACAGCCCGGAGGCGCGTGCCTCCGGGCTGTGTGATTTTATCGGTATATTATTCCGGCTCAGATGATCTCGAAGCCCGCCTCGCGCAGGACGCGCTCGGCGGCGTCGTTATCCTGCACGCGCAGGACGAGATCCGCGACGCCCGGTGTGACGGCAAGGAAGGCGTAAAGATACTCCACGTTGATCCCCGCCTCATCCAGCGCCGCAAGCGCCAGCGAGAGCTCGCCGGGACGGTCCGTGAGGCGCACGCCGACCACAGGGGTGCTTTTGACCAGCACGCCGCTGCGGCGCAGGATATCCATCGCCTTCGGCGTATCGGACACGATGGCGCGCAGGATGCCGAATTCCTGCGTGTCCGCGATCGAGAGCGCGCGCAGATCCACGCCCGCGGCGGCAAGCAGGCGGGTGAGCTCCACCAGCCGTCCGCGCCGGTTTTCCACAAATGCGGTGAGTTGCTGAATCGCCATGATGCTTCCTCCTTTTATTCGTGCAGCTTGCGTTTGTCGATCACGCGCTTGGCCTTGCCCTCGCTGCGCTCGATGGAGCGCGGCGCGACCAGATGGACCTTCGGCGAGATGCCGAGCATGATGCGCAGCGCGTCGCCGAGCTTGCGCTCCATGGCGGTGATGGCGCTGACGGTATCGCTGAACTGCTCAGGCAGCAGCTCGACGTAAACGTCGAACGTATCGCTGTTGTTCACGCGGTCGATCTCGATGCGGTAGTTGGGCGCGTAGCCCTCCTGCAGCAGCACCGTTTCGATCTGGGACGGGAACACGTTCACGCCGCGGATGATAAGCATATCGTCGCTGCGGCCCATGGGCTTTGCCATGCGCACGTGCGTGCGCCCGCAGGGACAGGGCGTGCGGTCCAGCACGCAGATATCGCGCGTGCGGTAGCGGAGCAGCGGGAACGCCTCCTTATCGAGGGAGGTGAACACCAGCTCGCCCTTCTGCCCGTCCGGCAGGACCTCGCCCGTATCCGGGTCGATGATCTCGGCGATGAAGTGGTCCTCGTTGATGTGCATCCCGTTCTGGTATTCGCACTCGAAGGCGACGCCGGGACCGGAGGTCTCCGTGAGGCCGTAGATATCATAGGCTTTGATGCCGAGGCTCTTTTCAATGCCGCGGCGCATCTCCTCCGTCCAGGGCTCCGCGCCGAAGATGCCCGCCTTCAGGCAGTTTTCCTCGGGCTTGATGCCCTTTTCCGCCATGGCCTCGCCGATATAGGCGGCGTAGGACGGGGTGCAGCAGAGGATGGTGGACTTTAAGTCCATCATAAACTGGAGCTGGCGCTCCGTGTTGCCGCTGGACATGGGCAGCGTGAGGGCGCCGACCTTGTGCGAGCCGCCGTGCAGCCCGGCGCCGCCGGTGAACAGGCCGTAGCCGTAGCAGACCTGCACCACGTCCTCCTTTGTGCCGCCCGCCGCGACGATGGCGCGGGCGCAGCAGTCCTCCCACAGGTCGATATCGTGCTGCGTGTAATAGGCAATCACACGCTTGCCGGTGGTGCCGGAGGTGGACTGGATGCGCACGCAGTCCGCAAGCGGGACCGCGAGCATGCCGTAGGGATAGGTATCCCGAAGGTCCGCTTTGGACAGGAACGGGAGCTTGTGCAGGTCACGGACGCCGCAGATATCCTCCGGCGTGACGCCCGCCGCCTCCATTTTGGCGCGGTAATAGGGGACGTGGTCCCAGACGTGGCGCACCTGCCGGACGAGCTTTTCATCCTGCAGCGCGCGCAGCTTTTCGGGGGGCATGGTCTCGATTTCTTTTTGATAGTAGGTTTGCAAGGTGGATCACCTCTTTCTATGATTTCGCATGGGTTACGGTATCAGGTCATGCCTGCGTGAAGCCGGCGCTAAACGCGCGGAGATTCAAGTCGAGGAATTTCGGCGCGACGATCTTTTCGATCGCCCGGGTCCAGCTTTCATACGGCAGGGAGAAGTGCTTCGCAAAGCGCGAAAGCAGCACGATGTTGACGGCCTTGGCGCTGCCCGCCTGCTCGGCGAGGGTGAGCGCGTCGAACGCCTCCACGTTGACGCCCGGCAGCGCGTCCAGCGCCTGAGACGGGTAGTCCGCCGCGCCGGTGATGACCGGCATGGGGTCAATCTCCTGCGTGTTGACGATCAGGGTGCCGCCGGTTTTGAGGTACGGCGCGAAGCGCGCGCCCTCCAGCTTTTCAAACGCCAGCACGAAGTCCGCTTCCCCGGGCTCGATAACGGGCGAATACACCCGCTGCCCTGCCCTGACGTAGGTGACGACGCTGCCGCCGCGCTGGCTCATGCCGTGGACCTCGCTGACCTTGACGTCGTACCCCTCCTCCAGCAGCAGACTGCCGAGAAGCTTGGACGCGAGCAGGCTCCCCTGCCCGCCGACGCCGACGATCATGATATTGACGGAATTCATGCCTGTTCCCCTCCTTCCGTGATCGCGCCGAAGGCGCAAAGCTGGCTGCAGACGCCGCAGCCGACGCACAGCGTGGGATCGATCTTCGCCTTGCCCGTTTTCATGGAGACCGCGGGACAGCCGAGCCCCATGCAGCGCTTGCAGGCGCGGCATTTTTCGGCGTCCACGACGAGCGCAGGCTTCGTTTTGACGGATTTCAGCAGCACGCAGGGGCGGCGGGAGATGACGACCGAGGGCTCCTCAGCCGCAAGCTCCTCCTTCAGCACCGCGTCGCAGGCGGCGAGATCATAGGGGTCCACGACCCGCACGCGCCGGATGCCGACAGCGCGGCAGAAGGCCTCCAGATCCACCTTCGCGGCGGGATCGCCCTTGATATTGTAGCCGGTGGTGGGGTTCTGCTGGTGCCCCGTCATGCCGGTGATGGAATTATCCAGAATGATCACGGTGGCGTTCGAGTCGTTATAGGCGACGTTCACAAGCCCCGTCATGCCGGAGTGCATAAAGGTGGAGTCGCCGATCACGGCGACCGTTTTTTTCGCCGCCTCGGGGGACGAAGCCTTCAAAAAGCCGTGGATGCCGGAGACCGACGCGCCCATGCACAAGGTGGAATCCACCGCAGACAGCGGCGGGACCGCGCCGAGCGTGTAGCAGCCGATATCCCCAAGGACCGTGACCTTGTTTTTGGCGAGGGTATAATACATTCCGCGGTGCGGGCAGCCCGCGCACATCATGGGCGGACGGGCGGGAAGCGTGGCGTTGACAGGCAGATGCGCGGGATCCGGGAGCCCGAAGGCGGCGCGGATCGTCGCCTGCGAGAATTCGCCGATCCCGGAGAATTTCTCCTTGCCGATCGGATGGAGCCCGAGATTGCGGCAGTGCGTTTCGATCACGGGGTCCAGCTCCTCGATCACATACAGGGTCTCCACCCCGGCGGCGAAGTCGCGGATCAGCTTGTCCGGCAGCGGGTGCGGCATGCCGATCTTCAGCACCGAGACCGTGTCGCCGAAGACCTCCTTGACGTACTGATAAGGCGCGCCGTGCGTGATGACGCCGATCTTCTGCCCCGGGTTTTCGACCCGGTTGAAGGGGCAGTCCTCCGCGTAAGCGGCAAGCCGCCGCGTGCGTTCCTCCACGACCGGGTGGCGGCGCTTGGCGTTCGCGGGCATCATGACGTATTTCTCGATGTTCTTTTCATAGGGCTTTGCCGCCGGCACGGCGCGTTCCCCGACTTCGACGATCGACTGGGAGTGCGACACGCGGGTGGAAAGCCGCAGCAGCACGGGCGTGTCGTAAGTCTCGCTCAGCTCGAACGCGGCCTTGGCAAAATCGTGGCATTCGGCGGAATCCGCAGGCTCCAGCATGGGGAGCTTGGCGGCGACGGCGTAGTGCCGCGAATCCTGTTCGTTCTGGGAGGAGTGCATGGCGGGGTCGTCCGCCACGCAGATCACAAGGCCGCCGGACACGCCGGTATAGGACAGCGTGAACAGCGGGTCCGCCGCCACGTTGAGGCCGACGTGCTTCATGGCGCAGGCGGCGCGTTTGCCCGCCAGCGACGCGCCGAAGGCGACCTCCAGCGCGACCTTTTCGTTGGGCGCCCACTCGGCGTGCAGGTCCGGATAGCGCGCCAGCGCCTCCGTGATCTCTGTGGAAGGGGTGCCGGGATAGCTGGAGACCACGCTGATCCCGCCCGCATACAGCCCCGCCGCAACGGCGGCGTTGCCGATCAAAAGCTTTTTCATAGTGTCACCTCAGGATTCGTTCTGCGCCGCGACAAGGCCCTCGCCGCCGTAGCGCTTTCTCAGCTTCGGTTTTTCGATCTTGCCCGTGGGGTTGCGCGGCACGTCCGCGAAAATCACGCGGCGCGGGCGCTTATAGCGCGGCAGGGCGCGGCAGAAGTCGGCGATCTCTTCTTCGGTGCAGGTCTGCCCCGGCTCCACCTCGATCACGGCCGCCGCGATCTCGCCGAGGCGCGCGTCCGGCAGACCGATGACCGCCACGTCCTTGATCTTGGGATGCGCGGACAAAAAGTCCTCGATCTGGACGGGATACAGGTTTTCGCCGCCGGTGATGATGACGTCCTTTTTGCGGTCCACGAGGAAGATGAAGCCCTCCTCGTCCGCGCGCGCCATGTCGCCGGTGAAGAGCCAGCCGTCCCGGATCGTGCGGGCGGTGGCTTCGGGATCGTTATAATAGCATTTCATCACGCCCGGACCCTTGAGGCAAAGCTCGCCCACGTCGCCGGGTGTGACGTCCGCGCCCTCCGGCGTGACGATGCGGGTCTGCCAGCCGTAGCCCGCCTTGCCGATCGCGCCGACCTTGCGCACGTTTTCGACGCCGAGATGCACCGCACCGGGACCGGTGGATTCCGACAGACCGTAGTTCGTATCATATTGATGATGGGGGAAGTAATCGAGCCAGCGGTGGATCAGGCTCTGCGGCACGGGCTGCGCGCCGATGTGCATCAGCCGCCACTGGGACAGGGTATAATCCGAAAGCTTCACTTCGCCCCGGTCCAGCGCGCCGAGAATATCCTGCGCCCACGGGACCAGCAGCCACACGATGGTGCATTTTTCGCTTGACACGGCAGACAGGATGGTCTCCGGCGACGTGCCCTTCAGAATGACGGCCTTGGAGCCCGTGAGCAGGGAGCCGAACCAGTGCATCTTCGCGCCGGTGTGATACAGCGGCGGGATGCAGAGGAACACGTCCTCATGCGTCTGGCGGTGGTGGTTCTGCTCCGTGACGCAGGCGTGCATGAGCGCCCGGTGCGAATGCAGGATCGCCTTCGGGAAGCCGGTGGTGCCGGAGGAGAAATAGATCGCCGCGTCGTCGTCCTCCGTGAGCGCCGGGCGGCGGAACAGGCTGGAGCATTCCACGGTCATCTCATAATAATCGTCCGCAAAGTTCGGGCAGCCGGAGCCGACGAAGATGAGCAGGCGGTTGACGCTGATCGCGTCCGCGACGCTTTCCACACGCCCGATGAACTCCGGCCCGAAAACCAGCACATCCACCTCGGCAAGCTCCACGCAATAGCGGATCTCATCCGACGCGTAGCGGAAATTCAGCGGCACCGCCACGGCGCCGGTCTTGAGCACGCCGAAATAGATCGGCAGCCACTCGATGGAATTCATGAGCAGGATCGCGACCTTGTCCCCCTTACCGATGCCGCGCATCTTCAGGGCGTTCGCGAAGCGGTTCGCCTTTTCCTCGAACACGTTCCATGTGATCTCGCGCCGGTAATGCCGCGCGTGGGAGGTGGGCTCCACCAGCTCATAGTCGCGCCAGGTGATGCGGCGGGTCTCCTTGACGTCGGGGTTGATCTCCACCAGCGCCGTTTCGTCGCCGTAAAGGCGCGCGTTCTGTTCCAGAATGTCTACGATGGTCATGTTGTTTCTCCTTCCCCGTCCGCGCCGAGCAGGCGGCGGGCGTTGCGGTAAAAGATCAGGTTCAGGTCCGCCTTTGGCAGACCGCTGTTTTCCAGAAAGCGGATTTCCGTTGCGGGGTCCGTCCACGGCGTATCGGTGCCGAACAGCAGCCGCCGGGGATCGTGCCGCCGCAGGATCGCATACAGGTCCTCCCGCTCGGCGTCCCGCGTGGAGGACAGAGACGTATCAAAATAAACGCTCGTGCCGACGAGCAGCCGCAGGACCTCCTTCGCGGTCCCTGGGCCGCCGAGATGCGCCGCGACGAGGGTGAGCGCCGGGTGACGGCGCAATACGGTCAGGATCCCCTCGGGCGGGGCAAAGACCCTGCCGGGCGACACGGGGTCCGGCCCCGCGTGGGTCACGGCGAACATGCCGCGTTCGTCCAGCAGCGAAAAGATTTTGTCATAGCGCGGGTCCGTGATCTCCACGCCCGCGTAATCGGGGTGGAGCTTGATTCCCCGGATCCCGGCTTTGAGCAGCCGGTCCAGCTCCCCCGCGGGGTCAACGGAATCCGGGTGCAGGCTGCCGAGCGCGTAAAAGAAATCCCCCACCGCCGCGGTCGCGATCGCAAAGTCGTTCACCTTTTTCTCCTGCCGCGGGTTCGTGGCGATGTTCAGCACCGCCGCGCCGTCGATCCCGGCAGCCCGCAGCAGCGCCTTTGCGCCGGGCAGGGTGCCGTCCGTGTGCGGGGTATAGCCGAACGCGCCGCCGTTTTCGGACAGCACCGCCATCGCCCGGGGCGCGAGCGCGTCCGGGAACGCGTGCGTATGAAAGTCCAGCTTCACCGGGATCCCCCCTTTTACGGCCTTGAGCGCCAAATTAAAAATATCATAACACATTTTTTCAGGCATTTCAACAGATTCATCATTATTTTGAATCAGTTTGATAAAAAAAGCGCCGCGCCGCAAAAATGCGGCACGGCAAACAACGACGGAGTTGATATTGATTTCAGCCGACAGCGTAGGTAAACAGCGCGTCGGTCCCGGATGAAGAGGGAACGTTGACCGTAATGGAGAAGGGATCCGTCAAGGATGCGGGATTCACAACGGCAACCGTCACAACACGGAACGTCAACGTTTGACCGGCGTCCATGATCTCGTTGTTTGTCCTCTGAACCGACCATGTTTTTCCGTTGTCATCGGAGACGCCGCCATTACTTAGCGAAATCCCGAATTTATCACCGTCTTTATCATTATGACTATAACCGCGGATCGGATACAGTTCGCCGTTATATTGCAGCTTAAAATCGAATTCCCAACCCACATCGCTTACATTCAGGTAACTGCGATCCTTGTTCTTTATCTTCATAGTCAGAATAACAAGCACACGACCGGTTGACGCGGAAAAATATCCTCCGTCGCTTTGATTGATTGGCTTGCCAAATTCAGAAGGCATAGAACTGGCATAATAGGAGAGCTTTGCATCCATCAGCGTAAAATCAACAATATCCGTAGATGCGGTCTCCTTCAGCTTGACCGGTGTACCGGTCTCGGCGGTGTCAGTCGCGGCGCTGGCCTGCGCGTCTGAGCCGCTTTCCGTCTCCATCGGGGGAGTCGCCCCACAGGAGGCCACCGCAAGCGCGAGCGCAAGTGTGAGAATAACAGCAATCAGTTTTTTCATTGTTTGATTCCTTTCTGTATTGAGTTTGATATAGTTTATATATCGCCCTAATAGTATCATATATCGCCCTATTTTGTCAAGGAATTGTTTTATAATTTTTCCGGATAACAAAAGGAGGGCATGGCGATGAATACTTATCTTTCAGTCAAGGACCGGATCCTGCAGCTTCTGGCGGAGCATGATCTCTCGATCTACGCCCTTTCCATCCGTTCCGGCGTTTCATCCTCGACCATCAAAAGCATATTATACGGAAAAAGCAAAAACCCCGGCGCCGTCACGCTGAAAATGCTGTGCGACGGCTTCGGGATCAGCTTGTATTCGTTTTTTGACACGCCGACGTTCCGGTCTCTGGAGCCGGAGGATCTGGAATAATGCCGTCGCGCAGGTCTTCGAAACCGGAGGCTGCGGCAAACCGCGCCCCCGTCAGCCTTCGCCGACGGGGTCGTTTTTGTATGATGCGCAGGCGGTCAGATGATCCCGAGCGGGATGAGCACCGCGAGCAGGACGGCGACAGTCCCCCACAGGCAGATGAGGAATTTCTTCTGCGTTTTGCGGGGCTTGTCGTACACAAGGTTCGCCGCGAGGAAGAACGGGATATAGGTCGTGACGAACACCGGCAGCGCGCCCCACCACTTATAGACCCAGATGAACGCCGGGGTGGAGGCGAGGAAGATCTCGAACACCGAGAAGAACAGGGCGTTGCCGATCGCGAACAGGACGCGGTTGTTGATCCCGAGGATCTTTTTGTCCTTGTCCTTCGGCAGCAGCTCCACGCTCATGAAGCCCGCCACGCTGAACATCAGCGACAGCTCCCACGACACGCCGACCAGCAGGATGAAGCTGGTGCTTTCGGGCGAGACGTGCCAGAGCGCGTAGCCCGTGAAATGGCAGATCACCGCGTTCGCGATCTCATAGAGCCAATGCACGCCGTAGAGCGCCAGCGCAGCCGCCATGCCGTTATAGTTTTTCTTTTTCCACTGGGGGATCCAGATCCCCACGATCACAAGGGCAAGCAGGGTGATAAAGGTCCAGTTGAAATTTGCAGTGCTTCGCACAGCGGCCTTCGCCGCGTCCGCCGCCGCCATCGCGGCCGCGGAGCCGTCTCCGAACAACATAAGATCACACTCCCTTTGTATTTGGTACTTCCATTATAGCAGGGACCGCAGAAAAAAGAAACTGTAAAAACCATACAAAAATAACGGCGGTCCTTTGGGCGGACCGCCGAAAAAGCCGTTCAGCGGATCTGCCCGCTGCCGGTGACGATGTAGCGATAAGTGGTGAGCGCTTCCAGCCCCATGGGACCGCGCGCGTGGAGCTTTTGGGTGGAGATGCCCATTTCGCAGCCAAGCCCGAACTCGCCGCCGTCCGTGAAGCGGGTGGAGACGTTGACGTAAACCGCGGCGCTGTCCACCTGCGCCGTGAACGCGGCGGCGGCAGCGGGGTCCTCGGTGACGATCGCGTCCGAATGGTGAGTCGAATGCGCGGCAATATGGTGGATCGCGGCGGCAACATCCGTCACCGCGCCGACGGCAAGCACGTAGTCCAGGAATTCCGTGTCGAAATCCTGCTCCCCGGCGGGGACGGCGGTTTTGAGATACGGCAGGCATTTTGCGTCCGCGCGCAACTGCACGGGGTGTTCGCCGGACGTGAGCCTTGCTTCCATGGCGGGCAGGAACGAGGGCAGCAGCGCCTCGTGCACCAGGCAGACCTCCGCCGCGTTGCATACGGAGGGGCGGCTCTTTTTGGCGTTTTCGAGGATCGTGAGCGCCTTTTCCACGTCGGCGGCGGCATCCACGTAGATATGGCAGATGCCGGTGCCGGTCTCGATGCACGGCACGCGGGCGTTTTCGACGCAGGCGGAAATGAGCCCCTTGCCCCCGCGCGGGATCAGCAGATCGATGAAGCCGACGCCGCGCATCAGGGCGTTCGCGCTTTCGCGGCTGGTATCCTCCACCAGCGAAACGGTTTCAGCGGGCAGCCCCGCACCGGTCAGCCCCTGCCGCAGGGCGTTCGTGATGGCGGCGGCGCTGCGGTGCGCCTCCTTGCCGCAGCGCAGGATGCAGGCGTTGCCGCTTTTGACCGCCAGCGCGGCGGCGTCCGCCGTCACGTTCGGGCGGCTTTCGTAAATGATCGCCACGACCCCGAGCGGGGACGCGACCTTTCGGATCAGAAAACCCTTGGGGTGGACGTGCGATTCCAGCTCCCGCCCGACGGGATCGGGGAGCGCGGCGACCTCCCGCACGCCCGCCGCCATGGCGGAGATACGCGCCTCGGTGAGCAGCAGGCGGTCCATCATCACGGGCGAAAGAACGCCCTCGGCGGCGCGGCAGTCCTCCGCGTTTGCGGCAAGGATGTTTTCCGTTTCGGCAAGCAGCGCCGCCGCCATGCCGTGCAGGGCGCGGTTTTTGGTTTCGGTATCCGCAAGGTTCACGGCGGCGGAGACCGCCTTGACCTGCCGCATGAGTGTTTCGGTCGTCATTCGGAGCCCTCCTTTTCGGGTTTGGCAAGGAAGCGGGTGCCGACCGGCTTCCCCTCCAGAATATCATAGAGGATCGCGGGGTCCCTGCCGTTCGCGATCACCATTTCACAGCCCGCGGCGGTGGCGATGGCGGCGGCCTCCAGCTTCGTCGCCATGCCGCCCGTGCCCTGCGCCGAGGCGCTGCCCCCGGCGGCAGCCAGCATATCGGGCGTGATGGCAGTCACGCGCGAGATCAGCTTTGCGGTGGGGTCGAGGTTCGGGTCGGCGGTGAACAGCCCGTCGATATCCGACAGCAGGATCAGCAGGTCCGCGTTCACGCTTGCCGCGACGCGGGCTGCCAGCGTATCGTTGTCGCCGATGCGCAGCTCCTGCGTGGCGACGGTGTCGTTTTCGTTGATGACCGGCAGCACGCCGAGCGCGAGAAGCTGCCGGATGGTGGCGATGAAGTTTTCGTGCTGCTGCGCCTGCCGGAAGGAATCCGCCGTGAGCAGAAGCTGCGCGACGGTATGGTTATATTCGCCGAAATATTTGTCGTAGGTATACATCAGCTCGCACTGCCCCACGGCCGCCAGCGCCTGCTTCATGGGCACCGAAAGCGTCCGCTCCCCCACGCCGGCCTTGCCGCGCCCCATGGACACCGCGCCGGAGGACACCACGACGACCTCGTAACCGGCGTTTTTGACGTCCGAGACCACCTTGCAGAAGTTTTCGATGTGCCGGATGTTCGGATGCCCCGTGGGATGGGCAAGCGTGGACGTGCCGATCTTGATCACGACGCGCATGCGATCTGGCCCCCCTCTTATCAATGAATATCGATTATTTTTCATTATAATCCACTTTTGTGAATAAATCAACCGTTTTTCTGCAAATAGTCGCCGCCGGGGACGCAAACGCCTTGTTTTTTTCGCGCCGTGTGCTATGATGGCGTCAGAAAACCAAAGGAGGAAAACGCCATGTTCCGATATGAAAACGAATTCTGCGCGCTGCGGGTCGGCGGCAGGAACGCGCTGACCGCCGACGCGCCCACCGCGGCGATCCTGTTCTTCGGCGCGGAGAAACCGTAAAGCCGCAGCGGGGAACGCCGGAAAGCCCCCCTCGCCCCCGCCGTCGCCCGGCAGAGCGAAGCCGGCGGGCGTTTAGATGAAGACGTTTAGACTGTTTTAGATGAAATAACGGGAAATGCATATCCAATAATGGAAATGAGCAGTTTCCCGCAAAACAAAAAAAACACAGCGGCCGGATCGTGGGTCGCTGTGTTTCTGTCCGTCCGGCGGCGCCGCCTCTTCAGCGGGCCCCGCCGTAAAGCCGCAGGGCCTCGGCAAGGCTCTCTTCCGGGTCCGAAAGGGGCGTATATTCCAGCCCGCAAGCGCCGGAATAGCCCGCCTTGTCGATCGCGGCGAAAATGTTGCGGTAGTCGCTTTCGCCGTATTGCAGCTCATGCCGCCCGGGATGCCCCGCGGCGTGCAGATGCGCGATGAGATCGAGATTGTTCGTCACGTTCGGGATGATATTCCCCTCGCTGACCTGCTGATGATAGATATCGAACACGACCTTCACAAAGTCGCTGCCGACCTCCCGCACGATGCCGAACGCCTCCCCGGACGAGGTCAGGTAATACCCCGGGTGGTCGACCAGGACGTTCAGCGGTTCGATCATCAGGGTGACGCCCGCCTGCTCGAGGAGCGGCGCGCCCGCCCGCAGGCCCTCCACGATCGAGCGGCGCTGGGCCTCGCGCCCGGCGCCGGTATCCGGCCCCACCTGCGTGATGAGCTTTTTCACGCCAAGCGATTCGGCGGCGGCGCAGCTCTCCCGCAGCCCCGCCAGCCACAGTTCGCGGCACGCCGGGTCCGTCAGGCGGAATTCGGTGGTACACATGCTGAGCAGGGTCACGCCGTTGGCCTGCAGCGCCCTTGCGGCTGACGGCAGATCAAGCCCCCGCCAGTCGTAGATCTCCACGTATTTGTATCCCAGCCGGGCAACGGCCGCCACCGCCGTTTCAAACGGCAGCCCTCCGAAAAAGCACGGGATCGGCACACAAAGCTTCATGCGTTCTCTCCTTTCGTCGTTCCCGCCGGCTCGCACAGAAAGCGCGAAACGCCGACGTCGCAAACGCGGATCCTTCTGCCGAAGCGCTCGGTCTCCACGCCGGGGATCTCCCCGGCAAGGATCCGTTGAGCGCCCTCGATCAGGGCGGGGATCACGTCGCGGCTGACCTTTTCCGCCGCGTGGGACGGATAAACGAAATCGAAATCCGTCCGCTTTTCCAGCCGCCGGAGGCTTGCGATATAGGCGGAAAGCTCCCGCTGCGGCCCGAACATGAAGATATCGCCGTCCGCCTGAATGGGGTCGCCGCCGATCAGACAGCGGCTGCTCCGGTCCAAAAGCGTGATGCTGCCGGGCGTGTGCCCCGGCAGATGCACGACCTCCAGCGCCCTGCCGCCGAGGTCGATCACGTCCCCTTCAAACAGCGGCGTCACGGCGCCGCCCCCGGAATTGTGATAAAACGCAGTTTCAGACGCATGCATATACACCGCGTCGAACTGCGCGTTCCCCGCGATGTGGTCCCGGTCCGCGTGGGTATTGAGCACCAGCGGCGGCAGATCGGTGTGCGCGGAAACCAGCGCGCGGATATCGAGCCCCGTCATGCCGGTATCGACCACGAGCGCCCGCTCCCCGCCGGTCAGCAGGAAGATCCGCACGCCGCGGTCCGTCTCCGCCCAGGTATTTTCAAACAGCTTTTTCATAAACGGCCTCCTGATTTTCGTCCCCGCCGTCAGGAAAGCGACGGCAGCTCGTGGATATCGTAATTGTCGTAATAGATCTCGAAGGCGGTCCCGGTATCGCCGGACAGCTCGATCAGCGCGCCCGCCTGGAACATGGCGGACAGACTGCCGGAGGGCGCCCGATAGGCGGCGTTGGAGACGACCGCAAGGGGTTCGCTTCCCTCTTTTTCCGCCCGCAGGATCGCTTCGGCCCCGAACAGCAGGGCGCCGGTAGCGATGTGATAGTCGCTCGACACGATCGCAAGCGCGTTCACCTGCGGGTAACGCGCCGTGAGAACGTCATACGTACGGATCGCGTTCTGCGCGGTGGTCAGGGATTTGTCCTCCACGATGATCCGGTCCTCTTCGACGCCGTTTTCGATCAGCCACTTCGCCATTTCCCCGGCTTCTGTGACAGTTTCGTTATTCGCAGCGGTCCCGCCGCCGGTGCAGACGATATAGGCGTTCGGGTATTTTTCGGCGCTTTGCAGCACCACGTTCAGCCGCCCGATCAGCTCCGGGCGCATCCCGCCGTCCGGCGCGAGCTGGAACCCGAGCGCGACGATGCAAAGCGAATCCGTCTCGGGCAGGCCGTCCGGCAGCACGTCGTAGTGCAGGGTCTGCCCCGCGTCCGGCGTCCGCCACAGCGTCAGGATCCGTTCCCACCGCCGCCCGAGGTCCGGGTCGGCGGTCTTGAGTTCAAGCAAAAGCGCGTCCACCTGTCCGGCGGCCTGCTCTCCGTATGCCGCGTGATCCACGACCAGCTCCTCAATGAGCGCCTGCGCCGCGGCAGGGTCGGCTTTCTTCCCGCAGCCGGAAAGGGCAAGCAGGAGCAGCGCGCTCAACAGCGCGCAGAATATGCGTTGATTCATGCTCGGTTTCATTTTGCTTATTCCCCCCGTGTCCGTCTCTGTGGTTTACGCGATCCCGGTCAGATCAAAATCCGCGAGCCATTTTACGGCTGCCCCGGCGACCTCCCGGAGGCAGTCCTCCTCAAACGGCGTTTTCAGGTCCGCGTGCCTGAGAAGCTCCGTGAACGTGCGGCTGCCGCCCTGCCGGGTATAGGCCATATAGTGATTCCACGCGTTTTCTGGGTCCTGCTGCAGCATGGCCCAAAACTGCAGGGAGACCGTCTGCGCAAGGCAGTAGTCGATATAATAGAACGGGACCTGATAGATGTGCATCTGCCGCTGCCAGCCCTCGCCGTCGGCATAGAACGGGATTTCGCCGTCCAGCCGCAGCCACGGCTGATAGATCCCGAGCAGGCGCTTCCATTCGGCGTGGCGTTCGGCGGGCGACAGCTCCGGATGTTCATAGACGATGTGCTGGAAGTGGTCCACCATGGTGCCGTAGGGGATAAAGGTCAGGGCGCCCGCGAGGTGGCTGTACATGAATTTTCTCGCGTCCGGCCCGAAAAAGCCTTCCGCGTTGCGCCAGCCGAAGAACTCCATGCTCATGGAGTGGACCTCGCACGCCTCCATGGTCGGGTCGCTGTAGGACATGGGCACGCGGTCCCGGTTCATCCAATAGGCGAAGGCGTGCCCCGCCTCGTGCGTGACGACCTCCACGTCGCCCTGCGTGCCGTTGAAATTCGCGAAGATGAACGGCCGCCAGTAACCGGGGATGGATTCGCAGTAGCCGCCGCCCATTTTGCCCTCGGTGGAAAGCACGTCCAGCAGCTCCTCATCCAGCATCGTGCGGAAGAACGCGCCGGTCTCGGGCGACAGGTCGTCATAGAACCGCCTGCCCTGCTCCAGAATATCGTCCGGCGTGCCGACGGGACGCGGGTTGCCGCTGCGGAACGCCAGCGCGTCGTCCGCAAAGGACAGCGGGTAGGGTCTGCCGATGCGTTGTGCCTGTTCGCGCATCACGGCGTCCGCCACCGGCACGAGGTACTTCTGCACCGCCGCGCGGAACTTTTCCACGTCCTCCTTGGCGTAGCAGTTGCGCTGCATTCGGTAATAGCCGAGCTGCGTGAAGCCGTCGTAGCTGAGCTTTCTGCCCATGGCGTCGCGCACGCGGACCAGCTCGTCATAGATCCTGTCGAGAGCAGCGCGGTTTTCGCGGAACCAACTGCCGTTTGCCTGCCACGCGGCAAGGCGGCGGGCGTCGTCCGGATCGTCCTGGAAGGGACGCAGCTGCGAAAGCGTATACACGCCGCCCTCGAACGGGATCTGAGCCGAGGCGATCAGCTTGTCGTATTCGCTCACAAGCTCGTTTTCCCGCTGCAGATCCGGAATGATCTCCGGCGCAAAGGTCTTGCGGGCGATCTCCGCGTTCAGGAACATGAGGTCGCCGTATTCGGCGGCAAAGTCCGGGCGGAAGGGCGACGAGAGCATCGCCTCGGTCCATTTCTGGTCCGCTTCCTCCAGCTCGGGGCCGAAGGCGTCCCAAAAGGACTTTTCCGCGTCGTAGAACGCGTCGCGCGTGTCGATGGACTGGCGGATATAGGCAAGCGCGCCCATGGTGCGCACCGTTCTGTCCGCCGCCTCCTTCTCCAGAAAGACCGCCTTTGCCTCGTCATAGCTCCCGGCGGCCCGCAGCCGCCGCGTCAGCTCGCCGAGCCGCGCCTTGAGCGCCTCGGGCTCCGGGCGCTGATATTGCATCTCCGAAAATTTCATGGTCAGAACTCCTTTCCGTTCCCGGCAGAGCCGGTCCGGGCGAAGCGTCCGCTTCCTCCCGCCGTATATTTTTACAGTCTTTATTATATCACGGCCCGCGGGCTTTCGCAACAGGGAAAACCGTCGGCAGACGCGCCAAAAATGCGATCCGTTTGTGTAAAAACCGCTTGACAATCCGCCGGAAATGGCGCATCATATATGCGAAGCCGCCGCGGGCAGGACCCTGCGGGCGGCAAACCGGCGCGCAGAGCGAACGCGCGGCGTCAGGCTTCCGGGAGGTACTTTATGAAAAACGTTGCGAACATCATCAATTTCGCCCGCGGCTGCGAGCCCCGCAGCGAAGACGATTCTTTTCTTCTCCCCACGCTCCGGGAGGAGCTGGAGCTTTGCAGGCGCTTCGGCTTCCGCTCCACCGTGCTGCTGCAGTACGACGCCCTGATGATCCCGGACTACCCCGCGCTGGTCAACTCCGGCTATGACGTGGAGGTCGGTCTGTGGCTGGAGGTGGTGCAGCCGCTGGCGGAGGCGGCGGGGCTGCCCTGGCGCGGGCGCTACCCCTGGGACTGGGATATCCGCGTCAACTTCCTGTCCGCCTATACGACGGACGAGCGCGTCGCCATGATCGACGCGGCGTTCGGGACCTTCCGGCGCATTTTCGGCTTTTACCCGAAGGTGGCGGGCTGCTGGAGCATCGATTCCTTCTCGCTGGGCTACATCGAGCGGACCTACGGGCTTTCCGCCTTCTGCGTGTGCAAGGAGCAATACGGCACCGACGGCATCACCGTTTGGGGCGGTCCCTACACCGGCGGGTACTACCCCTCGAAGCGGAACGCCATCGTCCCCGCGCGGGAAAAGGAAAACCAGATCGGGATCCCGATGTTCCGTATGCTGGGTCCCGACCCCATCGACCAATACGACCTGGGGCTCGGCGCGCCGGAGGAGGACCAGAAGGTCTGTTCGCTGGAGCCCGTTTACGAATTCGGCGGCGGCGACCCCGACTGGGTGGACTGGTTCCTGAGAGAAAACTATAACGGCAAGGCGCTGAGCCTCGCCTACGCCCAGTTCGGGCAGGAGAACTCCTTCGACTGGGAGAACATCCGCAAAGGGCTGCCGATGCAGTTTGAAAAGCTGAAAAAGAAGGTGGACGCGGGCGAAATCGTGCTGCAGACGCTGGGCGAAACGGGCGAGGACTTCAGGCGCCGCTATGCCCTGACCCCGCCGAACAGTACCTGCGCCGACGACGACGCCAAAGGATCCGGGCGCAAGACCGCGTGGTATGATTCCCGCTATTACCGCGTGAACCTCATGTTCGAGAAAAACCGGGCGTGGATCCGCGACCTGCAGCTCTATTCCGACCGCTATGCAGAGCCGCACCTGACGACGAAAAACACCGATACCCGCTGCGGCACCTTTGCCCTGCCGGTGATGGACGGCTTCCGATTTTCGGCGGGGAACGTGCGCGCCGGGCTTTACCCGGACGCGCCGGACTGCGCGGATTTTGAGACCCGCACGCAGGGGGCCGATACGCTTGTCGCCGCGTGGGGGGACGTGACCTTCACGGCGGAGGAGCGCGCCCTTTCGGTGCAGTGCGCCGCCCCCGGCTTCTGCCTGCGGTTCGTGACCGCCGACGTGCCGACCCTCCCCTATCACGACGCCGAAGAGACCGTGCTGCCGATGACCTTCCGCGATTTTACAGGCAGCGCGTTCGATTACAGGCTGCGTCTGTCCGCAGGCTGCTTCCGGCGGACGGCGGACGGCCTTGCCGTGTTCCCCGACGGCGAAGGCAGGATCACGTTCGACTTCACAGAAAACTAAAAGAAAAGAGGACTCCGAAATCCCGGATGATTCAAACAGCTTCGCGCTGGAATACCGCCTTCACGCGCTGGACCGTGATCTGCACAAACGCTTTACCGACTGCGTCTTCGTCCTTCAGAGGATCCTGTCGAATTATAAGCTGTTATTCCCCGAATATACGGATCATTCCGAGCTCCACTCGATCACCGTGGTCCAGTTCTGCAATCTCCTGATCGGCGACCAGCTCAAACGGCTCAACAAGCATGAGATCTACGTTCTGCTTTCGGGCTGTTATTTCCACGACACGGGCATGGGGATCACCCAAAAGGATTTTGAGGCCTTTTCCCGCAAGATCGCCTTCGGGGATTATTTTGAGAAGCACCCGAACGCGACCCCCGCCGAGCAGATCCGCGATTTTCACAACGAATACTCCGGGCTGTTCCTGCGCAAATACGCGGCGCTGTTCGAGTTCCCGAGCGACGTCCATCTCCAAGCCGTCATCCAGATCTCACGCGGGCACCGGAAAACCGACCTGCGGGACGAAAGCGCCTATCCGACGGCGCTGCCGACGCCCGACGGCGCAACCATCTGCCTGCCCTATCTTGCCGCGCTGCTGCGTCTGGCGGATGAGATCGACGTGACCGCCGCCCGCAACCCGAAGCTACTGTATGATCTGGAGGCGATCACCGACGATCATCAGCTTTTCGAGCACAAAAGGCACCGCGCCGTGCGGGATCTGGTGATCGACAGGGATTCCTTTACCCTGCTGATCGACGACAGCGATCCCGTCGTATGCGGCATGATCCAACGGATGGCGGATAAAATGCAGCAGACGCTTGATACCTGCCGCGAGGCGGTCAACGGGCGCACGCCCTTTGAGATCACCCAAAGCCGGGTCCTGCTTCATCCGGTCGGACCGGACGGCCCCGGCGTCTGACGCCGCCCGGCGAACCGTCCGAACAGACCGGGCTGCCCCTTACAAGCGAGCCGCGCGCCGATCACGGACGAGCAGTACGCCGAGGGCTTCGTCGGCTGGATCGACAGGCTCTCCTGAGAAAGCAATCAAAGGCTGCATGCCAGACGGACGTCGTTCACTCCCCGAAATCGGTCGTTCACTCCATCTCGCTTGCAAATCGATCTCCTCTCAATTATAATTGTAGATGCCTACAATGATTTGAGAGGAGATTTTTTTATGCGAAAACCATGGAAACCCCTTTCGGTATTTCTGACGCTCCTGATGCTCGTAACGGTCATGTCGCCGGCGGGCCTTGCGGAAGCGAACGCCGGGCACGTGCACACCCCGGCTCCCATTGCGGACGACAGCCAGACTGCTGCCGCCCCGGGCACGGCCGCGCTGTTTGAGAAGCGCATTCCCGCCGGGTTCCACAAGACCGGCCTTTCCGTAACCGACGAAAAGGGGCGGGAGATCTTTTACCTTGAGGGCAAGGCCAGCGAATACGGATATGTTCCCTATCTGTGGGTGGACGCCGAGGGCTTTGCGCTCCCGCCGGAGGAACAGCCCTTTGTGACCTACGAGGCCAACGCCGGGGCTGGCCAGACCTTTCCGTCCTCCTACGACGCGCGGGATGACGGTCTGATCACGCCCGTCGAGCGTCAGATCGGCGGTACCTGCTGGGCGCACGCGGCGGCGGCCGTGATGGAAGCGAACGCCATCAAACAGGGCCTTGCCACAGCAGACAGCGTGAACATCTCCGAATACCAGCTTTTATGGTACGGCTATAACGGCTATTACTCGGGCGTAACCGAGAGCCGGAACGACGGTATGACCGGCCAGTCCACTTACGACATTCTGGAACGGGGCGGCAACCCCACGGTCATCGGCTACGCCGTGCTGAACCACCAGGGACCGGCGCTCGAGAGCCGGTACGATCTGGACGAAAGCCTGAACGAGACCGCTTTCGCGGCCGCGATGGAGGAGGCCTTCCTTTACGACAACCGCTTTGAGCGGGATTTCAGCTTCGAATCGATCCATACCTATTCCGCCGAGCCCGCCGCGATCAAGGCGGCGCTGACCGAATACGGCGCGGTGCAGATCAGTTACTTCTCGGGCGGCTATTATACGAAGCAAAATAACCTCGGGGATGAGCTCTGCGCGTACTACTGTCCCATCCCGCAGGGGATCAACCACGCCGTGACGGTCGTCGGCTGGGACGACGATTTCAGCCGCGAAAACTTCAGAGAGGATGCGCGCCCCATCCATAACGGCGCGTGGCTGGTCAAAAACTCCTGGGGCGCCAACTGGGGCAACGACGGGTATTTCTGGCTGTCGTACGAAGACGCGACCATCGCGCAGGTCGCGACCTACAAGGTCGCGCCGCTGACGGACCGCGAAAACGCTTACAGCCATAACGGCATGATCTGCCTGAACGCCGTGTCCTGCACCGCCGCCGGAAACGTCTTTACCACGAAGGCGCGCGAGCACCTGACCTACGTCACGCCGGGCGAAACGCTCAGCGGCGCTTATACCTTCAAAATCTATGGGAACGTCCCCGCGAACGCCGCTTCCCCCGAGGAAGGGACGCTGCTTTACACCCAGACCGGGGAGACCGCGAACGAACTCTGGATCCCGGTGAACGACCTTGTTCTGCTGGACGCCGGGGAACGCTTTTCGGTCGTCTTTGAGGGACTCTCCTCCGTTATGGCGGAGGGCACGGGGAGACCCGCCGGCTTTGCGACGAGCGGAAACGTGGTCTATACCGGCAACCCGGGCGAAAGCTTTGTCAAGCAGAACGGTGTCTGGAAGGACGCTTACGCGCTCGGCAAAAACAACGTCGCCGTTGCGGCGTTTTCCGCGGACGAGGGCACGGCGCCCTACGCCGTGACCTTCATCTGCCCCGGCCATTTCACACAGACGGTGACGGCTGATGCAAACGGCACGGTCGCCCTGCCCCAGACGCCCGGTCACACCTGGGTATTCACCTACATGGGTGGGCCCTTTGACGGCGCGAACGTGACCCGCAACATGACCGTGACCGCGCACTGCTACCCCACCGCGGGAGCAATCAACCCCGATTCCGCGTGCGAAACGGTGTTCCGCTGCGTTTACTGCGGCAAGGATATGAAGGACCCGGTCGCGGAACACACGGAAGTCCCCACGGTCGTCGCCCCGACGCGGGAGCACCCCGGGTATACCGACTATACCTGCTCCATCTGCGGCGCGGTCAGAAGAACCGACTGGACCATCCATCCCGACGGCGACGGCCAGATCCTCGGCGACTTCATCTGGCAGTATTACGACGGCGCGATCTCCTTTGCCGGTACCGGCAGGGCGCCCGATTTCTCCGGGCAGAGCGCAGCGAAGCCCTGGGGAAGCCACGCCGGAGAGACCGTGGACTTTTACATGGGCGAGGGGCTGACGCATCTCGGCTCGTTCAGCTTCTGCTATTTCAATCAGCTCAAAAACATCGTCTACCCCTCCACCATCCGTTCCATCGGCAACTCCGCCTTTATGTACTGCAAGGGGCTTGAGGAGGTCACGGTCCCGGCGGGGCTGATCGACATCGGTACCATCGACGGCGACACGATCTATTACGGCTGCTCCGGCATCCGCCGCATTGTGATCGAGGAGGGCATCCGGACGCTCAACAACGCCTTTTACAAGAGCTACGAGGGCGCTGAAGGACTGGAAGTCGTCATCCCCTCCACGCTTATCAGTTATCATTATCTCTGTCACTGGTACTATATCGCCACGCTCGAAAGATACGTCGTCTCCCCCGATAACCCGCACCTCAAAGCCGTGGACGGCGTGCTGTTCTCGAAGGACGGCACAAAGATCATCAGCTATCCGCCGTCAAAGCCCGGCGCGTATTACAAGCCGCCGGCGGGCGTGACGGGACTCGACTACTATTCCTTCTCGGACCTCAGGAACCTCAAATATCTGGATCTTTCCGAGACTGCCGTCACCGTGACCGGCAACTATCAGTTCGCCTACGCAAAGAGCCTGACGAACGTGAACCTGCCCGCGAATCTGGTCACCATGGCCATCGGGCTGCTGCACAACGCGTCCGGGAACCTCAAAAAACTGTTTGTCCCGTCGTCGCTGCGCAGCGCGCGTGATCCGAAGACAGCGACTGCGCTCACGTTCTATTCCGCGACAGCCCTCTCCGCGCTACAGAACCTTACTGCCTCAAACGTGACCTATACGGTTCTGGAAGGCCACGAGCACGCGTTTACCGAGGTTGCCGAGGAGATCCCGGCGACCTGCCAGGCGGCGGGTCAGGTGATCCGCGTGTGCGAATGCGGCCAGTTTGAGGCCGAGGCGACGCCTCTCAGCGAACACAGCTTTGAATGGATCAACGATACCGATCCCGACTGCGGACGTGACGGCTCCCGTCATCAGGTTTGCTCAGTCTGCGGCGCGACCGGCGTGACCGAAACCATCCCCGCCACGGGTGAGCACAGCTTCACATGGGTCGTGGATACCGAGCCCGACTGCGGACATGACGGCTCCCGTCATCAGGTTTGCTCAGTCTGCGGCGCGACCGGCGTGACCGAAACCATCCCCGCCACGGGTGAGCACAGCTTCACATGGATCGTGGATTCCGAGCCGGACTGCGGACATGATGGAGCCCGTCATCAGGTTTGCTCGGTCTGCGGCACGACCGGCGCGAACGAGACCATCCCCGCCAACGGCGAACATACCTTCACATGGGTCGTGGATACCGAGCCCGACTGCGGACATGACGGCTCCCGCCATCAGGTCTGCTCCCGCTGCGGCGCGACCGGCGCAACCGAGGTCATTCCCGCCACCGGCGAACACAGCTTCACGTGGGTCAATGATACCGAGCCCGACTGCATCCATGACGGCTCCCGCCATCAGGTCTGTTCCCGCTGCGGCGCGATCGGCGCAACCGAGGTCATTCCCGCCACCGGCGAACATATTTATACAAGGGAGGTCGTCGGCGTCGAGACCCTCGCCTATCCCGCCGACTGCGAGAACGCCGCCCGGTATTACTACACCTGCGAGCACTGCAGCAGCGTTGAACGGAACGGCAGCCGCACGTTCGCTTCCGGCGGACCCATCGGGCACAGCTACGTTCTGACAGACGAAACCGATTCCACCTGCCAGAGCGCGGGCAAAAAGATCTTCACCTGCGAGCATTGCGGCGAAAGTAAAGTGGAAACGAAGCCCTTGGCGGACCACACCCCCGAAACGGTGCCCGGCAGAGCGGCCACCTGCACGCAGACCGGCCTGACCGACGGCGTGCGCTGCAGCGCGTGCAAGACCATTCTGACGCAGCAGCAGGTGCTGCCGAAGACCGCCCATAGATATGGCGCGTGGAGCACCGAGACCGACGCGACCTGCACCCGGACCGGCGTTTCCGCGCGGTATTGCACCGTATGCGGCGACCGCCAGACCGACATGCTGCCGAAGACCGCGCACACGGACCGTAACGACGACGGCTTCTGCGACGACTGCGGCGCCGAGCTGAAAAGCCACGGCGACCGCTGCCCGCTGTGCGGCGAGACGCACACCGGCTTCTGGGGATCGATCGTCGGCTTCTTCCACCGCATCGTCTATTTCTTCAAGCACTTATTCGGCGGCTGAGCCCGTCCCCGCGAAACGTCCCGTTAACCGGGGGATGCGCGAACGGAAGTATAACGGCATAAAACGAAACCATGACAAGGCGCTCCGGAGATCCGTTTTCCGGGGCGCTTTTTTATCTGTCCCGGATCAGACGACGGTCTTTTCGGGAGGCAGTCCGCATGATGGATATACAATGCAAAGCAAAAATCCTGTATTTTTATCAAAAACTATCACTTATGATGATGTAAAATACTTAAAACTATGTTATTATAATAAGATGAGAAGTAGTTTGCCCCATGTGGGTCCGGTGAAGGAAGGGAGGTCTCCCGGTATGGATTTCAGAAAAAAAACGCTGTGCCTGTTTCTGATCTATTTCGTGCTGCTGAACGGCGTCGGCGCGCTCAACGTGTTAAGCTCTGAACACCGTTGGGGACTGTCGGCGAATATTGTTTTCAATCTTCTGCTGGATACCGTCTTTCTGCACTGGTGCTTCAGCGCCAGAAGGCGTTTCCCGCAAAAGCAGATGCGGCTGCACATCACCCTGTTTGTCGGGGCGTTTATCGCGCTGAACATGCTGAAGGTCGCCAAATATGATTTTACGGAGCATGACGGTGACGTACAGCGCTGGCTGTGGTACGCGTATTATATCACCTTTGTCTTCGGGCCGCTTTTCATGTTCCACGCCTCGCTCTACTTCGGCAAGCCCGACAATTACAGGATCTCACGGCGCTGGTATTGGATGTATCTGCCCGCCGGGATCATCGCGCTGGGCGTTCTGACCAACGACTGGCACCAGCTTGCCTTCCGTTTCAATTCCGGTATAGCTGACTGGAACAACGACTACACCCACGGCGTCTTTTATCATCTGGCAGCGCTGTGGATGCTTGCCATGCTGCTGGGGGTGATCGTTCTGGTGGTCCGGTCCGCCGTCCGTCGCCGTCTGCTCAAAACGGCGTGGCTGCCGCTGGCGGCGCTGGCGCTGGCCGCGCTTTACCGCATGGAATACAGCTTTTTGCCCGATGGCGCAAAAATCCTGCAGTCTATCTATGAGTTTCCGGATTTCGTCTGTCTCGGCAGTATCCTCGTCTGGGAGTGCTTTGTGATCGCGCGGATCATCCCCTCCAACAACAGCTATCCCGCCATCTTTGCCGCATCTTCTCTGAACGCGGGCCTTGCGGACGGCGATTTTCTGGTGCGGCAGACCTCCGCGAACGCGGTCGCTCCTTCCGCCGAACAACTGCGATCGGCGTCGGAAAATGATCTGCCCCTGCCGGACGGCGACACGCTGCTGAAGGCCCACGCCGTGCAGGGCGGCTGGTTCTACTGGACCGAGGACATCCGGGAGCTGCGTCGCCTGAAGGAACAACTGGCCGATACGGCGGATTATATCGCCGAGGAAAACGCCATGCTGCGGATGTCCGCCGAAATCGAGGAGGAACGAAAAAAGACCGCCGAACAGAACAAGCTTTACGACGAGGTGGCCGATGCGCTTCACCCGCAGATCGAGGCGCTGCTGGACCTGACGAAAAACACACCGAAGGAGGAAGCGGCGTTTCGCTTTACGATGCAAAAAGCCGCGCTGCTGGTCGCCTATACGAAGCGGCGCAGCAATCTGCTGCTGCTTGCGGACGCCATGCCGTACTTCAGCGGCGAGGAGCTTGGCCTGTGCCTGAAGGAATCCGCCAGAGTGCTTCGGTTGGCGGGAAAGCCGTGCGAGATCTCGGTGTCCTCCGGCATTCAGATCACGCCCCGGACCGCCGACGCGCTGTATGAGACGTTTGAGTCCGCGCTGGAACGCACGCTGCCCTCGCTGAAGTCTGTCAGCGTTGCCCTGCTGAAGCAGGATGCCGACCGCCTCCTCTTCCGCATAAGGACGGAAAGCGGTACGGCGCCGCTGACGGCCGAGGCGCTACATGCTCTGCAAAAGGGCTTCGATGCGGCCGAGATGCGCTGCGGCGACAGCGACGCCTGCATCCAGATCACGATAAATAACGACATTTGCGAGGGGGGCGGCAAAAATGACTGATTTTACCCTGCTGTGCGACCTTCCCACCAACATGATCCGCGCCGTTGGGTTCGGATTTTACGTGACCGGTTTTCTTGCCGTCGTTTGCATCGTGCGTTCGTTCGGTCATCCGAAGACCGGGAAAAACATCGTTTTCTGCCTGCCGATCCTTCTGGTCAGCATCCTGTTTGCAAACAACATACACGCCTATTCCGTCTACAGCATTCCCGGCATAGAGTTTCTTAAGGATATTTCCTACGACGCCGTTTTTTCGCTGCCCGTTTGGGTCGTCGCCCTCGTCTGGGTCCTGTCGCTGGCAGCGACGTCCGCACTGATGATCCGGCTGGAAGCAAGGATCCGGCGGGAGCTTTCCGCGCAATCTGTCTGCGAAGGGCTGAATCAGCTTCCCGACGGCGTCTGCGTCAGCCTGCCGAACGGCTTCCCGCGCCTTGTGAACGATCAGATGCAGCGCATCAGCAACACGGCGTTCGGCGTGGGCGTGCTGGATACGGTACAGCTTGACGCGCTGATGGAGAAGCGCGCGTACAGGCCGGGCTGCCGCATGGAGGAACGCGAGGAGAACCGGTTTTTGCTGTTATCGGACGGCAGCGTGTGGCAGATGAAAAAACAGCCGCTGCACGCGGAGGGCCGCGACATGACGGAAATGATCGCCTATAACGTGACCGAACGCTATCACGATCTGCTGGAGCTGGAGCAGCGAAACGCCCGCCTTGCCGCGATCAACGGGCAGCTCCGCGACGTGCTCAGCAATATGAACCGTATCGTGCGGGAAAAGGAGATCCTTGCGGCAAGAGTCCGGCTCCATAACGACCTCGGCCAGTGCCTGCTGATGCTGGAAAACTATTTGCAGCGCGGCGGAGACTGCGAGGAGGTGCTTCGGGAGCTGTCGGCAACGGCGGAGATGCTTTGGAACAAACAGAGCGACGAGCAGACGGACGACCGCCTGGTTGCGCTGCTTGAAGCGGCCGAGGCCGTAGGCGTGAAGATCCGTATGCGCGGCGAGCTGCCGGAGGCGTGGAAGGAAACGATCGAGCTCGCGATCCTTGAATGCCTGATCAACACGGTCAAGCACGCCAAGGGGAAACGGCTTGACGTGACCTTTGCCCGGGACGGCGGCTTCTATACGGTTTCCATCACCAACGACGGCGAGCCGCCGAAGGGGACGGTGCGTGAAACGGGCGGCCTTGCGAATCTCAGGACGCTTGCCGTGCGGCAGGGCGCGGAAATGACCGTTGAAAGCAAACCGGTCTTCCGGCTGATCCTGCGGCTGGACAAGGCGGGACCGCTGCCCTACGGCGTGCCGCAGAGCTGCGCCTCATCCCCCTGCCGCGAGATCCCGCAAAACAGAAAAACGGAACAGGAGCGACGCATATGAAGAAAACCCGCGTGATGGTTGTGGACGATCAGTCGATCTCCCGCCGATATGTTGAGATGGCCGCAGCCAACTCCGGCCGCTATGAGGTGGTGTATTCGGTGAAATCCGCGTTTGCGGTCAACGTGTATCTTGCGAACGGAGGCGTTGACCTTGTCGTGATGGATATTCTGATGAACGACGGCTCCAACGGGCTGGACGCGGCGCAGCAGATCCTGCGGCATTACCCGGATATCAAGATCATCGCCATGACAAGTATGCCGGATGATACCTGGATGCAGCGCGCGAGGGAGATCGGCATTCAAAGCTTTTGGTATAAAGAGGCGGACGAGGTCTCCATCCTCGATATCCTGGACCGTACGATGGCGGGCGAGTTTGTCTATCCGGTGCTTTCGCCGGACGTCCGGCTTGGGCTTGCCCGGCGGGAGGATTTCACAAAGCGGGAGCTGGACGTGCTGCGCGAGCTGACGACCGGGAAATCCAACGGCGAGATCGCCCAGAAGCTTGTCATTTCGGAAAACACGGTGAAATCCCACGTCCGCGCGCTGCTCAGCAAAACGGGATTTTCCAACCGTACGGAGCTGAGCATCAAGGCGCGTGTAGCGGGGCTCGCGCTGCACCCGGACGACTGCTGAGCGTGCGGCCCTTCAGGGTCCCGAAGCAACGTATCCCGCCTGACCCTGCCCTGTCTTCGTCACGCGTCTTTCTATCCGCTTTCTATCCGCGTCCGCCCCGCAAGGGGCGGTTTTTTTAAAAACACTTCGCGGGAAGTGCTTTTTTGGGTTAACCTGCTGCGCGCTGCCGGACCATAGAAAGAAAAACGGAAGGGACGATAGCAGCGGCGTCCGCGCGGCGCCGCTGCGGCTTCATCCTGAGGTTACGTTTTTTCCCTTGAACAGGATTCGACGTCCTTTCGATGATATATTGCCTTGAGTAATGACGCGGTATCGGCCATAATGAAGAGGCAGAGGAGGTAATAAATCTGATACGGACCGGGCAAACACATCATTATAAAGCTGCGAACACAGACGGAATCGCCGCAAGCGCGACTTGAAAGACACAGAGACAGGGAACAGTTCAAAACCACTGAAAAAAATCGCACAAACAGCGATGAAACGGTCCTCTGTCTCTATAATCCGTTTTGAGATCCCCCAAAGCCGGGTCCTGCTTCATCCGGTCGGACCGGACGCCCCCGGCGTCTGACGCCGCCCGCAGGCTGCGTCATTGAAAAAAGCACGCCGCAGCGTGCTTTTTTGAAGTCGGAGAGTCTTCTCCCGTCTCCGCGCCGGGTCAGCCCTCCATCAGCCCGAACGCCAGGACCCCGATGGAGATGTAGGTCATCATGGACGCAAGGATCCGTCCCTTTCTGGTCTTGACGCGGAACAGCAGAAAAATGATGCTGAAAATGAACCCGCACACACCCGAGACCACGGAAGCGCCGACGTACCAGACGTGCTGATCGACAAAAGACGCGACGAAGGGATAGGTGCCCTCCATCACGTAATGCCCCATCCAGTTGAACGCGAAGGAGAGCAGCATGCACCAGACGCCCCAGTCAAAGCTGTGATGCTTTTTGCCGTAGACCATCAGCAGGATGAACATACAGGCGACCGGGAAGGTGGTCACGCTTTCAAAAGGCACAAAGTGCACGTCCCCGACCGCGTAATGCCAGGAGATCTCGCCGATGAACTGCCACAAAAGGATCCCGGCGGCAAAGCCGAAAAACGAGGACATATAGTGCTTCTCCCGCTTTGCGGCGCGGGACGCGACGCACGTGAACACAAACCACAGTACGATCGCCAACACGCCGAACGCCAGCCTGCCGGCGGTGGGCTTGGTCAGCTCCGCGCCGACCGCGGACGGCTCCTGGAGCATGGGACCGAGGCCCTTCAGCAGCCGGAAGGGGATCATACAAAGGATCAGAATGACGAACTCCGCCGCCAGTGGCAGGAAGTATTCCCATAAAAGCTCCCTGCGCGTGCTTCGGATGTGAGTGCTGTAGTTGTTTTCCGTTTTCATTTGGCTTCTCCCTTCAATTTCATTCCTTCATCAGACCGTCTACGGGCGACTTCATTGAAAAAGCGCGCAAAAGTGTACCAGAACAGAACCCCACAAACAGAAAACTATATTGCTTTTGATTGATATGAAGCGGTAATGCTGTTCTGACCTTCCATCCTATTAAAACCCGCGGCAGTATATAATTCTATTTCTGTCTTGGCATCAACATTGACCACTACCATCATTTGATGCGGCTTGTTCAATTCTATCGCTTTTCCCAACAATGCAAGTTCATAGCCTTGCTGCGAGGCTTCAGGTTTTATAAACAGGTCATAGATCTCATTAATCTCATAGCAATACTGTACATCCAAATACCCTTGAACCTGTCCGTCTTTTATGGCCAGCAGGACTCTGAAACTATCTTGAGCCGATAGAATCCGCTCGGCTGTCCAATAGGTGTCGACATTATGAAGCTTACAGTACTGCTCCGTCCACTTTTCCGAAAGCAGTTCTATCTGACGGGTTGATACATTCGGTGTCGGTCCGGTCAAAAGCATCTTCTGTTGTTCCGGATCAAATGTCGCCCCTTTCATTTTCAGCGGTCGGGAAATCGCGGCGTTTAGCGGATTAAATACAAAATCCATATGGTATCCGCAATAATTCTGCTCCATATAGGAAAGCATCTCAGTAAACGCTTCTTCTTTTTTGGTAAATCCTATGAGCATCTCGATATATCGATCATCTGGAAGGACAATCCAGACAAAAAGTCCCACGGTAGTTCCATTTTCCGAAACAGCAAAAGTATATTTGTCTTTCGCCATTAAAGAACGATAGAGATTATCCTTGTCATAAGTAAAATGAGGATCGGAATATAACGGGTGCCCAGCCAGTTCGCAGATAAAATCCTCATATTCATCAAATGAATGTATTTTCTGAATCATTTTCTACATCTCCATAAAGCCCGATTTGTTGAGATGATTATACCATATTCAATTTTATGATACAACAAGAGAACCTCTTTTTCCTTGGTAGACAAAAGAGGTTTCTTTGTTGGGCAAGGACGCATATATGGATACAAATGCACCCCCTGAACGCAAGGGGTGCGTTTTTGAGTTGGGGGGGGTGCATTTCATAATAAGCTTATTTTTTCCTGTTTTATTGTGCACCTTTCTTTAAGTTACAATCCCTGCAAAGCATCTGGCAGTTGTCAGGCGTAGTCTTCCCGCCCTTGCTCCACGGAGTGATATGGTCGGCGTGCATTTCCTCAAACTCGTATGTTTCACCACAGTAAACACACTTGTGACCTTGCCGTTCGTATGCAGCAAGAGCGTCCCGACGATCAAACGCTCGGATAGACAGTTTCTTTTCTTCTCCTGTTAAAAGATACTCATAAATACCGCTCTTTTTTGTTACGTCTTCGTCCCCCATAAGCCGCTGAATTTCCAGTTCCAGCTTCTTCGGATCAAGGTCGGTCCGCTTGCCGTGCTGATTATAGAACAAGCCCCACGGCAAACCCTTCATTTCTTTCCGGGTTTTCGGAAAGATAGCCTGTACCCAGTCAATGACCGAGCGGAAGTAGTTCCAGAGTTGAACGGCAGAGGGATCATTCTGGTGCTCCGCCATATATGCTTCAATGGTCTTGCCTTCGGCGGACGCCGCCCAGAAAATGGCTGTTTCCAGATATTCCTGTCGAATGGACGACCCTTTCAGGTAGTCATCTGCCAGCGTGTCGGCGGCACATCCTGTCTTCGAGAAATACCTCTTCGCGTCCGACGTCCAAGAACCCGCGTACACGGCGTTACGCAGTTCTTGGTCTGTCAGCTTCTCGCCTGCGATATTGATAATCCTGAACCAGTCCAGCTTCTCACTGTCCGTCCCGTCGCAGACATAGACGAACAGGGGATAATTCAGAATCTTGTCTTTCAGGTCTTTCGGAAGGTTATAGAAATACTTGTCATCGACAGAAAAAGAGCCATCTACATACTCACACAGGGAGATAGTACGTTGCTGTCCGTCAAGTACCTCATATCCGTCGGAACCGTCGTCCTTCTTCACCTTGCACCAGTAGATGACATTCAGGGGCAAGCCCTTCAAAACGGTGCGGATAACTTCGTCGCGCTGGTTATCCTTGTAGACGAACTCGCGCTGATACTTCGGACGAATATCAAGGCGCTCATCATAGCCGACAACGCCTTCCTCTGCGTCGTTGAAATAGCCCTCGCAGACCTCGCCGACGGTCACTTTCAGTTCTTTTATATCCATCATGGTATCAGCCCTCCTTTGGTGCTTCGGGGTGCTTATTACGGACAAGAATGCGCGGATAAGTATTCTTTAGCTTTCCGTCTACCCATAACGTAGGCGTTGCATTCAAATCGCTATAATTCGGGTATTCATCCTTCGTATATACGTGCGACTTCAATGCTGGATCGCCAGCTCCTCGCTTCGCCATCCCAATGATTTCAAACTGGTCAGGGCTATACTTATCCAAGAAAGTAATAGGAACACCCATCACATCAGGATAATCACAAGGAATATCTGATGTTTTGCTTACCTCAACAGCATCATAATTGTCGTAATGGGGATAGTCCTCAGGTGTATATCTACGGACAAGAATCATTTCTTCGTGACGTTGCTTTACATCAAGATTTGTAAACCAGCGTATGCCTTTAACACGAATAAACTTGCGGCCGTTTTCATCGACACCGCACCCAGCAGCAGACAATGGATAATCGTCAGGAACATAGAAAGCCCTATCGCCAGAGTGAATACTCGGTCCTATCCAGACTTCGTTATTCATAATCAACGGGAAGAACTCTTTATAGGTAACCGCGTTTATATTCCCTATGATGATGAAGCTCTTTTTGTGCTC
>CACZGD010000014.1 GCA_902780565.1 Oscillospiraceae bacterium
CCCGAATGATCATCTATTCATTCACTTTATCATTACTTCTTCCGAACACACCAGATCACATTCTTCGCAGATCTATTTCCGCTCTCCATGTGATATCCTCCGAATATATCAACAATCTCATATCCCGTCAGTTCCAGAAGATACTTCATTTCCTGACGGTATGTCTGTCTCATCTTCAGTGGACGGATTCTTTCTTCAATAACATTCCCCTGATCATCCAGTACTTCAAACTTCCAGTTTCCACTCATAATCTGCGTATACGGATCGTAAGAAATCGCATTGTAGATTTTCTCATGCTGACCTTGTTTATTGGTGTACTCCAGGCGGAAAGAATAGTCTGTTTCTCTCGTTTTCATCTGCTGTGCCTGAAAAAAAGGATGCGGGTCAAACGTATTAAAGGTCAGCATTCCTCCGTCCACCAGATTCTCTCGGATGTTCAGCAGCGCTGCCTTCTGAAGCTCCGGTGTCAGAAGATGCATGAACCCGCTTCTTGCAATGATTGCACACGAATACTTCCTGTCGCTTCTGAATTCTGTCATATTGGCAGGGAAAATATGCAACCTGAATCCTTTTTGCCTTGCTTTTTCATCTGCGACCCGGCACATTGCTTCTGAAAGATCGGTTCCGTCGGCCATGATCCCATGTTCCGCCAGGTACAGTAATACAGCTCCTGTTCCGCACGCTATATCAATCACGCCTTCTTTGCCATACTCCCGGGCAAAATCCAGGTAAAATTCCTGAAAGCCGGAATGATTGTCTTCATTCCGGTACATTGCATCAAGGTACAGATCGTAGTTTTCAGCGACATCTTCGTAATCATGCAGATCCATATTGCCTGTCCTCCGCTGCATTGAATGAATCGTCAAATTCCGATTTAAGTGAGGGTTTAATCAGCCTTCACTTTTCTTTATGATGAAGGTGATTGGCCTGACGTAATTTCCGATTGGGACACCACGCCCGGCGACAAATATGTCAGCCAGCCTTCATTGTTTCTTATTCGATTAAGCAAGTTGGGCAGCCATAGTGCTCTCCCGTTTAACGAAAGAATATGTCTGAACTTTGAAGAGCTGAACCCAATCAAATCAATTTTCCAAGGAGGTTTTTATAAAGACAGGGGACGGTTCCTTGTCTTTATCCGTAATACTTCTACCCTTACTTCGATTATAAACAAATCCTACCCGGATTTCAACCCTTGCGCTGAAAAAAGAAAACCGCCCACGGAACCGTGAGCGGCGGATAAACCGTAACAGGTTATCTCTTGGAGAACTGCGGAGCGCGACGGGCGCCTTTGAGACCGTATTTCTTTCTTTCCTTCATTCTGGGGTCGCGGGTGAGGAAGCCGGCCTTCTTGAGCTCGGGACGAAGATTCTCGTCGAACTGGAGAAGGGCGCGGGACAGACCGTGACGGATCGCGCCGGCCTGACCGGTGACGCCGCCGCCCTGGACTCTGCACACGATATCGAACTTTTCAGCCGTGCCGGTAAGGGCGAGGGGCTGACGGACGATGAGCTTGAGGGTCTCGAGACCAAAGTAATCGTCAATATCTCTGTCGTTGATGGTGATCTTGCCGGTGCCGGGATACACGCGCACACGCGCGACGGACTTCTTTCTTCTGCCGGTGCCGTAGAAATAAGGATTGCCTTCGTACATTCTGATTCCCTCCTATTAGAATTCTCTCGCTTCGGGCTTCTGCGCCTGATGCTTGTGCTCGGGACCCGCGTACACGTGCAGACGGTTGAACGCCGCTCTGCCGAGGGTGTTGGCGGGCAGCATGCCCTTGACGGCGTGCTCCACGACGAAGCAGGGCTTCGTCTTCATGAGGGTGCCGTACTTGACGGACTTCATGTGGCCGATATAGCCGGTGTGATGATAATAGGTCTTTTCTTCAAGCTTTCTGCCGGTCAGCACGACCTTGGAAGCGTTGACGATGACCACGTGATCGCCGCAGTCCACGTGAGGCGTATAGGTGACCTTGTGCTTGCCTCTGAGCAGCGTAGCCGCCTCAACGGCAAGCTCGCCCAGCGTTTTGCCGGCCGCGTCAAGAACGTACCAATTGCGTTCCACGGTCTGCGCGTTAGCCATGTATGTTGACATTGTTTGAGCCTCCTGCTTTTATTTTGAATCAACGCCTGTCATATTACCACACGCGCCCGGACTTGTCAACCGTTATTTTCGCAAATTTCAAACTGAGAAGGCGTTTTCTTTGATTTTCGCCGTTTTTCTTTCATTTTGATGTATTTTTCTCACGAGCGATTTTTCATAAAAAAATAGTTTGCGTGATTCCCCGGAATTCACAGCTTAGTCATTGACTTATTATTACAAATTTGTTACAATAGGTATACGTATTATTCTGTCCGCAGACAGGCATACGCAGTACGGGGCATTTTTATGCCGACCGGAGGGAAACTATGAAAAGAATCGCCGTCGTTGCCGACGATATCGCCATGCCCGGCGAAAAGGGGCTTTCTCGCCTGCATTACCTCGCCGAGTTTTTGACCGACAACGGGTTCGACGTGGAGATCGTGACCGCCGATTTCCAGCATTGGGAGAAGAGATACCGTACAGAGGAAGACAAAAAGCGCATCCGGGAGCAGACAAAGTGCAAGGTCACGTTCCTGCATGAGGGCGCATATACCAAAAACATCGATCCGAAGCGCATCCTGAGCTATCGGACGCTTGCGAAAAACACGAAGGCTTATCTGGAGAAGAACGAATACGATCTTGTCTACGCCCTGATCCCGGACAACCACCTGTGCGCCGTGGCGGGCAAATACGCAAAGAGCCGCGGGATCCCGTTCATTGTGGACGTGGAGGATCTGTGGCCCGAGGCCATGCGCATGGTGCTTGACGTGCCGGTGCTTTCGGACGTACTGTTCAGCTATTTCACCGTCAACGCGAAAAAGGCCTATCGCCTTGCGGACGGGATCGTCGGCTCCTCCGACGAATACCGCGACGAGCCGAAGAAATACGGTGTGAACAATCCGAACAGCGTGACCGTTTACGTCGGCAACGACCTGAAACGCTTCGACGCGGGCGTCAGGGCGCACGCGGACGAAATCGACAAGCCCGAAAACGAATTCTGGGTCACTTATGCCGGGACGCTCGGCACGAGCTACGATATCCACACGCTCGTCAAGGCGGGCAAGGCGCTTGCCGACCGCGGGCACAAAAACGTGCGGATCGTCCTGCTCGGGGACGGACCGCTGCGGCAGGCGTTCGAGCAAACGGCAAAGGAGACCGGCGCGAGCGTGACCTTCGCGGGCTACCTGCCCTATGAAAAAATGGCGGCGTACCTGACGAAGTCCGACGTGACCGTGAACTCCCTCGTCGCAAAGGCGAGCCAGAGCATCGTCTCCAAGATCGGCGACTACCTCGCCGCCGCAAAGCCCATGATCAACACCGGGCTCAACCGGGAATTCCGGGAGAAGGTGGAGGCCGACGGCTTCGGCGTCAACGTGGTCCCCGAGGACGTGAACGCCCTTGCGGACGCGATTGAGCTCCTGCTGAAGGACCCCGAAAAACGCGCCGTCATGAGCAAGAATGCACGGGAGATCGCCGTGACGCAGTTCGACCGCCCGGTCTCGTATCTGCAGATCGTGCGGCTGTGCGAAAAGCTGCTGAAATAAAGGATTCTGACATATGAAGCATTACGATTATCTGATCGTCGGGAGCGGACTCTACGGCGCGGTGTTCACGCGGCAGGCGCTGGACGCGGGCAAAAGCTGCCTTGTGCTGGAAAAGCGCGCGCACACCGGCGGCAATATCCGCTGCGAACGGATCGAGGGGATCGACGTGCACGTCTACGGCGCGCACATCTTCCACACCGCGGACCGCGAGGTGTGGGAGTATATCGACCGCTTCACGCCCTGCAACCGCTACACAAACTCCCCGATCGCAAACTATAAGGGCGAGCTGTACAACCTGCCCTTCAACATGAATACCTTCCACCAGATGTGGGGCGTGCGCACGCCGGACGAGGCCCGGCGCATGATCGAAAAGCAGCGCGCCGTGATTAAGGGGGAACCGAAAAATCTGGAGGAACAGGCGATCAGCCTGGTCGGCACCGATATCTATGAAAAGCTCGTCAAGGGCTATACCGAAAAGCAGTGGGGACGGGACTGCAGGGAGTTGCCCGCCTTCATCATCAAGCGCCTGCCCGTGCGCTTCACCTATGACAACAACTATTTCAACGACCCCTATCAGGGCATTCCGATCGAGGGCTACAACGCCCTGACCGACCGCCTGCTGGACGGCGCGGACGTGATTCTGAACACAGATTACAACAGCGACCGGGGCGCGTGGAACGCCGTCGCCGACCGCGTGGTCTATACCGGCACGCTCGATTCCTTTTACGATTACCGCTTCGGCAAGCTCGAATACCGCTCCCTGCGCTTCGAGACCGAAACGCGGGAGGATACGGATAACTTCCAGGGCGTGGCCGTGGTCAACTACACGGACGTGTCCCTGCCCTTCACCCGCATCATCGAGCACAAGCACTTCGCCTTCGGCACGCAGCCGAAGACCGTGATCACCCGCGAATACCCCGAGACCTGGACCGAGGGCATGGAGCCCTATTACCCCGTCAACGACGACCGCAACGGCGTGCTTTACGCAAAGTATGCCGCCCTTGCCGCAAAAGAGAACAGGGTCCTGTTCGGCGGCCGCCTCGCGGAATACAAATATTACGACATGGACAAGGTCGTGCGCGCGGCGCTGGACGCCGCAAAACGTGAATTCGGAGGGCGCGTATGAAATACTCCGTGATCATGCCGGTTTACGGCGTGGAAAAATATCTCGACGAAAGCATCAAGTCCGTATTGGCCCAGACCCTTACGGACTTTGAGCTTATTTTGGTGGACGACTGCTCCCCCGACCGCTGCCCCGGGATGTGCGACGAATGGGAGAAAAAGGACCCGCGCGTGCGGGTGATCCACAAGGAACGGAACGGGGGGCTGGGCTTCGCCCGCAACACGGGGCTGGACGCCGCAAGGGGCCGCTACGTGCTGTTCGTCGACTCCGACGACCGCCTCCTGCCCGAGACCCTGGCCGTATGCGAGCGCGAGATGAACACCGATACCGATATCCTCGTCTTCGGCGTGAAGCGCGAGTATGAGGACGCCGCGGGCGATCCGATCCGCACCGAGGTCCTGTCGCCGGAGGCGTTCGTTTCCGCGGACAAGACCGGCGCCGCCGAAGCCTTTCTGCGCATGAACCGGGCGCACTGCTTCCCCTTTGCCTGGAACAAGCTTTATTCCCGCTCCTTCCTCAACAACGCGGCGCTGCGCTTCGAGAGCACCCCGCTGATCGAGGATTTTTTGTTCAATATCGCCGCGTTCGACAAAACGGACGCGATCAAGCTCATTCCGGACCCGCTGTACCGCTATCGCAAGCCCGCGCACGAAACGCTGGTGAGCCGTTACCACCCGCAGTTCTTTGATCTGTGCTGCCGCAAATACGCGCTGGAGCGCGCGTTTCTGGTCTCCCACGACGCCCTGAACGAGGAAACCGAAAGCTTCATCGCCGAGGCGCACCTGAAGCACGTGGTATCCGTGATCATCCGCAACCGGAACAAAAAGGCGAAGCTCTCCCTCGCCCGGCAGCTCAAAAAGATCAAAGAGATGCTGTGCGCCGCCCCCACGGCGGAAGCGCTGCAGGCCTGCCGCACGGCCGATACGAAGCTGAAGATCACAGCCTTCTGCATGCGCCGGGGCTGGGCGCTGGCGTGCCTCTTGATCGGCGTTGCCGCCGGAAACCAACGATAAGGAGAATCGACCATGAAACAAGTCATCCGCCGCATCGAAACCGTTTATATGATCCTGCTCGGGATCTATCTGCCCGCCCGTGAGGTGATCCCGCTCAACGACCTGATCGGCAAGACCGCCGTTTCCGCCGCGGTCTTCGCGCTGGCGTTCTGCTTCCTGATCTGGGAGCTGATACAGAACAAAAGCTTTTTCCGCACCCACAGCATGGATCTGCTGATCCTGTTCGCCGGGATCACGGGCGTGAGCGTGCTGGTCAACCACAGCTATGAGCTGACCTCCAACGTCAAGGGGCTCGGCGTGCTGATGATCAACTGCTTTTTGCTTTATACCATCGGCGCAAACCGCGTCGGGGAGGAAAAGAAGCCGCGCCGCGAGGTCGGGGCGTTTCTGACCTCCGCCTACTGCACGTGGATCTTTTTTGTGATCCTCTCGCTGCCGATGTACTTTTTCACCGTCGATTACGAATTCAAAAAGGTCAACAACACGATCACGAATCAGGGCTTCAGCATGGAATACCGGCGGCTTTGGGGCCTGTTTCAGGAGGCAAACTACGCGGCGGTGTATTCCGTCGTCGCCATCCTGCTCTCCGTGCTGCTGTTCCGGAAAACCAAAAGCAAGGCCGTGCGTGTGCTGCAGGTGATCGGCGACGTGTTCGCCTTCCTGTTCACCGTGCTCAGCGGCTCCCGCACCGCGCTGGTGATCCTGCTGGTCGTGGCCGCGTGGCTGGGGCTGTATCTGTTCGCCAAAAAGCTGCCGCAGAAGAACCCGCTGCGCATTCTGCTTGCCGTCGCGCTGAGCGTCGTCTGCGCCGGCGCGTCCTACGGCGTGTATCAGGCGGTGCGGTTGGGGCTGCCGTATGCGCAGGTCGCCGTTGTGTCGACCACGCCAAAGGCACAGCAGGATTCGATCCACCGCATCTATGATTCCGCGTACCGCGTCGGGAACGTCAACGTGATCAGCGGCTTCCTCGATAAGGACGAGCCCCCCGAGAAGACGGACAAGGACGATGAGACGGATACGACCGACGAATCCGATACCGATGAGAACGCGCACGATCCGCAGTCCCTGGACCGCACGGACCTGATCGACGGCAAGGACCGCTCCAACGGCAGACTGCGCCGCTGGAAGGACGGCTTCGCCATTTTTATGAAGAATCCCATTCTCGGCACGTCGCCAAAGGGCGTGAACGCATGGGCGCATAAAAACCTGCCGGAAACCTACGTCGGCAAGTATTTCTTCAGCATCTCCAACGTCTTCATCGAACTGCTGGCGGGGACCGGCGTATTCGGTTTCCTGACGATGCTGGCCTTTTTGCTGCTCGGCGCGGCCGGTATCGTTCTGTTTGCCGTCAAAAAGCCCCTGGATCCGGATTTCGCGATGGAAGCCGCCGCAGTGCTGGCGCTTGCGGTCTCCATCGTATTTGAGTCAGACCTGATCTTCCTGCTCTCCATGGGCAGCGGCGTGTTCTGGCTCCTGTTCGGCAGCCTCAGCGCGCGGCAGGAGGTCAACCGCTTCCATTTCGCCGCGGACCTGATCGATAAGCTCCTGAAAAAAGGAAAGAAGAACGCATGAAAAAGATCCTTGTGACCGGCCCGAAGGACCCGCCAGGCGGCGTGGAACGGGTGTGCCTGGAATATATCCGCCGCATGCAGGCGGCAAACGACCTGCAATTCGATATCCTGATCACGGGGGAGGGCTTCTCCCTCGCGCCGGCTTTTGAGGAGCTCGGGTGCCGCGTCCTGTATCTGCCGTCCCGCAGACGGGACCCCGCCGGCTACCGCAAAGGGCTTGCAGCCATTATTAGGGACGGCGGCTACGACGCGGTGTGGGCGAACGTGAGCGGCCTGACGAACGTGGACGTGCTGCGCGAAGCGAAAAAGTACGGCGTGAAGACCCGCATCGTCCACAGTCACGTCGCCTCACTGTCCTGGAGCGGCGCGCTCATGCGCGTGCTGGTGCCCCTGCTGCATGCGAAGAACAAACGAAAGATCGATCGGCTTGCAACCGATTTCTGGGCCTGCTCCGAAACCGCGGGACGCTTCATGTTCCCGGCGCGCGTACAGGACCGGCTGGTCGTGCGCCGTAACGCCGTGGATACCGCGGCGTTTTTGCCGGACGAAAAAAAACGCGCCGAGACCCGCGCCGCGCTGGGGCTGACAGACGCTTTCACCGTGGGGCACGTGGCAAGGCTGTGCAGGGAAAAGAACCAGCCGTTTTTGCTGGAGGTCTTTGCCGCCATACAAAAAAAGGACCCGACGGCGCGTCTGCTGCTGGTGGGAGACGGCGAAGCGCGGCAGATGCTGGAAGCGCAGATCGAAGCGCTGTCTCTTTCCGACGCCGTGATCATGACCGGGACGCGCACGGACGTTGCCGCGCTGCTGAACGCCATGGACGTGTTCGTGTTCCCCTCCTTCAAGGAGGGCCTGGGACTCAGCGTGATCGAAGCCGAAGCCGTGGGGCTGCCCTGCGTGGTCTCCGACGGCGTGCCGCGGGACGTGGACCTGACCGGGAACGTTTCGTTTTTGTCCCTTGCCGACTCCCCCGCGCGCTGGGCGACTGAGATTCTGGAAAAGAAAAATGCGCGGATGACCGGGACCGCCGACGCGCTGAAGCGCGCCGGTTACGACCTGGACGCCGCTGCCGCCGAACTGCGGACGTTTTTTGAGGACCTGCCATGAAAACTGCCATTGTGACCTTTGCCGATTCCGTGAACTACGGCGCCGCTTTGCAGGCGGCGGCGTTATCCCACGCCGTGACGGCGCTGGATGAAGCGCCGATGTTTTTGACCCATCATAACGAAACAATCGCCGCGGGGGACCGGCTGTTTGACCTGAAAAGCGCGAAGAACCCGCTGTATACCGCCGCGCACCTTGTGAATTTCACCGCCGCGAAGGAGCGGCAGAAGCGCTTCGCCGCCTTTCGGAACCGTTTCCTGCGCTTTTCGGACGAGGCACCGGACAGCTTCGACGTGGTGATCGCGGGCAGCGACCAGGTGTGGAATTACAACCTCACCGGGGACGACGATTTTTATTATCTGGATTATAAAAAGGCGAAGTCCGTCAAAACCGCGTATGCCGCGAGCTTCGGGCTTTCCGCCGTGGACCCCGCAAGAGAAGCGCGCCTTGCCGCCCTGCTGCGGGATTTCGACTTCGTGACCGTGCGGGAGGAGACCGCCGCCGGAATCGTGGAAACGCTGACGGGCAGCCGCCCCGCCGTGGCGCTGGACCCGACCTTTTTGCTGACGCCCGCCGACTGGGCAGCGAAGAGCGCCGACACCGGCAAGAAAAACGAAGACTATATTTTCGTATATACCGTGTTCAACAGCGAGCCCCTTTGGGCGTTCGCCGAGGACCTCAGCCGCAGGACCGGGCTGCCGATCAGAACCGTGAGCTATTCAAAGCTCCACCGCCATAACGCGGACTACAGCTTTTCCGCCGGACCGGACGAATGGGTGGAGCTGATCGCAAACGCAAGCTACGTGGTCACGAATTCCTTCCACGGCCTCGCGTTTTCCGTCAATTTCAACCGCCCCTTCTTTATCGCGCTGCCGCCCGAAAGTGCCGGCGTCGGCTCGCGCCTCAGGGACCTTGCGAAACGATACGACCTGACGGACCGGGAGATCGGCGTCGCCGACCCCGCCGCCATTCCGGATTTTGCCGCCGTGAACGAAAAGCTGGACCGTGACCGAAGGGAAAGCCTGCACCTGCTGGCGGAAATCCTGCGCACCGGGAAATCGGAGGCAAGCAAGTGAAAAACAGAAACGAAAGCCTTGCCAAAAATACCGTGATCTTTGCCGTCGGCAGCTTCGGCTCGAAGCTGCTGCAGTTCATTTTGGTCCCGTTTTATACGCGCGCGATGACGGACGCCGAGTTCGGCGTCACCGACCTGCTGCAGGGCGCGGTATCCCTGCTGCTCCCGATCTTTACGCTGACGATCTACGAAAGCGTGTTCCGCTACGCGATGGAAAAGGAGACCGACCGCAAGGGCGTGTTTTCCGCCGGCGTCGCCGTCACCGTCGCCGGAATCGGCTTTCTGGCCGTGATCGCCGCCGCGCTGACGTTTTTCACCACAATCGAATACGTGCCGCTCGTGGCGGCGCTGACCGCCGCGAACGCCCTGCGCACGCTCCTGTCGCAATACACCCGCGCCATCGACCGCTCCGTGCTGTTCACAGTGGATAACCTGCTGATGACCGTGGCGGTGCTGATCCTGAATATCGTGTTTATCGCGGTGCTGAAGCTCGGCGTGGAGGGCTATATGTACGGCTATATCGGCGCGAATCTGTTTTCCTGCGTCTTTTTGCGGATCGCCCTTGGGCGGGAGGCGCGCGTAAAGCTCTCCCGCGTGAGCAAACAGCTCCTCAAAACGCTGCTGCTGTATTCCGTCCCGCTGATCCCGAACGCGATCTGCTGGTGGCTGACCAGCTACACCGACCGCGTGATGATCACCGGCATGGTAAGCGTTGGCGCCAGCGGTCTTTACGCCGCCGCGCATAAGGTGCCGAGCCTTCTGAGCGTTGTGGTCACGATCTTTTTTCAGGCGTGGCAGATCTCCGCGAACGAGGAGTTCAAAAAGAAGGATATCGGCGCGTTTTATTCCGAGATCTTCCGCGCCGTCAGCGGCTGCGTGTTTGTGATCTCGGCGCTGCTCACCCTGCTGTGCCGCCCCATCACCTTCCTGCTGGTCGGCGAAGAATTCCACCCCTCGTGGGTTTATATGCCGGTATTGATCCTGTCCATGACCTTCTTCTCCTTCGCGCAGTTTTTGGGCAGCATCTATTCCGCGAATAAAAAGACAAAAATGGCGTTCGTGACGAACTTCATCGCCATGCTGGTCAACGCCGCGCTGAATTACGTGCTGATCTCCCTCCTCGGCCCCGTGGGCGCCGCCGCAGCAACCGCGTTTTCCTACCTTGTGCTGTGGGTCGTCCGCGTCTGGGACACCGGCAAAATCGTAAAGCTCAGCTATGACCTGAAGACTCTGCTGCCCGCTTCCCTCCTGCTGACCGCCGAGGCGGTGCTGGTCACGTTGGACCTGAACAAGCCCCTCACCTACGCCGTCGCCGGGGTAATCACGCTGGCGATCGTGCTGCTGCACCTGAAAACGCTGCTGAGCCTTGCCGCCTTCGCGCTGAAGCTGGTGAAAAAAGTTTTGAAAAGAGGATGAATATGCCCCACCTTGCCGACGATCAAACGACCTGCTGCGGCTGCGCCGCCTGCGCCGCCGTTTGTCCCTTGAACGCCGTTTCCATGCAAAGCGACGGCGTTTTCGACTACCCCGCCGTGGACGAGGCCTCCTGCGTGGGCTGCGGCAAATGCGAGCGCGTGTGCGCCTTCAAACAAATAAAGCCCGACGGCTGCCGTCCCCTGTCCGCCTTTGCCGCGACGCATTCGGACGGCGTACGGCTGGAAAGCTCCTCCGGCGGGATCTTCACCGCGCTGACGGACCGTTTCCTGCGGCAGGGCGGCGCCGTTTACGGCGCGGCCTACGATCATGCCATGCGCGTGACGCACAGCCGCGCGGACGATGAAGCCGGGCGAAACCGCATGCGCGGCTCCAAATACGTGCAGAGCGATATGGGCGGCGTTTACGGCGCGCTCCGCCGCGATCTGGACGCGGGACGCCCGGTCCTGTTCAGCGGCACGCCCTGCGAGGTGGCAGCCGTGAAGGCGTTTTTCGGCGCCGACGCCAAACGGATCTTTTTGGTGGATATCATCTGCCACGGGGTCCCCTCCCCCGCCTTCTGGCAGGATTTCATCCGCCTGCTGGAAGCAAAGTACGGGAAGAAGGTCACGGATTACCGCTTTCGCAACAAGGAAATCGCGTGGCGGCGCTATTCGCCGCTGGTCACGCTTGCGGACGGGACGACGGTCCCCGAAAACGACCTGACAGGCAGCTTTATCGAGGTGTTCCGCTACGAGCTGACCCTGCGCCCGTCCTGCGCCGCCTGCCCCTACGCCTCGCTTTCGCGGCAGGGCGATCTGACCATCGGGGATTTTTGGGGCGTTGAAAAGCGCCGCCCGGCGCTGGACGACGATAAGGGCGTTTCCGCCGTGCTGGTCAACACCGAAACGGGCCGCGCCGTTCTGGACGCGCTGCGAAACGACGTGACGCTGACAGAAGTGACCGCGGACGATATCGCAGCCGGGCAGGCGAACCTCAGCCGCCCCAGCGTGCGCTCCCCCGAGGCGGATACGTTCATCCGGATCTGGAAGGAAAAAGGCGCCGAGGCCGCGCTGAAAAAATATACCCGCGTCGGCGCGAAGCGTCGGCTCAAGGACGCCGCGAAGGCGATCCTGCGCAGATAATACGACGACCCACCGCATGAAACGGTGGGTCGCTTTATTTGTTTTTTATGCGCCGAACGCGTTTTTAACGCGCGCGTATTCCTCCTCGCTGATCTCGATGAACCGGCCGTGCTTGAAGCCGTAGGGGAAGCTGAATTCCGAGTCGGCGCGCCGGAAGCGCGTGTCGCCGGGCGCCGGGGAAACGTAGGGCACGTAGCCCATCTCCTCCTTCGGGCAGCCGAAGAAATCCAGCATCAGGCACCAGCGTCCGTCCGGCAGCACGTAGGTGGTCGCGCCCTCATACGCCCCGGCGTTCGTGTAATAGCGCATCACGCGGTCCATTTCACCGTCGTGCGTGAAGGGCCCGTACAGGGACTTTGCGGTCTCGTGCATATTGCCGGAGGGGTCGTTCGCGTTCTTGTAGAACAGATGATAGGTATCCCCGACCTTCACGATATGGGAATCGAGGATCTCGTTCTTTTTATCGAAATACAGCTCCGGGGAGGTGAAGGCTTTGAAATCCCTCGTGCGGCAGGCGTAGATGCTCATGTGCTCGTAATCCGTCTCGCGCACCGTGGAGCCCCAGTGGATCAGATATTCGTCCGACGCGTCGTCATAGAAGACCTCCGGCGCCCACAGGCAGCCGAAATCCTCCCTCCCGAAAAAGAGGAGGCGCTGGTCGGAGAAATGCACCAGATCCTCGGTCTCCCAGCAGCAGAGGCATTTGCTGCCGTTGTGGTTGCAGTCCTTCCAGTCCACGTTGTGGCGTTCGTCCATTTTATAGACGATGCAAAGGTCGGTCGCCAGCAGCACGAAGCCGCCCGTCTTTTTGCGGACGATCTCGATATCCCGGCAGCCGCGGGTCCCGAGGACGGAGCGCAGCACCGGACGCCCGCCGTTGACCGCCTCCCAGTGATACCCGTCCTTTGACAGCCCGAAGTGGACCTGCTCGCCCTCCGGCGACAGGGATTCCCGGAAATGCACGCTGAGATAGGGCATGGGGACCTCCTTATTCCGCTTCTGCGGGGAATTCGGACACCGGCACCATGGTCTGCATGGTCACGGTCTCCTTGTCATAGACGGACGCGTATTTCTCCTGATAGTAATTCTCCGTCTGACGGGCGTAGGTCCCGTCCGGCGCAAAGGTCAGCACGGTGCAGCCGCGCTGCGTGCCCTCGCGGTAAATGCCGGGGTAGGCGAGATAGTCCACGCTCATGCCGTAGGTCAGGTGGACGCCCTTATAGATGATATCGAAGTTGTTGTAGTGGTCGTGCCCGCAGAAAATCAGATCCGTGGAGCCGAGCTTACACACGGTCTCGAACAGGTCGTCCTCGTGGATGCCGCAGAAGATGACCTTTTTCTCCTCGCCCGCCTCGCCGCTGACGAACTGCACGTTTTCGGTATCCCGGAAGCCGTTGTTCACGTATTCATACCACGCGTCCTTGTATTCCACAAGCGGGATATGGAAGAACAGGCTGCTCTTCACCACGCCCGGCACGCCCTTTGCGGCGTTGGCGGCGGTGTAGTCCGCGACGACCTTCTGATACCACGCCACCTGATTTTCATGGATATTGTCATACTTCCACATCGCGCCGAGGAAGTCGCCGTCGATATAGGAATGGGAGTCCAGCCCGATCAGGATGCGGGTATACTCGCCCTTTGTGTTCTGGATGCTGATGACCTGATTGCAGCAGCCGTCCACCTCGGCGGGGCCGGGGGTAAACAGGCAGTGCGGATAAGCTTCATGGTTCTGATAGAATTCCGCCATATCCTCACGCGTGTAGAAGGCGTAAAGCTCCGTGTCGTGGTTGCCGAAGGTGAGCGTCCAGTACACGCCGAGGCGCTCCATCAGCTCCGCGAACAGCTCGGCGGAGTTTTTGTTGTTCAGGGTGCCCGCCTGGAAGGGGACGGGATATGCCACGTCGCCGGTCACGATCACAAGGTCCGGCTGTTCCGCCGTGACCATCGCGGCGACGGCGTTGAGCGCCATGGCGTCCTTTTTGGCAGCCATCCAGCCGCCGCCGATATGCACGTCGGTCAGCTGCAGGACCTTCAGCGGCCGGTCCGTCACAAAGGAGACGTTGCCGAAGCCGTCCGTCGTGGGGACGAGCTGCGCGTCATAGGGGACGGCGGAAAAGCCGTCCAGCTTTTCCCGGTTGCCCTTGTTCGTCACAGCGGAGGCCGCGGCGGAGGCGCCGACCAGCACCGCGCCCAGCACAAGAATGATCACGAGCGTTTTGAGAAAGCGATGTCCCTTTTTTTTGCTTTTTTTCCCTTTTTTGGTTTTCTCCTCCGGCTTTTCCTTTGACTTGACGCTCATAGTCAATCCTCCTTCTCGGGTCCGACGATGAATGTCACCGTGACGCCCGTATTCTCATAAGCTTCCGTTTGAAGCGAATGCACGTTTTGGGGTATTGCGGGGACGAACACGAAGCACAGCGTCTCCCCCGCCCGGCGGCTGAGCACGACCCGTTCCGGCGCGCTGGGTAGCTTCTCGGTCAGCAGCGCCTCCAGCGCCGTCCGCTTTTTTTCACCGAGGCTGTCGGTCAGCAGTCTGCCGCTCGAAACGACATGCCGGACCCCGGAGACCGTGACGATCACGCCGATGACCATGCCGAAGATCGCGTCGAAGCTCACGCCGCCGACGGACGAGAGCAGCAGCGTAAGGACAGTCATGGCCGTGATCAGCGCGTCCGTCAGGGAATCCGTCCCCACGGCGCGCAGCACGCCGGTCCCGTGCCCCCGGTCCAGCCTGCGCAGCAGGAAAAACAGCAGGAGCTTGACGCCGACGGAGGCGATCAGCACCGCGAGATACCCCGCCGTGTACCACACCGGCGCGGGATACAGAAAGCGCTCCAGCGCGTTATAGAGAAAAACGAAGCCCGTGCCCGTCACGACCAAGGAAATCAGGAACGTGAACAGCGTCTCGGTCCGCTCCACGGCGGAGAGCAGCGAGGTCGTTTTCCCGAGCGACAGGAACAGCGCGGCGGCGGTCACGGTGAGGGAGAGGGCGTCCAGCAGGTTATTGACCCCGTCCGAATAAATGGCGACGGAATTCGAGGCAAGCCCGATATAGAGCTTCACCCCGAACAGCAGGAAATTCACCGGCGCCAGCGCCGCCGTGATGATCGCAATCCTGCGGTAAGCGCGCACGCCGTTCGCCTCCCTTTTGATAATAATCTATTTTACAATAAAACCGACAAAAATGCAACCGGTTTCGGAGAAATATTCGTTAAAAAAGACAGCCGACGAAAAATCCGACGGCTGTTAAGGGTATTTATGCGCGGTTTTCACATCCCGATCAGGTCCCTGCGGCGGCGGTCATATTCCTCCTGCGTGATCGTGCCGTCGAGCAGGAGCTTTTGCAGCATCCGGAGCTGTCCCTGCGCCTGCGGGGACAGGACCACGGCGGAGGTACCGTCTTCGGACAGGGCGTTCGAGATCGCGGAACGCAGATGCTCCTCCGGCGCGGCGGTAATCAGGGGATCCGGCTGTATGGGATCGTTCATCGAAACCGGCGCGGCGGAAGCGTCCTGCGGGGCGTAGGACTCCTGCTGCGGCGCGGGCTGCAACACAGGTTCCGGCTGCTGCCAGCCTGTGGATTCCGGCTGCTGCCAGTCAGTGGGTTCCGGCTGCTGCCAGCCTGTGGGTTCCGGCTGCTGCCAGACGGGGTAGCCCCCGGCGGCAGGGCTGAAGGCGGCAGCGGCTGCCTTCTTTTTCTTTTTGCCGCGCGTGACCAGCAGCACGACCGCGATCACGGCGATCAGCACGACTGCGCCGACGATGAGCAGAATCAGAAGAGGCGACCGGTTCCCTTCATCCGTTTTTCCGCTGCTGTCACGATCTTCGTCGGGGATCAGACTGCCCGGCGCCTCGGTCCCGGTGGATGACGCTTCAGGCTCCCCGGCTGCAACGTCGCCGATTTTAACGGTGTTCAGCAGAGCTTCAAACTCCGCGTAATTTGCATCCCCTTCCGTGCCGATATACTCGAATATATACATCCAGCCGTTTTCCGCGTGGATGAGATAGGTCATCGTGAACATCCCGGTAAATGAGTCGCTGCCCAGCACCTTGTCTGCGGGAGCCTCGCCGAAATAATAGTGCGTCCCGTTATAGGTCCGGTCGTAAATGTCGCTCCCGGTCATCCCGATGGTCTCCGCGATCTCCGCTTTATCGATGAGGGAATCGTTCACGTCCGCGCGCGTGATCCCAACGCGCTCTGCCGGAGACATGCTTTCCCACACGTCCGTAAACCCGCACATGATGATCTTGAGGCTGTTGTCGGCGCGCACAAATTTCGCGTCCAGAAACTCCCTGTCCTCATCCAATTCATTTGAGATCCAGCCAGCGGGGACTGTAAAGGAGATCTTCGCTTCCTTATCCGTATATACAAAGGCAGGCGCGTTGCTGACTGTCGGCGCCTCGGTAGCCGATTCCGTTTCCGCTTCGGTAGCCGCTTCGGTTTCTTCAGCCGGGGCAGCCGCCCCGAATTTGATGCTTTTTACCACATTCAAAAGCGTCTCTTCCTGATCGGAAGTAATCTCCCCCGCGAAATTATGTATCGTGAAATTGCAGGTCCTATGGTTGACGATCGTGGTATACTGCATCCCATATGACCCCATTTTTGTATTGTGGACAGAGAAGACGAGATATTTCCCGTCGTTCACAGTCCGGATCTCATGCGACAGGACCTCCACGTTATACTCGGAGAATTGCGTGTACATGGATTTGGCAAGGAAGTCGAGCATGGCGTCGCTGATGGAAGAGATCGATTCAACCGGGTTTTCCACCATGGTGAACACAATTTCCGTGCTGAGAGGGAATGTGAGCGCGTCGGCGTAGATATGCCCCGACTCCAGATTCTGCAGCAACGAGCTTGCGGAAACGCCCAGGAGCGCAAAGATCGGATCGTCAGCAGGCGTATTCCGCAGGATCACGTGGTATTCCTCCGGGAAGGTCAGCGAGAGCTCGGCCTCCTCCACATACACCGTGGTATCCGCAAACGCGAACGGACACGCAGCGGCCAGCAGCAGGGCGGTCAGCAGCAGGCAAACAAGCTTTTTCATACAGGAACCTCTTTTCTTTCGGGATCGTTGTCACCAGTCAGGGACAAAGCGGGCAGATCTGCACGCTTTGCAGCGTGGGGGAAACGGGGAGCTTGCCGTTGAAGGTCACTTCGCCGTCGTTCGTCAGGGTCACGGCGTTTTCCCCGGCGGCAAGCGGAAGATACACGGTCGCGGTGGCAAAGGTCTCGTCGCTGTAGGTGCTGCGGCACCAGACGCGCGTCGAAGTTCCCCCGGCAGTGAGGGTGAAATAGGCCTCGATCAGGTCCACGTTATAGTCGTGCGCGCCGCCCTCCTGATTGTTGGCATAGGTCAGCGTGAAGGCGTACGTCCCGGCCTTCGGCGCGGTGACGGTAAACGCGGCGGCGCCGCCCTCCCCGGTGATCCCGACGAGTCGCCCGTCCTCGACCCGGCAGCCGGTCAGCGTCATGGCGTTCGGCAGCACGGTGATAGGCTCTGCCCCCGCCGTCCGTTCGGCGGCAAGCGCGTCGCCGCCCGTCGTTTCGATCATGTTGAGCCCCTGCCGGAGATAAACGGTCCTGCCCTGCGCCGCCGCGCCGTTGACCGTGAGCGCAGCCGCGTTCGTCGTGAGCGCGTAATATCCGTTTTCGGGCGCGACGGCCAGAAACGCGCCGCCGTGCGGCGAAGATCGGTCGGCGTCTTTCAGGACCGCGATCGGTCCCGTCGGCGCCGCCCGCTGCACAAGGACGCTGTCCAGCACGAAGGTGCCGGAATCATGCGTGAAAACCAGCGTGTTTTCGCCCTTTTTCAGGTCCGCCGTCAGGCGCAGCACGTCCGTATATTCGCTTTTGATAGTGTTTGGCAGCGAAAGGGTCCGTTCTTCGCCGTTGACGCGGAGCGTCGCCTTCCCGGTCACGCGGCCCCCGGCGCCCCCGAGGTCGTTATGCTTGCCGTAGATCACCGAAAGCAGGTACTGCCCCGCCGCCGGAACCTTCACGGTCAGCCTGACGCCGTCGCCCGGGGCTTCCATGCCGCCGACCATGCCCTGCGCCTCGCCGGTCGTGGCGTAGGCGGAATCGTAGGTATAGGCGTTCCCGAGCAGCTCGCCGCGCTCGGCCTCAACCCGCACGGGCAGATTGTCGTTCACGACGGCCCGCTCGCCCGTTGCGGGTGTGATCTCGATGTGATAGACCGCGTCCGGGTCGGCGGTCGGGAGCTTGACCGTGAGGGTGTTCCCCAGCACGTTCATATCGCGCTCGAACAGCAGCGTGGGGGCGAAGACCTTGCCGGTGAGCCCCTGAAACGCCGTGCTTTCGACCTTGACGCGCACCTTTTTGCCGAGGGCGGTCGCGTCCATGTTTTTGATTTTGATCTGATAGCCGTAGTCCGCGCCGCCGGTGAGGATGGAAATGCGATCCTTTCCGTCGGCGATCGACCCGAGGGCGTTCAGATGCTTATGCCGGGCGGCGCGTCCCTCCCGCACGGCCTTGCCGAAATCCTCGTGCATCAGGTCGTGGATGGACTTGTCCATCCGGCTGCCGTCCATGTCCGCATACCAGCGGTAGAGCCACCAGCAGGCGTTCGGGGAGACCCCGTCCGCGGAGTTGTCGTTCAGGTTATCGGAGAGTCGCCAATAGGCGATGTTGCCCCACGCGCCGGTCTCCTCGATCTGATAGATATAGCGGAACATCCTCGCGGGGTTGCCGCACTCCTCCATCGTGCCGTATTCGGTCACGATCACGGGCAGGGGACCGATCCCGAGCCGCTGCTCCAACGCCCGGTACTCCGCCATGTGCAGGTCCCACTCCTCGGCGCTTTTTTCGCCGAGCTCGTGCCAGATCATCACATCCGGCACGCAGTCGTTTTTGACACAGAAGGTGAGAAAGGGCTCCTCCTTCCACAGGGCATAGTCGCAATAGCCGGGGCCGCCGAATTTTGCGGACGGATCCAAAGAACGGATGCGTTCAACCGTCAGCTTCCAGGCTTCGTAAAAGGTCTGCTGCCCCTGCTCGTCAAAGGCGGTCCAGCTATCGTCCGTCCACGTGCCGAACCAGAGCCCGTTATCACACTCGTTGAAGGGACAGTAGACGAGCCGGTCGGCGTAGTCCTTCGTCCGCAGGGCGCTGACGCGCGCGTCCACCCGGGGGAAGAAATCCCGCCGCAGGTAGTCCATGGGGTCCCAGGTCCCGGCCCTGCGCGCCGCAAGGATGGCCTCATGATCGTAATACCACGTGTCGTAGGCGTCCTGCAGATAAACGACGAGCCAGTCCGCGTTTTTGAGGTTCGCGGCGACGTGGTCGATATCCCCGATCGGGTGCTGCAGGCCGTCGATCACCTTTTGAGAGACGGAGGACACGTCCAGACTTTCCACCATCAGCGCGTCCGGCACGTTTTCCTCCGCGAGCCCGTAGAGATGTCCCGACGCGCGCGACGAGACAGGCGCCACGGCGACGGACGCGTCAAACACCACGGTCGGGACAAAGCCGAACCGGAAGGACCCGAAAAACAGGGAGAGGATCGCCGCAATGGAAGCAAATACTTTCATACTGCCCTCCTGCCGCTCACGCGGGGAACCGAAGCACCGTGACGCTGAGCGCCGGTACGGTCAGGTTGAAGGCGTCGGAAAGCCGATCGAGGGTGAACGTCCGCACGCTGCAGGTCTCCGGCTCGTCCAGCCGGTTTTCGTCCGCATTCGAGCCGCCCGCAAGCTGATACACGTCCGCCGTGCCGACAGCCGCGTTCTCGATCTTAACGGCAAAGGTGCGGCGTTCCTCGGTCACGTTGACGAGCTTGACGATCAGGTCCCCGTTTTCGGCGCGGGAGACGACCTGATACGCCTCGGCCTCAGCCGGGCTGCCGGTATCGTAATCCACCAGCAGCTCCTCGTCCGCCCAGCAGCGCACGCGGGTGCCGCTGACCTCCACCTTCAGGCGGTAGGTGCGCCCGGTCTCGACCGTGAAGTCCTTCGCCGTTTTCAGGATCTGCCCGGTCTTCACGCCGTTTTCCATCTTCTGCAGACAGGAGACCGTGTTGCCCCAGCCGCCGAGGTTCCAGAAATAGTTGTTGTCGCGGTCGCCCACCGCAAAGGCGATCAGAAAGCCCTCCTCGCCCGCGGTCTTCGTGGCCTCCACCGTCATGGTGTAGTCGGACATATCGTCCCTGACGCCGGTATAGGCAATATCGCCGATATCCGCCCAATTCATATCCGTGCCTTCGTGCCAGAGCTTGCCGCCCCGGATCTTGAAGTTGCCCTTGTTCGGGTTCTGCCAGCTCCACAAAAAGTCCGGCAGGGTGAAATGCTCCTTGATCAGCGTTCTGCCCGTTTCGTTCGAGGTGACGAGCAGGTTATCGAACGACGCTTCGGTATACCACGTGCCGAGTCCCACGCGCCCCTGCAGCGGCTGCTGCGGGACGGCGGCGCCGGTGAGCGCGGACTTCACCAGCGTTTTGCCGGTATGGTTCGAGAAAAGCTGCTGCACGTAGTAGTTCACGGAAGCCGCCGTGGTGTGGTTATTGAACCAGATCAGGTTCGGCGCCCAGTGGCGGGCGGTGCCGGAGGCGAACAGCGGAGCGTAGGACGCCATGCGCACGATATCGCCGTTGCGCTCGAGCCCCGTCATATAGGCGGCCTCCGCCAGCGCGGCGCCGAGGGTGTTGGAGCGCCCCGCGTACTCCCCGAGGAAGACCGGGATCGCGCCGCCGTAGACGGTGTCCGTCATTTCGGCAACGCTGCGCTTATAGTTTTCTTCGTCGTAATAATCCGCGTTTTTCAGCAGCCATTCGGGGGACTGGTAATAATGCTGGTCCGTGGCGCCCGCGAAATCGCGCGCGTCGTCGCTGCCGCCGAGCTGCGCCTTTGCGTATTCATAGGATTTCAGATACATCGGGCTGCCCATCGCGTCCGCGGGACCGGCGGAATAGATCAGCTCCACGCCGTCGTACAGCGCGGGATCTTCCGCCTTCGCGGCGTTGAACGCGTCAAGGAACATGGAATAGCGCTCGTAATACTCCTCGCCCTCGTTCTCGTTGCCGATCGCGATATAGGGCAGCTCAAAGGGCGCGGGATGCCCGAGGGAGGCGCGCACCTTGCCCCAGACGGTGGTTTCGTCCCCCTTCGCAAATTCCACAAGATCCAGCATATCCTGCACGAAGCGCTGCTGCTCGGCAGCGTCCGCTTCGCCGTGCTGCCCGCGCATCTGGCAGTAGAGCGCTGCGTTGAGCACCGGCACGGGCGCCGCGCCGAGGTCCTCGCAGAGCTGGAAGAACTCGAAAAAGCCGAGCCCGTAGCTCATGATGGAGGGCCAGGGGTCGTCCGTCGCGGCGAGGTCGGTCCACAAGTTCGTCCCCTGCCGGCGCGCGGCGACGTCGCCGTAAGTCCCCTCAAAGAGGAGCGGCTGCCCGTCCGGTCCCGCGCCGACGGAATCCTTCCACGAATAGGCGGTCTCTTTGTTATAGCCTTCGATCACGCAGCCGCCCGGGAAGCGCAGGAACTTCGGCTGCAGCGCCTCCAGCCGTTCGCACAGGTCGCGCCGGAGCCCGTTTTCGCGCTCCTTATAGGTATCGGTCGGGAACAGGGAAAGCATATCGGCCTGCACCGTGCCCTGCCCGATCAGGAGCTGCAGGCGCACATCCCGGCTCGCAGTCACGGAGGAGGACAGCGTGACGGTGTATTTCGTCCATTCGCCCGTCACGTCCCCGGTCCGCGCTTCGGCGGCGACGGTCTCCCCTGCCGTCAGGCGCAGGGTCGCGGGGCCGCGATACGCGTCGCCGCGCAGGTAGACGGAGGCGCGGTAGGTCTTTCCCGCTTCGATCGCCATGCCTTCCATGAAGCCGGTATTCTCCACGCCCGCGAGCGCATCGCCCGGGTTTGTCAGGGTCAGGTAATGCGGGTTATTGACGTTCAGGGATACGTCCGCGTCCGCCTCCACACGGAGGGTGGCGTTCCCGACGGGCGCGTAATGATACAGCCCGTCGCCCGCCGCAAGAGACGTGAACTCAAAGGAGCGGTTCGCGACCATTTCAGCGTTCAGGCCGCCGTCCGCCGCGAAGTTGATATCCTCGAAAAACACGCCGAACAGCAGGTCGGAAATATCGTGGAGTTCCTCCCCCGCGTCGATCGAAAGCGAATAGTCCGCCGCCGTTTCGCTGTAGGGCGCCACGGTGTTGGCCTCGGGGCGCTGCACCTCGGCAGGAGCGGCGCCGTGCCCGCCGAACGCGGCAAAAAACGCCGTCAGCGAGGCGATCAGCCGCCGGAAAAAGGAAACGATCGTATACTTCATAAGACGTCCTCCCTGAATGATGATGATTTTATTTGCGCCAAAGAATGTTTTCGGTCACGTCGACGGTCTCGCCATTACGCGTATAGGTATGCGCCCCGTAATAGGTCATGCCGAGCTTTTCCTGCAGCTTTTGCGAGGGCAGGTTCCCCGCGAAGTACCCGGCATTGACGTAGTCCGCGCCGGACGCGAAGCAGAAGTCCACCAGCGCGGCAGCGGCCTCCGACGCGTAGCCACGCCCCTGAAACGCGGGCAGCACCGCGAACGAGAGCGACACGCCGCGAAAGGGCTTTAAGTCCGCCTGCGCCGCGACCCACGGGTTCGGGTCGGCGGCATTGATCTCGCCGAGGACCTCGCCGTCCTCTTTTCGGACGATCGCGTATTTTTTGGGATTGCCGAGCGCGTGCGCGAGGAATTTTTCGCGCGCCTCCGCTTCCTCCCGGTACAGCCCGCCGCCGTAGGTGCGGATGACCGCCGGGTCCGCGAAGATGCGCCGCCACGCCGGGAAATCCGCTTCGGCAAAGGGGCGCAGAAGCAGCCGTTCAGTCTCGAGCATGGAGTTCCTCCAACGCCTCCTGCGACGCCGCGTCCGTCAGGCGCTTCTGCAGATACAGGTCCACCAGCACGCCGGACACCGAGCCCGTCTCCTTGGGATGCACGAGGGCGAGCGCCTCGGCGGGGTCGAACCACCCGGCGGCGTCCACCTCGCAGGAGAGCTTCAGCGCCCGGTCGTGCGTATAGCCGAGAAAGCCCACCATCAGCACGCCGGCCTTCTCAAACCAGCGGGTGAACTGCAGCTCCACGGCGTGCAGGCGCACGCCGATCTCCTCCTCCACCTCGCGCAATGCGGTCTCCTCGGCGCTTTCGCCGGGCTTGATGTAGCCGGAGACGAGATTTTTATACACGGTGGAGATATAATTCTGGTTCAGCAGCGCGACCTTGCCGTCGTCGTTCACGACCAGCACGATGGCTGCCGACGGGAACATCTCGAACCACGGACGGTCGCAGCTTTCACACCACGGGACCTTGCCCTCGTCGCCGAGGACCTTTTGGATCAGCGGCCTGCCGCAATCCGGACAATAGGAAAAACGCATAAAAACACCTTCTTTATACCGAGTATATCATGATTTGACAGGGAATGCAAGAGGCAGGCAGAAAGAAAGAGGCTCCCTTGCGGGAGCCTCGGGTGGCTGTTCGGCTTATTTGAACAGGTTCTTGAAGAAGTACACGATCAGGTGGAAGAACGCGACGATTCTGCCCCAGATGGTGGTGCCGTGGTCCTTGCCGCAGAGCTTGCAGACGCCGGAGCCGGAGGACGGGGTCGCGCCCTGGTCGTCGTCGCCCTTGACGGCGCCGACGATGGTGATCACCACGCGGTTGTCGCCCGCGGGGATGGTGAAGGAGCCGTCCGCGTTGGCTTCGAGGACCTGACCGTTCATGAAGATCACGTAGTCGTCATAACGGAAGGTGCTGCCGGTCACGACGTTGAAGGTCAGGGACGCGCCGGAGTACCACTTCAGGGCCTTGGAATCGGTGTAGACGTAGCGGTCCGTTTCGCCCATGTGCGCGATATAGTGCATACCGTGCATGTTGGTGAACTGGATCTCACGGTCAAGGTTCGCGGAAATGTTATACTCCATCTCCTGATAGTGCGTGCAGCCGTCCTTGGTGCAGTAGCGGCGCTTGAGGCCGGTCACGCCGAAGTCGGCTTCCTTGACGATCTCCCAGGGACCCCAGACGTGCTTGTTGTTGTTCGCGTCGTTGACGATCGCTTCCAGCTCGTCGAGCAAGTTCTTGACGGTCTCCTCGTCCGCGCCGTTGTTGATCGCGTCGTTCAGCTCGTCAAGCTTCTCCTGCAGCTCGTCAAGATATTCGTCTTCATAGACGTCGTCGCCTTCGCCCAGAATGTCCTCAGCCTTGTCGATGAGGTCCTCGGCGACGGTGGGATCCAGCTTGAAGTTCGCGACAGCCTCGGCGTCCGCGCGGGCAAAGGTGTAGTCGTTGCCGTTCACGGAACCGGCGGTCACGGTCCAGCCGGAGAAGTAGAACTTGTCGGGGGCGGCGGGAACGGCAAGGTTCACGCGGTCGCCCTCCTTGCCGCGCACGGTACGCACGACGGCGCCGTTCGCGTACACGGTCAGGGTGTGCAGGGTGTTCTTCGCTTGCTCCTCCTCGGAGATCTTGTCTGCAAGCTCGTCGATCAGCTCCTCAAGGGCGTCCTCGTCCACGGGCGGATTGTCAAGAATGTCTTCGATCTCGTCGAGGATCTCCCTGATCTCCTCCTTGTACGCTTCGTCAAGGTTTTCGTCGTCGAGCAGGTCCTCGGCGTCGTCGATCGCGTCGTTCAGCTCGGACAGATCATACCAGCCGGCGGTGACGGTGGCGTCGCCGTCCGCGAAGGTATAGGTCTTGCCGGAAGCCGCGCCCTTGTCGGCGGTCCAGCCGGTGAAGGCATAGCCTTCCTTGGTGGGATACGCGTCGTCGATGGTCACGACCGCGCCGGTCTTGCCCTTGAGGGTCTTGTCGGCGGCGCCGTTTTCATACTTGACGGTCAGGGTGTGCAGAACGTTCGCCGCCTTCTCGTCGTCGGTCAGCTTCCGCTCCAGATCCTCAACGGCAGCCTTCTTCTCGTCGTCGGTCGCGTCGGGATCAGCAAGCACGTCCAGATCGTCCTGAATGCCGTCGCGGTAATCCTCGTCGTAGGTCTCGTCGTCCGCAACGTCCTCGGCCTCGTCGATCAGCTCCTTGACGTGATCGTTATAGATCTTGGTTTCATTCGCGGTATAGGTCGCGTCTCCGGTCACGGCAGCGATTTCCTGATCCCACGCATAGGAATAGGTGTAAAGCTCGTCGTCTTCCTTGACGGGAAGCTCGCAGGACGGCGTCTGACCGACCTTGACCTTTTCGGACTTGATGGTCTCGCCCGTGGCGCCGTTCACGAAGGTGACGGTGTAGGCCTTGTTGGCCTCATCCAGCTCGCCGTCGTCGTCGCCGTCGAGCGCGGCGATGATGTCGTTGAGCGCGGCGGTCGCGTCGGTCACGGCCTGCTTTTCTTCGTCCGTGCCGGGCTTCTTGAAGCGCTCGTCATTCTCGTCCACGACCGTGTCGGCGATGTCAGCAAGCTGCTCCTCGATTTCCGCTTTTAATGCGGGATCGATATCGGGATCGTTCAGAAGCTCGTTGACCTTTTCGAGCGCCTCGTCGTAGTCCTGATACTCGTCGAGATCGGCCTTCATGTGGTCGTCCTTTTCGGCAAGAAGATCCTTCAGCTCCGCAAGCGCGGCTTCCTTCTCTTCGTCGGTGGCAACGGGAAGCTTGGAATCGTCAAGAATATCGAGGCGATCCTGAACGGCGTCCTTATACGTATCGTCAAAATCATCGACGTTCACGATCGCTTCGGCTTCCTCGATCGTGTTCTTGACGTCTTCGTTGTATTCCTTGGAATACGCGGCGGTGTAGGTCGCGTCCTCGGTCACGGCAAGGGGTTCGGGATCCCAACCGGTGAACGTATAGGCGTAAAGGGTATCGTCAGCCTTGTCGGTGCTGCCCTTGAAATCAGGCAGATCGCCCTTGTGGTACGTTTCGGCGGTCTCGGCGCCGTCCACGTTCCAGGTGACGGTGTATTCGTTGAGGAGGCCGTCCTTGACCGTGCCGTCCTCGTTATAGATCATGTCGATGATCATACCCATCTGCTCGACCATCTGATCGACGATAGGCTGCTCGTCGAATTCGCCGCCGTGGGTGGTGGTGTAATCCTGCGGGAAGCCGTTGGCGGAATCGGTTGCCTGCGTCACGTAGGCAAGGACCTGCGAGAACGGGATCTCCTGCGTGCCGTAGGGGCTTTCGACGGTCACGACGGTATCGGGAGCGATATCGAGCGCCGCGATCTCCGCGAATTTTGCATAGGTCTCGTCATAGGCGGTGTAATCCGCGCGGTCCACGTTTGCGATCACCTTGTCGTGAGACGCGTCATAGGCGCCGGTCTCCCAATCGTAGGTATGCTCGCAGCCGATGTGCAGCTCGCCCTTGGACCATTCGCCGGTGGTCTCATCCTTTACCGGACGGACCGTTGTGGCTTCGTTGACCTGATAATACTCGTGGGCGGTCGGATTGACCGGCGCGGTCTCGATCTCCTCGCTGTACTGCGTAGTCCAATGCTCGAAGGTCGCTTGGAAAACGGTCGTTTCGGGCTCGACGCAGGTCGCGTCGGTCTTGTCATAGACGGAAACTTCGCCGTTGGAAACTCTGACTTCGCCGCAGTACGCGCATTCCTCGGTAATGACGCAGGTCACGTTCGAGAGATCATCCGTATTCCACGTGACCTTCTCGGAACCGGTGGGATAGAAGTGATCGCCGGGCTCGCCGTAGACGGTCTTATACTGATTCTCAAAATAAGACGCTTCGCCGCTGCCGGCAAGATACGCGGGGTAATAGACGTAGCTTCTGTCCCGGCAGTTTTCGCCGGTGTGGGTGCTGGGGGTGATATCGCATTCCACACGGAGCTCTTCGCCGCACACGGCGCAGGTCATGGTGCCGATGCACTTGGTGTAGCCGGCTTCGTCGCTGCCGACCCATTCATAGGCGGGCGTGCCCTCGTGGCGCGCGGAACCGCCGACGGCAAAAATCGTAACCTCCGTGGTGGAGGCGCCGATATGGTCAGCCAAAGCGGTGCCGTTGCGCTCGCTCCAGGAATACTTGTTATGCGTAACCTTATCGTCTTTTACGAAAATGTCCGCAGGAATAATCTCGGCCGTAAAGACAGTGTTGTAAGGCAGAACTCCTTCCTTAGCGACGGTTTGCGCGCTGCCATAGACCCACTTTACATTATAAAGACGATCGTGCGCCTGAGTCTCATAGGTAGCGACGTAGGTCGCGTCGCCGGTCACGTTCGCGGCGACCTCAGGCGTCCAGCCGAGGAAGGCGTAGTCGAGCGCGACGGTTCTGCGGGTGCTGACGGGCGTGCCGGGAACCACGACGGGCTCGTTCCATTCGTACTCGCCCTCAGCGAGCTTGGTATAGTTATCGTCGTTCAGGAACGTAACGGTATACTTCGCAACCTCGTCGGTCAGCGTGTAAATCGCGGTGATTATCGTGTCCGCGGTCACGGAAACGCTCTGCCCGTGGGTCAGGCCGTTATCCCAGTGGTCGAAGCGCCAGACCTTATCTTCAATGCGCACGTCGGCGGGATCGTTGATCGGCATGGTCGTCGCCCAGCCGTGCTTCACGCTTGCGGTCGCAATCACCGTACCCCACTGGTCGACCCAGGTGACGGTATAGCGGTTGGCGCTGTCGTCGGCGATATCGTCGGTGGAGACGGTGATCGCCTTCTTGACGGTATAGGTGGATTCGGCATAGGCTTCGCCGTCGATCTTGACCGTCACGGTGTTGGACTGCTCATAACCTGCAGCGGGGGCGGCCTCGATCGTAAGGACCGTGCCATAGAGGACCGCGTCGCCGGAGTTCACGACCGTGTCGCCGTTCTTCACGGTGAGGGTGGTGTTCGTGCCGGGCGTAACGGTGACGGTGAAGGTCTCCTTGTGCTCGTCGAGAATGTTGCCTTCGCCGTCGGTATAGGTGGAAACGACCGACTGCAGCAACGCAACAGCGTCCGCAATGTTCTGCACGCCCGTTTCATCGTCCGAACGGTAGTTGCGGCTCGGGGTGACGGTCGTGTCGTGCGCGAGCGCTTCGGCCTGATCGATGATCTGCTGAATGGCGACGGCGTCCGCCGCCTTGATGCCTTCCATGTCTCTCACGGCCTCGGCGGCAGCCTTCGCCGCTTCATAAGCGGTATAGTCCGCGTCTTCGCGGGCGGTCTTCTCATAAACCGCGACGTACTTCGTGAACTTGTCGCCCGCAAGGTAAGCGCGGCTGTTGTAGTTCGCGCCCTCGGCGATGAAGGAATTCAGGATCGCGTTCAGACCGCTGAATTCGTTATTATCGCCGTCCTTCCAGCCGGTGACCTCGTAGTTGTAGTCATAATCCTGCTTGGTGGGGGTGACGACGTCAACGTCCTCCGCCCGCAGGGAAGGATCCTTGGCAAGGGCGTCCTTGATATAGGTGGAGCCGTAGTCCGGGTAATCGCCATAATACCAGTCGCCGCTGACAAGCACGGTGGAGCCGTCCTCATCATAGAAGGTGACGGTATAGGCCTGCACGGACTGCGAGTCGTGGATCTGATAAATCTGCTCCGGCTCGTTGACGATGATGGTCGCCGGAAGCGCGGGCTCCCAGGAAAGGTCCTCGGAATAATCCCACTCGGCGTTATCCGCACGGTAGTAAGCGTTCGAGAGCTGCGGGATCTCGTTCGCGGCGACGGTCTTGCCGTAGTCCTTGGTGTAGGTCGCGGGCTGCCCGTTGATGGCAAGCGTGTTGCCGAGCTGATCGACGAAGGTCACGGTGCCCTGCTTCTTTTCGAGGACAAGACCGTCATGGTCGATCATATAGACGGCGTCCTTGATCGCGGCGGCGCAATCCGCAACGCCCTGCGCGGTATTAGTTCCGTCATAATTGAAATTATTCGGATTAGCAGCGATCATCGCGGCGATCGTTGCCTTTGCACGTTTGACAGATGCTTCGGTGTACTGCCAAACATCCGGACCTTCAATCTTAGCTAAGACATCGACAGCATCGTTGTCACGATTGTCGGTCAAAGTACCGATTCTTTCATAAACAGGTTTGTAATTGATGACAAATTGACTCGTTCCAGTCGGCATTATAGTGGGAACAAACGCATTGCCACCTACCCACGAACAATATGTACTAATTACGAATTCAGCATTATTGATGATGTCATAATAAGATGTAGTATTTCCCATTTCTTCCGTCGGGACATACTTAACCGAATTCCAATAGTATCTATAAGTATTATTATGGTAGTCAATAACAGGAATAGGTGTACCGTCAGAATACTTAGCGGCTCCATTATTTGAACCGTACGCTCCGTTGACAATGCTGCCCTTTGCAACCACTGCGCCGTTTCCATCGTTATTAATTCTGGGAGACCAATAAGGCCAATTATCGTTACCACTTGACGAATACTTCCAGTCATCACGCACTGCAAGATTAATGTTATTACTTGCAAGATAGAGAATGGCTCTGTTATTGGAGATACCCCATTTATTTTCAGATATTTCCTGAACCTGAGCAGGGAAATATGCCTCGTTTACTCCGTCATAAACCATTACTACAGTTTTCGGAATAAACATTTTCCACTTCATTGCACTTTCATTAAAGAAATCTCCATTGTTGCTTATCACGCTTGTCTCATCGCCATTGGCGTTCGCCGGAGAAGCATAAACAAGATTTCCGTAACCGCCGTTCGCCGCATCTGCATAATGGTACGCGATGGCATTGAAAGTGTTTGCCCCCTGCGCAAAACCGGTATTTGCAGTATTTGCGTTATAGTTCGGCTCGTTCGCGTTGACAAGCAGCGTCATCTTGTCGCCGATGCCGGTCGCGGCGGCGTCGATCTCGTCCTGCGTGACCTCACGGTCGGCAAGGATGCGCTTCGCTTCGGCAAGGGCGGCGGTGAACTGCTCCACCGTCTGAACGTCCTGCAGCACGTTCGCGTAGTTGTTCGCGGCGTCCGCGTCGGCGGCGGCGATCAGGGAATTCAGTTCGGACTTATCGTAAACGGTGACTTTGATCTCCACGCCGGGCGTACCGTTGGCGTCATACTTCACGCCCGCGACGTCCTGAATGGTGGTCTGATAGTCGTCGCCGGTCATCCCCGCCTTGTTGAGTCTCGCGCCGGAGTTGGAACGCCAGACGAAGGTGGAATAGCGCTGCGCGGCGCCGAGGGAGAAGCTGCCCGTGGGATTGAAGGTGACTTCGCCGGTGCTTTCGGCGGTGCCGGTGAGCAGCACGTACTCGTTGAAATCGCCGTTCTCGGTGTTGTTTCTCCACACGATCATGGACTCATACTCGGACTGATAGTCCTCGTTGTCGCCGAGCGCGTAGGAGATCAGGTTATCGGAGCCTCTGGCGTCGTTCGAGAAATCGAAGTGGGAGGAGGAGCTGCTTCTCAGCTTCGTGCCCTCCGTCACCGTGCCCTGATGCCCATAGTTGGAGATCAGCTCGGAGATCGGGGAGAAGCCGGGTCTCGAGGTCTCGCCCCACGTGGCGGAGGAGAGCATCACACGGAAGTCGGTCCAGTCGGAACCGGAAGCGCCGCCGTAGTTGGCGGTCATGTGGCCCATATAGCCCGCGCCCTGAAGCGTCTCGCCGACGTTGAGGTAGATGTGGGAGGGATATTCAAACTTCAGCCAGCCGCCCCACGGCTTCGTATTGAAATAGCCGGAGGAGGGTTCCCAGTTAAAGGAAACGTTGGCAAGCTCGGTCGTCTTGTCCCATTTTTCGGCGCCGTACAACGTGGCGTCGGAGAACCAGGTATCAGCGTTGTCTCTCGTCGGAATGCCGGGGATCTCGGCAAACGACACGGCGCCGAGCACACTGAACATACCCAGCACCATCAGCAGCGATAAAAATACGCTGAGGGTCTTTTTGAAGGCTTTCGTCTTCATTTCATCATCGTCCTTTCGTATAATCGTATAAGAGAAAAAAACTCATACAGAATTATTATACAGAAAACCCGGCTTCCCCGCAAGGGCTTTTCCGGAAATGGCACGGCGGCAATTCCACCAAACTTTTACGGGGGCGTTTAGTAAATGTGTCCTGTTTTTTAACAAGAAAGTCAACATTTTCACATGTGCAGACGGATTTTATATAAAGCAAGCGCCGATTATACACGTTTTTCCGTCCGCGCCGCGGTCCGCTTGGGCAGAAAAACGCCCCCGCCGGGAGCCGACGGGGGTACGGTACAGGTTCACGCCTTCGGTCGGGCTGCGCCCGGCGTCGGCTTATTTGAACAGGTTGCGGAAGAAGTCCGCAAGGCGGCGGAAGAACGCGGTCAGCGCATCCATGAAGCTCAGCTTGCCCTTGGAGGCGCCGGGGGTCTGGTCCGCGGAGGAACCGGAGGAGCCCTCGTTCGCGGACGCGCCGGTCACGGTGATCACGGTATACTCCGCGCCTGCGGGGATGGTGTAGGAGCCGTCCTCATTGGGCGCGATGATCTGGCGGTTCGCGTAGACCACGTACTTCGTGTAGTCATAGGAGGAATAGGACACGATGCGGAATGTGAGCGGCAGGTTCGTATACCACTTCAGCGCCTCGGAATTGTGGAAAACAGCGCGCTCGTGATAGAGCATCTGCACCACGAAGTGCATATCGTTCATGTTCGTGAACTGGATCTTGCGGACGCCTTCGCCCTGAATGCTGGTCTCGCGCTCCTCGACCTCGCCGCAGCGGCTGCAGACGCGGCGCTCAAGACCGTGCTCGGTGATGGTGGCTTCCTTCAGGACCTCCCACGCGCCCCAGTCGTGACCGAGGGCGGGCGTGATCACGTCGTTCTCGAAGGTGTAGGTTTCGCCTTCGTATTCAACGACGGCTGTGTAGTGGGTGTTGCCGGTGGTGGTGCAGAACGGCTCCACTTCCACGTTCGCGGTCACAGCCGCGTCAAGCGTCCTGACGTGGGAAGCGTCGTTGCGGCACACGACGGTCACGGTGACGGTCGCGCCGTCCCACTTTGCGGTGGGCGCGCCCCAGTCGTGTCCGGTGGCGGGCAGGGTGACGTTCTTCGTCGCGGTGTAGGTCTTGCCCTCGAACACGGTGACGGCGGTGTAGGTCTTCACGCCGAAGCCCTCGCAGGTCGGGGCCTTCGTGATTGTATTGCTCATCGTGACGGCGGGATGCTCCACGTGGCCGGTCTCGGTGGTGCAGGTGAACGCCGCGTCGGCAGTCCAGCCCTCTTCGTCGGAGCCGTTCCAGGTCCAGACGGGGCCTTCAAACACGTGGCCGAGCGGGTCGATGTCCTCGGTCTCGCGGTAGTCATAGGTCTCGCCGTCGGGTCCGGTGACGGAGCCGGTGTATTCCTTCTCGCCCTTCTCGTCGGGGGTGGGCTCGTCGATCACGGTCTCGGTCAGGTCGCAGGTCGCAGTGTATACGTGCGCGCTGTTCAGCTTGCACACGAAGGTCGCGACGGCGGTCTTCTTATCGGCGGAAACGGTCCAGCTCGGCGCGTTCCAATCGTGGTCCAGCGCGGGCAGAAGGACGGTCTTCGTCTCGGTACGGTCGCCGTAGACAGCCGTGTAAACGTCGGCGCCCTCCACCTGACAGGCAGGCTCGGTGTGCTTGACGGTCGCGGTGACGTTCTCGGTCTTTTCGTCGCCGTCCTTCTGGCAGACAAGCGTCGCGGTCATGTCGGACTCATAGCCGATCACGTTGTCGTCAGCGTCCTTGATCTCGACCCAGTTGAAATGATCGAATTCATAGCTGTGGGTGTGGGGAAGCGCCGGGATCTCGGTCTTCTTCTCATCGGTGTATTCGTTGCCGTCGGGACCTTCCACCTTTGCGGTGTGGGTGGTTTCGCCCTTCTCGTCCTCGGTGGGCGCCTTGGTCTGTTCCTTGGTCACGGTCGCGGTCTTCGTAACGGTGTGCGTATTATACCGGCTGCAAACGAAGGTGATATCGTCCCTGCCGGTCTTCCAGTCATGGTCGATGAGCTCGAGCGTGATAACCTTTTCTTCGGTCTGATCGCCGTAGGTCGCGGTGTAGGTGGTCTTGCCGGTATGCTCGCAGTCGGCGGGCACGGTCGCGGTCGTAAGGACTGCGGCCTCCGTCTTCTTGTGGTCGGGGTTCAGTCTGCACTCGAAATCGGCGACTGCCGCGGTGTAGCCGGTCTCGTCGGAACCGGTCCAGGTAAAGCCCTTGAATTCCCAGTCGTGGTCCAGCGCCGGAAGCAGCACGGAGCGGGTCGGGACCGTCGCGGGATCGAGGGCGAAGCCTTCGGGCAGGTTTGCGGGAACAACGGGCGTGTAGGTCACGCTGCCGGAGACCTGGCACTTCGGCTCCACGCGGGTTTCGGTGAGGGTGAGCTGATAGGGGCTGCCCTCCGCTTCGCCGGTGGACCAGACAAGGTCGTGGTCATGAAGGGTCGCGTGGTCGCCTCTGACGCAGGGAATGGTCAGGGCGGCGTTATAGCCGACGATGGCGTCGCCTTCATAAACGGGCGTCCAGGTCCAGACAGCCTCGCCCCATTCGTGGCCGAGGGCGGCGGCGGGAATATCCGATTCAGACGTATACGTCTCCCCTTTGAAGGTATAGGAGACGGCATACCGTCTGGAAGCCGCAACGTCGCAGTCGGGCTCGATGCCGTTGACCCAGCTCTCAAGGACCTCCAGCGGGACGGAATAGGTGTGGTCGGGATGGCCCTCGCAGACGATCACGGCGTCACAGCCCTCGAAGTCCACCAGATGGAGATTTTCGTCATAGACGGGCTTCCACTGGAAATGATCGAATTCGTAGGTATGCACGTGCTCCGTCGTCGGGATGGGCTCGTTCTTTTCATCGGTGAAGGTCACGCCCTCGATCTCGACGGTTGCAGTATACCTCGTGTTGCCCTCTTCGGTCTCGGTCGCGGGCTTGGTAACGTCGGAGGTCACGGCAGCGTCTTTCGTGATGACGTGCGTGTCGTAATTCCGGCACTTGACGGTCGCGGTCGCGGTGTAGCCGACGATGTGGTGCGCTTCGTCAAGAATGGGCGTCCAGCTCCAGACCACGTTATCGGGCGTGAGATCCCAGTCGTGGGCGACGACGGCAAGGGTCTTCGTGCGGGTGTCCGTATGGCCGTCATAGGTCGCGGTATACACGCGCTCGACGGGCGCGTCGCAGTTCGCTTCGCCGACGTAGGTCACGACAGCGTCTTCTTTGATCATGTGGGAAGCGTTGTTTTTGCAGACGAGCACGGCCTTGGCGGTAAAGCCCTCGGCGGTCTCGGTCCACTCGAATTCGGAGAATTTGTAGTCGTGGCCCGTGGCGGGCAGGGTGACGGTCTTCGTATCGGTGTAGGTGCGCTCCGCGTCGTCCTTATCCTTCAGAACGACGGAGGCAGTATAGGTCTTTTCTGCGGCATGCTCGCAGTCGGGATCGCCGCCGGTCACGTCAAGCGCCGTATCGGTCACGGTCTGATCGTGCCCGTGGTTCCTGTCGCAGGCAAGGAACGCGGTCGCGGCGGTGTAGGCGACGACCGTCTCGCCGTCCTCTGCATAAACAGGCGTCCAGGTCCAGGTGGGCTCGGCAGCGCGGCCGTGCTCCACAACGAGGGCGTCCCACGCGGCGACAACGTCGTCCATGGCGGCGTCGACGGTCGGCTGATCGTCGGCGGTATAATCCGCGCGGCGCGCGTACATATCGGCGATCACGGCGAGTTTTTCATTGTAGTTCGCAATGCTTTCGGCGGTGTGGCAGGGATCGGGCGCGTCATGCTCGTTGTCCCAGATCACGTACTCGCTGAAATCGGCGGGCGCGTCGGATTTGCGAACGAGCTCGGGGAAGGCGATGCCGTCAATGATCGCCTGCTCGGCGGCGGCGGAGGCGCCGGGGGTGGCGGTATCTGCAAAGGAGAAGCCGTCGGTGGTGTACTGCTCGCCGGTGCGGGCGGCGGACTTCGCCGTTCTCAGCGCCTTGACCTCGGCAATGCGAGCGCGCAGCGCGGACACGGAAGCGGCGGTGTATTCGTCCTCGTGACCGGTGAGCAGCGTCTCAAGCGCGGTAATCCGGGAATACAGCGCGGCGTCGGAGGCGGCAAAGGTCACGGCGCGCTTGGCGGCGTCCAGCGCCGATTCGGACTCGTTGATCACGGTCTGTGCGGGATCTGCGCCCTCGGGGATCGCAATGTAGTTCAGATACCCGTCGTTGCCGAAGCGATCCGCGTCAAGCTCGGGATAGGCTCCGAGCTCTCTCGTGGTCAGCACGGTCCTGGAAGCGGCAAGCTGCGCGGTAAAGGCGTCCCAGTTGCCGGAGGTCAGGTATTTGGAAACGTAGGGGGCGTTCGCGGCGTCAAACGCGTCGGCCACGCCGATTTCGGTGTTCAGCGCTTCCTTGTCGTACACAGTCACAAGGATGCGGATGCCGAGCTCATCCTGATCGACCAGAGAGCTCCACATGTTGATGCCGCTCTGTGAAACGGGCTTCGCGGAAACGTAGGTGTTTTTGAAGGTGCTCGTGAGGCTTGAGGAGCCGGTGTTGAGCAGCGCGCCGTAGGCGCCGCCCTCGCGGATATCCTCATAGGCGTAGGTGCCGAGGACCTTGGGCGTACCGGTCAGGAAGATATGCTCCTTATAGGCCTTGTTGGTCACGGTGATCTCGTTAGACCCAAGCACGGCGGTGGCAACGGCCTGATTGCGGCTGCCGTTCCAGAACTCGGCGATATAGCCTTCATTGTCCACGGCGAATTCGGCGTGGTGATACTGGCGGGTATTGGCGCCGGTCAGATCGTGCGTGGAGCCGTTTCTGAGCAGGGACGTGCCGTCCGTCATGGTGGCAAGATGACCGAAGTTGTCGAACACGGAATACATGGTCGTGTCGGCGCCGTTGATCGCGCCGCCGCTCACGGGATCCATGACCTCGCCCCAGAAGCGGCCGTTGACCTGCGCGCGGTAGCCGTCGTCGTCGCCGTAGTGCGCGAGCACCAGCAGCGTATAGCGGGCGGCCTCCAGCGTCTCGTTCTTATCGAGGTAAATATGGTCGGGATAATAGACCTGCAGATAATCTCTGTAGGAGCCGCTGCCCTTGTACCACTCGAAATGCTGCGCAAGTCCGGTGTTTCTGTCGGTCTGCGCTTCGATGTCATACACCGGCATGCCGTAAATGGAATGCAGGGCGTCGGCTGCGCCGTAATCGGCGGCGTTGTTCTTCGTAAACCAGTCCAGATCGTCTCTGGTGGGCAGATCGGTCACGCTCGCCGAAACGGGGAGGGCGAACACACCGATCGTCATCAGAACGGTCAGGAGCAGGCTTAACGTACGTCTGAAATACTGTGATTTCATACATGACTTCCTTTCATGGTAAATTGGGATACTAAGCCAAAGGCTATTATACAAAAAAACAGCAGAAGTTTCAATTGTAACAATCTCTATATAAATTTTCCCCGGTCGAGACGGAATTGTTTATTATCTCCAATAAACCACGAATTTAAGAAAATTTATCAATCAACGCTTCCCGCCTGCTGCATGATGCGGCAGCGCTTCCGGTTTATGTCGCAGAGATGACCTTGCGAACAGGCGCTGCCCGCGCCGCGCGCTGCCGAAGCGCCGTGATACACGTATTGACAATTCCCGGGAAAACTGCTATAATAATATGCTTTTCATTATAATAGAACAGCAGAAAGCTTTTTGGAGGAAGAGTATGAAAAACGCAGCCATTATTCTTGCCGGGGGCGAAGGGACCCGCATGCACTCGTCGAAGCCCAAGGTCATGGCGGAGATCCTGTTCCGTCCCATGATCGACCGCGTGCTGGACGCGGCGAAGGGCGCGGGCGTAACGGACGTGTGCGTCATCACCGGCTACAAGGCGGAGATCCTGGAACAGCATCTGGAGGGGCGCGCGGTGTGCGTCCATCAGGCGGAGCGGCTCGGCACCGGGCACGCGGTGATGCAGGCGATCCCCTTCATTGAAAACAATCATTTTGACAACGTGCTGATCCTCAACGGCGATGCGCCGTTCATCGACAGCGACACGATCCGCGAGGCGCTCTCCTATCACCTGACGCGCGGCTTCGTGCAGACGGTCATTTCCGCAAGGATCGAAAATCCCTTCGGCTACGGGCGCATCATCCGCGACACGAACGGGGATTTCACCGCCATCGTGGAGGAGGCCAGCGCCGACAAGGAGACCAAGAAGATCAACGAGATCAACTCCGGCGCCATGTGGTTTGCCGCCGACGCGCTGGTGGAGCTGCTGGCGAAGGTGACGAATGACAATTCCAAGGGCGAATACTACCTGACGGATACCGTGGGCATCGCGGTGCGCGAAAAGCGCCCGGTGGGCGCCTACACCGCAAAAAACGCGGACGCGGTGCTGGGCGCCAACAACCGCGTGCAGCTCATGGAGCTGAACGAAAAGCTGCGGCAGAAGGTCCTGCGGCAGCATATGCTGGCGGGCGTTTCCATCCCCTGCGCGGACGGCGTGATCATTGACGCGGACGCCGTGATCGGCGCGGACACCGTGATTCTGCCCGGCACCATCATCAAAGCCGGCTGCGAGATCGGCGAAAACTGCGTGATCGGTCCGAACACCGTGCTTTATAAAACAAAGGTCGGCAGCAACGTCACCCTCAACAGCGTGCAGGCGGAGGAAGCTGAGATATCGGATCACGCGAACCTCGGGCCGTTCGTGCATCTGCGCCCGAACGCGAAGATCGGGGAGCACGTCCACTGCGGCAACTTTGTGGAGATCAAGAACTCCGTGATCGGCGCGCACACCGCCGTGTCGCACCTCACCTACGTCGGGGATTCGGACGTGGGCAAGGGCGTGAACTTCGGCTGCGGCGTGGTAACGGTCAATTTCAACGGCAAGACCAAGAACCGCTGCACCGTGGGCGACGACGCCTTCATCGGCTGCAACACGAACCTCATTGCTCCGGTCAAGGTCGGCGACCGCGCTTATACCGCCGCAGGCTCCACGATCACCCATGACGTCCCCGACGACAGCCTCGCCATTGCAAGAAGCCGCCAGGAGGTCAAGGAAAACTGGGTCATCAAAAAGAAACCGTATCGGGAGAAAAAATACTGATAGCATTCAGGAGGAACCTATGGCTTTTTTCAAACGTCCATCCGCCGTACCGCGCGTGACGGGCAAGCCGGAATACATCATCGCGGGGCTGGGCAACCCGGGGCGGGAGTATGAATACTCCCGGCACAACACGGGCTTTCTGGCGCTGGACGTGATCTGCAACAAATACGGCGGCAAGACCGACCGCCTGAAGTATAACGCCCTGACGGGGCTTTGCGAGATCGGCGGGCATATCTGCCTGCTGATGCGCCCGCAGACCTATATGAACCTCTCCGGCAACGCCGTGGGAGAGGCCGCGGCGTTCTATAAGATCCCGCCGGAGAAGGTCGTCGTGCTATATGACGACATCTCGCTCCCCACGGGCTTCCTGCGTATCCGCAAGAAGGGGTCCGCCGGCGGGCATAACGGCGTGAAATCCATCATCGCCTGCCTCGGGACCGAGGAATTCCCGCGTCTGAAGATCGGCGTCGGCGCCAAGGCCGACCCGGACGAGGACCTGAAGGACCACGTCCTCGGCAAATTCTCCAAGGCGGACCTCGAGACCATCCGCAAGACCGGCGAACGCGCAGCCGAGGCCGTCGCCCTGATCGTGGACGGCAAGGTCGACGAAGCGATGAACAAGTATAACGGATAAAAACTATCATGAGCTCTTTTTCCCATCTTTTTTCCACGGGTCCCGAATACGCTTCGATCCGCTACGACCTCGAGAAGGGGCGCTATCCCTTCGGGGTGCTGGGGCTGCCGCCCGCGACGAAGCACCTGCTGATCCACACGCTGTGCGAGAACACGAAGCACGGCGCCCTGGTCGTGACGCCGGACGAAGCCGCCGCCATGAAATGTGTGGACGACCTTGCCGTTTACGGCACGAAGGCCGTCTATTATCCCGCGCGGGACTTCACCTTTCAGAACGTGGAAAGCGCGGGGCGCGACTATGAGCAGCTCCGCATCGGGGCGCTGCGCACGGCGCTGGAGAGCGAGGCGCCGGTGCTGGTGTGCTCGGCGGAGGCGTTTATCCAGCGCACCCTGCCGCCGGAAAGCCTGCGAAAGCGCATCCTGACCCTGCGCACCGGGCAGGTGATCGCGCCGGACGCCCTGCGCGAAAGGCTGATCGCGGCGGGCTATTCCTTCAGCGAGATGGTGGAGGGTCCCGGGCAGTTCTCCGTGCGCGGCGGCATTCTGGACGTGTTCCCCGCCGGGGGCGACGCGCCTGTGCGCATGGAGTTCTGGGACGACGAGATCGACTCGATCTCCCTGTTCGACGTGCTGACGCAGCGCCGCACGGACAGCCTGTCCCGGCTTGAGATCACGCCGTGCAGCGAGGTGCTGTTCGACTCGACGGCCGCGTTTATCGGCGCGCTGAAAACGCTTGCGGGCACGCTGAAGGGCAAAGCGGGCGCGAAGGCGAAGGAGAACCTGCAAAAAGATATCGAGCTGCTGGAGGCAGGCCTCGTGCCCGGCGCGACGGACAAATACCTGCCCCTCGCCTACCCCGGAACGGCCACGGTGCGCGACTACCTGCCCGAAGCGCTGCTGCTGGTGTGCGAATCCGGCGCGGTCAAGGAGCGCGTGACCGCCGTCAACCGGCAGCTTTACGAGGAGATCAAGGCCCTGTACGCCGACGGCGTGCTGTGCCGGGGGCTGGAGGGCTACACGGCGGAATTCACCGACGTGGTGCGCGCCTATGAGCGCGGCAAAACCGTTTATATCGACAATTTCACCCGGGGCTCCTTCGACACCCCGGTCAGGGATCTCGTCAACTACGAGATCGGCGGCATCTCCCGCTGGGACGGCTCCTATCAGCTCCTGCTGGAGGACGTGGAGCCGCTGCTGCGCAAGAACTACGCGGTGCTGGTCTTCTGCGGCACCGAAAAATACGCCGAGGGGATCATGAAATCGCTGGTGGAGGACGGCGTGCCCGCCGTGTTCCACGGCGACAAGCCCGGGCTGTTCGCCCGGGGACAGGCGCACGTACTGACCGGCGCGGTGTCCGGCGGCATTGAATACAGCGCGGCGAAAATGACCGTGATCTCCTACGGGCGCGACGTCAAAAGCACGCGCCGCCGCCAGAGCGCAAAGCCGAAGCGCGACCCCAACGCCTTTCACTCCCTCGAGGAGCTGCACAAGGGCGACTATATCGTCCACAACGTCAACGGCATCGGCATTTTCGACGGCATCGAGCAGGTGCAGATGGAGGGCGTGACCAAGGACTACCTCAAGATCCGCTACGCGAAGGGCGACATGCTCTACGTACCCGTCACGAAGCTGGAGCTGGTTTCAAAATACGTCGGCCCCCACGAGGAGGACGGCGCAAGGACCGTGAAGATCAACCGCCTCGGCAGCGGGGACTGGGAAAAGACCAAGACCCGCGTGCGCGCCGCCGTGAAGGATATCGCCGCGGACCTGATCAGGCTCTACGCCGCGCGGCAGGCGACCGCGGGCTACGCCTTTTCGCCGGATATCGACATGCAGAACGACTTTGAGCGGCGCTTTGAGTTCGAGGAGACCGACGACCAGCTCCGCTGCGTGGACGAGATCAAGGGCGACATGGAGAAAAACTGCCCCATGGACCGCCTGCTGTGCGGGGACGTGGGCTTCGGCAAGACCGAGGTCGCGCTGCGCGCCGCGTTCAAGGCGGTGTGCGACGGCAAGCAGGTGGCGATCCTTGTGCCGACCACGATCCTGGCGCTGCAGCACTACCGCACCATCCTGCACCGGATGGATACCTTCCCGGTGGAGGTGGACATGATCAGCCGCTTCCGCTCCCCGAAGCAGCAGAAGGAGACGCTGAAGAACGTGAGGTCCGGCGCGGTGGACATCCTTGTCGGTACGCACCGCCTGATCTCAAAGGACGTGGTGTTCAAGGACCTCGGGCTGCTGATCGTGGACGAGGAGCAGCGCTTCGGCGTGGCGCAGAAGGAAAAGCTGAAGGAAAAATTCCCCGCCGTGGACGTGCTGACCCTTTCGGCGACGCCGATCCCGCGCACGCTGAACTTTGCGATGATGGGCATCCGCGACCTTTCGGTGATCGAGGAAGCGCCCATGGACCGCTACCCCGTGCAGACCTTCGTGATCGAGCACGACTGGCTGATCATCGAGCAGGCGATCGCCAAGGAGCTGCGGCGCGGCGGGCAGGTCTATTACCTCCACAACCGCGTGCAGGACATCGAGGAGACCGCCGCCGCGATCGGCAAGCTCTTCCCGGACGTGGAGATCGGGATCGCCCACGGCAAGATGAACGAAAACGAGCTGTCCGCCGTGTGGAAGCAGCTGCTGGAGGGCGAGATCCGCATTCTGGTGTGCACCACCATCATCGAAACCGGCGTGGACGTGGCGAACGTGAACACGCTGATCATTGAGGACGCGGACCGCATGGGCCTTGCGCAGCTCCACCAGATCCGCGGCCGCGTGGGGCGTTCCACCCGCCGCGCCTACGCCTACTGCACCTTCCGGCGGGATAAGGAGCTGTCCGAGATCGCCGAAAAGCGGCTGACCGCGATCCGGGAGTTCAGCCAGTTCGGCTCCGGCTTCAAGATCGCCATGCGCGACCTCGAGATCCGGGGCGCGGGCAACATGCTGGGCGCCGAGCAGCACGGGCATATTGAAGCCGTCGGCTACGATCTGTATCTCGAGCTCCTCAGCGAAGCCGTCGCCATGCTCAAAAACGGGGAAACGGCCTACGTGCCGAAACGCGACTGCCAGGTCGATATCCAGATCGACGCGCACATCCCCGAAAGCTATATTGAAAGCTACCCGCAGCGCATCGCGATCTACAAGCGCATTGCGGATATCCATACCGAGGCGGACGCCATGGACGTGACGGACGAGCTGATCGACCGTTACGGCGAACCGCCGAAGGCGGCGCTGGGGCTCATCAAGGTCGCCCTGCTGAAAAACACCGCCGCCGACAACAATATCAGCGAGATCACCCAGCGCGGGAACGCCCTGATCCTGTTCGTCCCTTCGATCGAGAAGGAGACGCTGAAAAAGCTGTCCGTCCTGCGCGGGCGCGTCTCCGCCAACGCGGGGCTCAAGCCCTATTATTCCGTGCGCATCCTGCCCGGGCAAAACGCCCTGGACGCGCTGGAGGACACGCTGAAGACCCTGCAGGTCTGACGGGGAAAGCGCCCTGACAAGGGCGGTATTTCCCGCAGGAGCCCCGGCGCGGAGTTCCGCGTCGGGACCGACGCGCACACGCTCCGGGAGATCGGTCCTGCGCGGGACCGGTTCCGGCTGCACATTCTGTAAAGGAGGCGAAGGGATGCTGATCACCGAAGAACAGCTTGCCGCAAAGCTCAAGGCGGGCTTTCGGGAGCATATTTTCCTGCTGTTCGGCGACGACGGCTATATGAAGCGGGTGTATACCGACCGGCTGGTCGGCGCCGTGCTCGGCGACGACGCCCTGCGCTTTTTCAACTTCCACGAGTATGGGGACGACGCGGACCTCGACGGGATTCTGGCGGACGCGGACAACCTGCCCGTGATGACGGACCGCACCTGCCTGCTGGTGAAGGACTTTCCGCTGCAGCAGCTCTCCGCCAAGGAGCTTGCCGCGTTCGGGGAAAAGCTGGCGGGCGTGCCCGATTCCACCGTGCTGCTCTTCTCCTACCCCACCCTCGACTTCACACGAAACAATTACGACTTCCCGAAGTGGACGCCGGTGATCGACCTGTTCGCCAAAGCAGGCGTCTGCGCGGACCTCTCCCACCGCACGGGCGCCCGCCTGCTGCGCATGCTGCAAAAGGGCGCCAAGGACCGCGGCTGCGAGCTGAGCCCCGAAAACGCACAGTACCTTTTAGACGTCACGGGCGACGATACCGGGCACCTGCTTGGCGAGATCGGCAAGCTGTGCGCCTACGCCGATAAACAGCCCATCACGCGCGACATGATCGACGCGGTCGTCACCAAAACGGTGGAAGCCTCGGTGTTCGATATCAGCGGGGCCATCCTCTCCGGCGATCCGGATACCGCGCTTGCCGCCGCGTTCGAGCTGCTGCGCCGCAAGGTCGCCGTGCAATCCATCATCGGGGCGCTCTCCTCCGCCTACGTCAACCTCTACCGGCTCAGCGCCGCAAAGCAGGTCGGGCGCGGCTACCGGGATTTTGCCGAAGCCTTCGGCTATAAATCCGCCTTCGCGGTCCAGAAGGTCGCCCCCTACGTCGGGAAGCTCCCGTCCGCGCGGCTGCGCGAGTCCCTCGAGATTCTGCTGGACGCGGACGTGACCACCAAGTCCCGCGCCTTCGACCCCGAAACGCTCCTGACGGAGCTGATCTGCAGGCTTTCGTGATGTTCCATACCGACAGACTCGTCCTCGTGGAGGGCAAATACGATAAAATACGCCTCGCCCCGCTGCTGGACGCCCCGATCATGACGACCGAGGGCTTCGGCGTGTTCAAGGATAAGGAAAAGCAGCGCTTCATCCGGAAGGCCGCCGCCGAGCGGGGGCTGATCGTGATCACGGATTCGGACGCGGCAGGCTTTCAGATCCGCCATTTCATCCGCAATATCGCGGGGCAGGACGCGGATATCCTGCAGGTCTACATTCCGGACGTTTACGGCAAGGAGCGCCGCAAGGAGGCCCCCTCCAAGGAAGGCAAGCTCGGCGTGGAGGGCATGGAGACCGACGCGCTGCGGGAGGCCCTGCGAAAAGCGGGCGTCTTCCGCGAGGCGCAGGGCGACGCGAACACGGACCCGGGCTGACCGGCGGGGCGAACGCGGCGGACCGGCGGCGCGCGTTCCTGACGTTTCTGGGGCTGCCGCAGCGCCTGACCGGGGGCAGCCTGCTGCAAATGCTCAACGCCTTTCTGACAAAGCGTCAGTTTTTGGAACGGCTGCGTGAATTTGACGCTTGACAAGCGCCACTCCGCATATTACAATCGAATTGGGTGAAGACTATGAAGACGAAAAAGAACCGTTTTACCGTCCTGCTGGCGCTGCTGCTTGCAACCGTGACGGCGGGCGCCGTGATCGCGTCCCGCACCCCGCGGGAGGCGACGGGCGCATTTGTGCGCAAGCTCGTGGACCGCATGGATATCACGGTGGAGAACACCGTCTTTTCGTTCGATCCGGACGCGTCCGAGGACGGGACCTTCGAGCTGGAAACGACCGTGACGCTGGTAAAAACCGAGCCGGACTTTTACGCCCGGCTGCTGGATATTTCGCTGGAGGGACTGGACCTTGATTCCCTTTCGGTCGCGGACGCGACGGGCGCGGGCGCGCTCAAAAAGGGCGGCGTGTTCCTGCCGGTGGAGGACGGCAAGGCCGTGCCGCTAACCCTCACCGTCACCGCGCGTTTTCATGCCGACGGCACAACGGAGCTATCCCCGACACTGGTGCTGCACTACCGCTCCGGCATGACCGCCGACGCGGCGGACGAACGCTATCTCGAGATCCCGCTGACGGTCACGTTCTGAAAAAGACGTCAAAAAAAAGAGCCGCGAGGGCTCTTTTTTTATGGGGTATGGATTTACTTCTTGTCCGCTTCGTCTTCCTTCTTGACGAGAGAATCGCGGATCTCCTTGAGGATATCGAGCTCGGTCTCTTCGGGAGCGGCTTCTTCCTCTTCCTTGTTCTTCTTGGCAAGGGCTTCCGCTTTTTTCTTCACGTTCATGATGATGCGCAGCACGATGAAGATGGAAAGCGCAATGAGCAGGAAGTCGATGATGTTCTGCAGGAACTGACCGTAGGTCAGGGCGATCTCAGCCTGATCAATCACCTTTTCGCCATCTTCGAGGTGGAAAACCTCCGGCTTAAAAACGTGCTTGAGCCCCGCGAACGTGGAGGAACCGGTCAGAAGGCTGATCAGGGGCGTGATGATATCACTGACAAGACTCGTCACGATTTTGCCGAACGCGCCGCCGATGATCACGCCGACGGCCATATCCAGGATATTGCCCTTGAGCGCGAACTCTTTGAAATCCTTGAAAAATTTCTTCATACATAAAACTCCTTTCTTGGTTCATGCTTCAAGTGTACCCTAATTTTCGCCGTTTGTCAAGACGGGTTTACAGGATTCGCGTTTTTTCTCTTGAAAATCCGGGCGCGGTTTGGTAGAATATACTCATAAGTTTATCCGGAAGTTTCCCACCCGAAATCCCAATCCGAAACGGAGCTGCGCTATGAAAAAACAAGGCTTTCTTTCGATCCTCCTGGCGGGGACGCTGCTGCTGCCGCTGACCGGCTGCCGACAGCGGATTCAACAGGAGACGCCGAACACGGTGCCGAATTATATCGACCCCTACGCGCCGGTCTATACCCAGCCCACCGGCGTGCCCCTCACCACGCTGCCGGGCATGGATCCCGAACTGCCGTCGCTGGAATTCAACGAAAACGCCGCCACCTACCTCGGCGCGTTCAATTCCGAGATCTACGGGCGGCTGATGCTGTATTACCAGCAGGACCGGCTTGCGATCATCGACCCGCTGGGCGACCTGCTGTTCACCATGTACGCGGAGGGCTATAAGCCCGCGGGCGCGGACGAGCGCGAGGCCTTTTTATACGAGGACGAAACGGACGAAAACGGCGACCCGATCGACCCGGAGGAGGACGACGAGGATTGGTACGACGACGAGGATGAAGACGAGGACGAAGAATCGCCCGATTTTGTAGAGGAGGAAGACCCCACCGGCGCCGTGGAGCTGCTGGCGGGCGACATCAATTTCGACGGCTATACGGACTTCATGCTGCTCTATACCCGGTCCGGCTTCAATTCCTATTATTTCTGCTGGCTGTGGGATATGGCGGCGCACCGCTTCCGCTATTACCTGCCGCTGTCCTCCATCCCCTCCCCGGCGTTTGACGCGCAGCGCCAGCGCGTGACCAGCTCCGACCGGCGCGGCGCCACGCAGCTCCTCACAACGGACTATATCTGGCAGAACGGCGATCTGGTCCCGGTGGGCCACGGGGAGTTCACGATCCCGGAGCAGACCACCCGCCCCGGCGACGCGGAGGACGCGGATACCTCCGTGCGCATTTCCGATAACAAAACGCTGTCCTTCATCGAGTTCAACGCGAATCCGAATTCCGCCAGCCGCTGGATCTGCCGGATCGAAAACCCGGGCGTATTGCGGCTGCAAAGCGAGCAGCTCGACGCCGCGGCAGGGAACCACCGCTTCAACTTCCGGGGCGTGGGCGTCGGCGTCACCACCGTCGCCTTCCGCTATGCCACCTCGTGGGACGCGGGCTTCGTCGCCGAAAAGATCTTCAACGTCTCCGTCGCGCGAGACGGCGTCATCACCATCCGCATCACGGAATAAAATCACGTATACACACAGTCAAAAAGGAGATCCGCCCGGATCTCCTTTTCGTTTTTCCCTGATTGCTTACAGCGTTTCCAGTCCCACGGCGGCGCGCAGGATCAGGCGCGCGTCGGAGGCGGTGATCTTATCGTCGCCGTCCACGTTGGCGTTCAAAAGCTGCTGCGCGTTCAGGTGATCGTCCAGCTCCACAGCCCGCCGCAGCGCAAGCCGCGCGTCGGAGGCCGTCACCTTGCCGTCAAGGTCCACGTCGCCGGGGACGCACACGGGGTAGGGCTGACTCGGGTCGGTCGGATCGGTCGGCTCACTCGGATCTGTGGGTTCACTCGGATCTGTGGGTTCACTCGGATCGGTCGGCTCACTCGGATCGGTCGGCTCGCTGACCGGCTCCAGCTTCGGGATCGCGCGGGACTGCGTTTCCCCGCAGCGATTACAAGTGCGCGTCTCGGTCCCTTCGGCGGTCTCGGTCGGCTCCACGGTCACGGTCCAGGCGGACCAATCGTGCCCAAGGGCGGGAACGGAGGTCTGCGCGATCAGGATCTCGCCGCAGGTCGCGCACACAACGCCGTCGGTCATGCCCGCTTCGGTACAGGTCGCGGGCTTGCCGGGAACTGTTTTGGGGGCATGCTCCAGCGCGGGCAGCTCCTCGGTCCGCGTGCCGCCGCAGACGGTGCAGGTATAGGTCTTCACGCCCACGACCGCGCAGCGCGGCTGCGCCGTCACCTTCCCGGCGTCCCAACTGTGGGGCGCGGTCTCGGTATGCGAAGAATCAGACTTGCACACGCGGCGGTGAAGCGTTTCGTCAAGGTAGGTCCACGCGCCGAAGTCGTGCACGTGCGGCGCGGCAACCGTCACGGCGGCGGCTGTCCCGGCGAGGGGGACGGTCGCCTCGTCGTAGTTATAGCAGCCCACGACCTTGAAGGTCACGGTCGCGCTCCCCGCCCGCTTTGCGGTGAAGCGCAGGGTCGCCAGCACGCCGGAGGCTGTCACGTCCGCGTCGGAATCCCATTGCAGGGCCTTGTCCGTTACGGTAAAAGCGTCGGTGCTGACCGCGCCGTTTGTTACGGCTTCCAGCGTCAGCAGGTCCGCGTCATAGGTAAAGGTGATTTTGAGGTAACAAAAGCCGGGGTTGTTTTCGATTTTCAGCGGGAGGTCGAAGGGCTCCCCGGGGGCGGCATTGACGGAAGAAGCGGTCAGCGCCGGGGCGGCGGCGAAGGCGGGCAGCGCCTCGAACAGACACAGACAAAGCGTCAACAGGATCGCAAGCAGCTTTTTCATAACGACGCCTCCTTACGGACCGAGCACGATCGGGGACGTGCCGGTCTCCTCATCGTAATTCGCAAGGTACTTGCGCAGGCGGATCAGGTCGCGGCCGTCCACGGTTCCGTCGCCGGTGCAGTCCGCGCCGGGGAAGATCTCCACGGCGGAGACCCCGGTCGTCTCGTCCAGATTCGCAAGGTATTTGCGCAGGCGCACAAGGTCGCGGCCGTCGATCACGCCGTCGCCGTTCACGTCGCCATAGATAAAGTCGCGCACGGTGATCACGCCGGGCGTCACGCCCACGTGCAGCAGGTCTTCGTTATAATCCCACGCTTCCTTCACGCTCAGGCCGATCTCGTAATCGCCGGCTTCGGCGCCCTCGGCGACGGTGAAGGTCAGCGTCGCCAGCAGTCCGGTGGCGTTGATGTCGGATTCCGCGTTGAACAGGAAGGACGTGCCCTTTTCCAGCGTATCGAACAGGTCTCCGTTTCTGACCTCGGTCAGGGTCAGCACGGTTTTGTCATAGGTGGGGGTCAGGCGCAGATAGTTGACCGGCGCGGCCTTGGTGATATACACGTCCAGCGTGACGGTCTCCCCCGCCTGCGTCTTCACGGAGGCGACCTCAATATCCAGATCGGTCTCGACGGGAGTCGGGTCCTCCACGGTACGCGTCGCCGAGCAGGTCGCGCACGTATACTTCGTGCCGCCGCTCACACGCACACCATCGTCCCATTCATGCGCGGCTGTCTCCACGTGGGAGGCGCTGCGCCCGCACACGCGCTGATGATACGTTTCATCCAGCTTCACCCACGCGGACCAGTCATGCCCAAGGGCGGGGACGGTCTCGGTTTTCGTCTCTCCACAAACGGTACAGGTGCATACGCGTTCCCCACTCTCCAAACAAGTGGCAGGCACCGTAACGCTCCAAGGTCCGAACGTATGCTCATGAGGCTTCGGCAGGTTTAAGGTAAGAGAATTGCAATTCGGATCAATTCCGCCGATATTGGTAATGGAAAGCGTAAGCTCCGTGGAATCCGCATGAAAGTCCGCAACGTCAAAAGTCAGGATTGCAGCCTCAAAATGCTCGCCGTTTACGCCGGGAATCCCTTCTTCTTCCCATTGTTCGGAGCGCCAAAGAGACGTCTTGAAATAAGCGGCGTACTTCACGCAATTTAAATCCGAGTCCCGGTCGCAATTAAACTCGGCAGTATACCAATTCGGTCTGGATCTATGATACTCGGCGTTCTCTGCGTCTTTCCCTGTTTGTAACTCATAAAAATGCAGGATACTGTTATCAAAATCAATCTTTAAATCAATGCTCTTCAAGCCAACGCAATTATCATAATACAATCCGACTTTCACCTGTTCGGCGTCCATTTCAAGAAGCTGAAGTGAGACCGTTCCGGTCCCAAGGAACGCTCCGCAAGAATCACAGTATTCGTCGCCGTTTGCATCCGTATGCGGGATCATGGGAAGCGATTCGGTTTTCGTCTCCCCGCAAATAGAACAGGTAAAGGTTCTGACGCCTTCTGCCGAACACGTCGGGGCCTTGGTCACAGTCCCGTCATCCCAAGTGTGTCCTTTCTTCCAAATCGCACGAATATATCCAAGACCTGTTCCAACCGTATATGTTTCTCTGCTGTTTTTCACATTCGTCGCGTTGAAAACTTCTGAATAGCTGACATACCAGACAACCGGTTCACTTGCGGATGCGGCAGGACCGGAAAGATATACATGACCAAATGTGCTGAATGATCCGGTTGAACCGCAAGTTGTTTTATAAATATAAACCTCGAATTCCCCGGTGCCTTCCTGTGAAGTAATCCAAGTATGCTCAGCGCCGTCACCGGTCGCGTTAGATGCTCTTTCGATCTTATAACCAACAGGGATTTTTGCGACAATCATGTGATAAAACACCGCAGAAGGGGCAGAACTTGTCAATTGATAAAAGCCTCCGATTCCCGGTGAAGCTTCTCCCGTTGTTTTAATCTCCAGCATATTGGCGCTTGAAGTTTGAGCGTCGCTGGTTCTCGGGATGCTGGAAACAGAAACACTGTCATTCTCTTTCAGATTATACACCTTAATATCGCTATAAGAATGACTGAAAGAGGGATCATAATGCAACGGTTCTCCCCATGGCTCCAAAAGATGACCGGTTCCCGAATAATCAATACGCCAACAGACAAAATCGTATCCTTCTCTTGTGGGCTTTCCAAGATCAATAACTGTTCCGGGAACATAATCAAAATTTTGCTCCTCCGCTGAACCATTCCAAATTCCTCCCGCAGGTCGAATGGAAACGACCACAGTCCGGGATATCTTTGCCCCGCAAACCGTACAGGTATTATACGCAGGATTGGCAGCACCGTTATCCCATGTATGGTTTGCAGTCTCTGTCTTCGAGCAGCGAGAACATACATGCTGATGCTGAGAGTCATTCAAACGGGTCCATGCCCCGTAATAATGGTAGGTATTGACTGCCAATCCAACACTGAGATCCCTGTCTCCAATCGTTCCGGACAGCGCATCACCTGTAACGCGTTCATACCGATAGCAACCGGAAACCTGAATATCCTTGATCTCATATTTTGTTCCCTTTGGATGCTGCACATAATAATCCGTAACGTTATCCGCTACACGCGAACCGTTAATATAAACGTCAAAGGTCACATTGCTGAACCCGTCATTATGTTCAACACCATCAACAATAAGATTTACGTCGAGGTAATATGCAGGTGTTGTTCCGGAATACGCAGGCCGAATAAAAACCATAGAAATACCATTTCCGACAGTATGCCCCTGTGCATCCGAATAATGGCTATGATTAATCTGCATGACTTGATAAGACAAATTGCCTTGAACTGATTGTTGATTATTTACAGCAAGACCAACATGTGTATAGGAACCGCAGTAAGAGCAATAATAAAAAACAAGATCTCCCGCTTTTACTTCAGATGAAGAGATTTTATATCCTCCCGCAGCTCGAACTCTGTCTAATAACCCTGCAACCGCTCCATATAAAGGAACTGCTTTTTGTTGATTCGCTTTGATTGCACAATCTCCAATGAAATCCGCACACCAACCTTCAGTATACCCTAAGCTTGCCTGACTCCTTCCATTCTGAGCCAGACCGATATTCGCCATATACTGACCGGGATCTGAACTGTATGTGGCACTGTAAAAATTATGCGCCATAGACTGCGTTGCCTCAACTGGGATAATTGGCGTAACGCCAAAAATCATGACCATCGCCAATAGTATTGCAAACACTCTTTTGATTGATTTCATGTAATCGCATCCTTTCTTTTTTAATAAACTATCATATTTCATAGTAGAATTCAACAAACCTTGTATCAGATGCACGTAAACATTGCTTAATTGCTCAATCCTCCTTTCAGTAAAGATCTTGATTAATCAATGATTATTTTAGCGAATTATTCGCTAAAAGTCAATAGAGACAGTAGAATTCATATATAATCAACTTGGTGATTATATATGTACAAACGAATCCGTGAACTGCGCGAGGATCTTGATATGCCGCAGAGAGAAATTGCAGAAAAACTCGGCTGTTCTCAGCGTGTTTACAGCAATTATGAGCGCGGCGATATTGATATCCCAACAGAGATTCTAATCAAGTTGTCCGATCTTCACGGCGTTTCCGTCGATTATATTCTCGGGCTGACATCCGAAAGAACCCCCTATAAAAGAGATAATTAAAACAGGAATCGGCAATCCCGGTTCCTGTTTCTGTTTAACCATTCAATTTGATGCGTCTCCCCCGCTCATTCGCTGAGGGTGAGCCATTCCTCCTCCAACGCGTCGCGCTCGTCGCCGAGCGAAGTGAGCTGCCCGGTGAGGAAGAGCACCTTTTCGTAGTCCGCGGCGGTCTCGGGCAGGGCGAGTGCGGTTTCGAGCGCCGCCTTTTCCTGCTCGATGGCGGAAAGCCTTGCCTCGATCTTTTTGACGCGGGAGGCCTTCAGGCGTTCGGCGCGCTCCGCCTCCTTGCGCTGCAAATAGGCGTTGGGCTTTTTCACGGCGGCGGCGGGTTTTTCGGCGGCGTCCGCCTGCAGGAGGGAGACGTAAGCGTCGTAGTTGCCCTCGATCTGCGTCACGCCGTCGCCCCGGAAGGAGAGCACGCGGGTGGCGAGGCGGTTGACGAAATACCGGTCGTGCGACACGCACAAAATCGTCCCCTCGAACGAGGCAAGCGCCTCCTCCAAGATCTCGCGGGAGGAGACGTCCAGATGGTTCGTGGGCTCGTCCAGAATCAAAAAGTTCGGCTTGCGCAGAATGAGCTTGAGCAGCGCCACGCGCGCGCGTTCGCCGCCGGACAGGGTGCGCATATTCTTTTCGATGTCCTCGCCCCGGAACAGGAACGCCGCCAAGAGCGAACGGATCTCCGGCACCGTAAGGGACGGGAATTCGTCGTAGATCTCATACAGCACGGTCTTGTCGTGCATCATTTCGCGCTGCGTCTGCTCGAAGTAGCCGACCTTCACGTTCTGCCCGAAGCGGACAAACCCGGCTTCGGGCGTGACGGACCCCAGCAGCACGCCGAGCATGGTGGTCTTGCCGCAGCCGTTCGGCCCCAGCAAAAACACGCGGTCCCCGCGCCTGAGGTCAAAGCTCACGTCCCGGAACAGGGACTTGCCGTCGTAGGCCTTCGCCAGCCCCTCGGCGTGCAGGACCTCGTCCCCGGAGCGGACGATCTGCGAAAAGCGCAGGCGCATCTCCTTTTCCTTGGGCGGCAGCTCCGGCAGCGTGGCGCGGATGCGCTCGATCTGCTTTTCCTTGGAGGCGATGGTGATATAGTTGCGCTCCTGATTGAACTGCTTTTGCTGCTCGATCATCTTTTCGATGCGCTTGATCTCGAGCATGCCCTTTTCGTATTCGCGCTTGTCCGTCTCATACCGCAGCGCCTTGGTTTTCATATAGGTCGAATAGGAACCCGGCGCCGCATACAGGCGGCAGGCGGTCAGCTCCATGGTCTTGGACGTGACCTTATCGAGGAAATACCGGTCATGGGAGACGACCAGCAGCGCCCCGGCGTATTTGGACAGGAAATCCTCCAGCCATTCGGTGCTGACGATATCGAGATGGTTCGTGGGCTCGTCCAGCAGCATCAGCTCCGGCTCCGAGAGCAGGAGCTTGCCGAGCGCCAGCTTCGTGCGCTGCCCGCCGGACAGGGCGGAGACCGGCAAATTCTCCTCCGCCTTGGTAAAGCCGAGTCCCGCAAGCGTCGAATGCGCGCGGGAGACGTAGGTCAGCCCGCCGCCGTTCTGGAAGGCATTCGTCAACTCGTCCTGCAGATGCAGGTACTCCGGCACCTTGCCGTCGGTCAGCGCCACCTTGCGGTGGACCTCCTCCAGCTCCCGCTCCATGTCCATCAGCGGACGGAACACGGTCAGCAGCTCCTCATACACCGTTTTGTCGCTGTCGCCGCAGGCGTGCTGCGCCACGGAGCCGACTTTCAGCAGACCGCTTTTGAAAATCTTGCCGTCCGTCGGCTCCAGTTCCTCCGTCACAAGGCGAAAGAGCGTGGTTTTGCCGCTGCCGTTGCTGCCGATGAGCCCGATCTTATCGCCCTTTTCCACCGAAAAGCTCACGTCCCGCAGGACCTCCTTGTCGGCAAACGACAGACAGACGTTCTGAAAATTCAGGATCGACATAACGGCGCCTCAGGTACGGGTCTCCAGCAGCCGCAGGCTGCCCTTGACTTCGTATTCGCCCTTGGCGGCGGGGATGAAAATGCTGTCGCCCTTATGCAGGGGGAGGAATTCGTCCCCGCATTCCAGCTCGCCCTCGCCCTCCAGCACAAGGAGGGAGACAAAGCTCGTCGCATCCGCGGTATCGGCGTACTCCCCTTCCAGCTTCACCTCGGTCATCGAGAAGAAGTCGCAGGCGGTCAGCAGGGTCTTTTGGGCGTCGCCAACGGGGGTCGGGGCCCCGGCGGGCGCGAAGGAGCGCGTGGGGACGGCAAGGTCCACCACGTCCAGCGCCTTGTCGATATGTAAGGGACGGTAGGAGCCGTCGGGCTCCTGCCGGTGATAGTCATACACCCGATAGGTGGTGTTGGAGGACTGCTGCACCTCCGCGATCAGGATGCCGCCGCCGATAGCGTGCAGGGTCCCCGCCGGGATGAACGCCACGTCCCCTGCCTTGACGGGGACGAAGTTGAGCGTCTGCTCCAGCGTGTTTTCCTCAATATGCCGGCGGAAGTCCGCCTTTTCGATCGGGGCGTTCACCCCATACACCAGCGCGGCGCCGGGGTCGGCCTCCAGCACGAGCCACGCCTCGGTTTTGCCGTTTTCATGCTCCACGCGGCGGGCGTAGGCGTCGTCCGGGTGGACCTGCACCGAAAGCTTTTCCTTCGCGTCGATCAGCTTGATCAGCACCGGGAAGTCCGGCTTGTCGGCGTTATGTGTGCCGAGCACGGCTTTTCCCTCGGCAGCGAGGGCTTCGGACAGGGTCCGCCCCGCGTATTTTCCGTTTTTGACGATCGAGGGGCCGTCCGGATGGCACGACAGCAGCCAGGCTTCCGCCGGGCGGTCCACGTCGGTGCGATAACCCCAGTCCTTTCTCAGCTTCTCCCCGCCCCAGATGGCGCGTTTGACAGTGGGCGTCAACGACAGGATCTCCATTTGATCTCTTCCTTTCGTGTTACATTCTACTGCACAGTATATCAAAAACCGACGGTCCCGTCAACCGCGTTTTCGCCGATCTCGGCATTTAACGCGGTATTTTTGCACCCGCCCGCGCGGCGGCAGTCCTCGTACCGGCTGCACCTTCTGCTGCGTTCCCCGTTGTGATAGACCGTTTCCTCAAACACGACGTTGCCGCCCTGCACAAAGCAATACTGCTCATAGGTCAGCTTGTGATTCTTCATGCGCGTCCCTCCCATCCGTTTTCTCTATATCTTATTATACCCGCCGGGAAAAAATCATCGGTTTTCGCGGATTGGGAATTTTCGGCATACTTCACAAAGGGACGAACATATATTTTGAACAGAAAAACCGGCGCGCTCACGCCGGAAGGAGGACGCATGAATCATCTGCTGCTGTTGCTGATCCCCACGGGGATCGTCGTGTTGCTCTACGCGTTTCGGAAAGTCCGGCTGCGCCACCTGCTGCTCTCCGCCATGTCGGGGCTGCTGGCGCTGATCGCTGCGGACTTCGTCTGCTCGTTCTTTTCGTTCAACCTGCCGCTCAACGCCCTGTCGCTCGGCATGGCTGCCGTGGGCGGGATCCCGGGCGCGATTTTGTATAACGTGCTGGCGGTCATTTTCGCCTGATCAAAAAAAACGCGCTCAGAAGAGCACGTTTTTATAACACACCATCGGTTCGTTTTTGTCGTAGTTCCAGCTATGCGCGGCGTCGCCGCGGCAGAAGGGCAGGTCGGGGCAGGCGCGGCAGGTTTCGTTCCTTTCGCCGAGATTTCCCCGGAAGATCCCGAACCCCTGCTTCCACACGTCCGAAAACCGGTCGGTTTTCACGTTGCCGAACACCGTTTCGGGACGGCGCTCGATATCCAGGCACGCGCCAATATCGCCGTTCGCCATGATGGAGGCGGTGTAGACCCCGGCGTTGCACAGCCAGTACCAGTCCCGCACCTCGGCCTCGTACCCGAGCCCCAGATAGTGCGAGCAGCCGTATTCCACGGGGTACCCCGCCCGGCGCTTTTCGCGCGTGAAATCCATCAGCGTGCGCACGTCCCCGGGGGTCAGCATCAGATCGGGGCGGGACAGCGCCCGTCCGATGGGCTCCAGCGCCGCCACGCGCCAGGAATCGATATCGATCCCGCGCATCACCTCGAACAAGGCTTCCAGCTCCCGGATGTTTTTGTGGTTGAACACCGTGGTGATCTGCACCGCATCGAACGCGTTTTCGTCGATCAGGTTCTGTACGCCGCGCATGGCGCGTTCATAGCCGCCCCGCATCCCGCGCAGCTCGTCGTGGGTCTCCGGTAGGCCGTCGATGGAAACGGAGATCGTGCGCATGCCCGTTTCCCGCAGCCTGTGCGCGGTCTCTTTGTCGATCAGCGTGGCGTTGGAGGTCATGCCCCAGACGAAGCCGAGGTCCTTTGCCGTGCCCATGATCTCAAAAAAGTCGCGCCTGAGCAGCGGTTCGCCGCCGGTGATGCACAGCATCAGCCCCTCGGTGCCGAAATCGGCCTTGACCTCCTCTAAAATGCGGCGGTAGTCGGCTGCCGTCAGGCTTTCGTCGCCCTCATAGGTGCAGTTGGAGCCGCAGTGGAAGCAGTTGGCGTTGCACCGGAGCGTGAGCTCCAGAAACAGGTGACGGAGCTTCGGCTCGCGGCAGAGCTTTTCGTGATACGCGGCAAGCTGCGTCAGATGCCGTTCCTTGATCGTTTTCATGGTCATTCCCTCGCGGCGGTCGTGGGCGGCGGGCCGTAGAGCGGCGCGGCGGTATTTTCCTCCGGCACGAAGGCGGTGGAGAGCTCCGCTGCATCCTCTTTCGTCACGTCCGGCGGACCGTAGAGCGTGGGAGCCTCGTTCTCCTCCGGGGAGAAGTCGGAGGGCGCGTCGGCGGTCTCCTCCTGCTCCTGCGACGTGAACCACTCCGGCGGTCCGTACAGCGCCACGTTTTCATTATCGGACGCGTCGAACCAGTCGGGCGGCCCGTAGACGTCCTCCTGCACGTTCGTCCCGGGGTCAAAGGAACCGGGGTCCGTCGGCGGCGGGCCGTACAGACTCTCCTGCACGTTGCAGCCGGGCAGCAGAACGGCGGAGGCGGCGACGCCCCCGGCAAGGATCGCGGCAGCAGTGCGCCTGCTGGGCTTTCTCGGTTTCATACGTACGCTCCTTTCGGTTTTCTCTTCCGGTTTCAGTGTATCACACTTTCCGCGGTCCGTCAAGTAGACCGGCAAGGAAAAAACAGAACGCCGCGGCAGGCGCGGCGTTCCCGTTTCCATTGACTCAAACGGTCATTCCTTCTCGGTTTTCCGGATCCCGCGCGGCGGACCGTACAGCGGCACGGCGACGTTGCGGCGCGGATCGAAGGGCGGTTTTTTCGGCGCGGGCGGTACGACCCCGTCCTCGGGCGGCAGCGGAAGACCCGTCTCCGGATCGAAGGACGGGCGGGATTCATCCGCCTGCTCTTCACCTTGCAGGATCACGCCGTCGTCCGGCGCGGGCGGTCCGTAAACGTCGATCGGCTCGTTCTCCTCCGGCTGAAACGCGTCGCCCCCGCGCTTTGCAAGCATCTCCGGCGGACCGTAGATGCAAACGGGCACGTTTTCCTTCGGCGCAAACGCCTTCTTTTTCTTGGGCGCGAATATGCCCTTCAGACGCATGGCGCTCCCCTCCTTTTCTCCATCCTACCATACACACGGAAGAAAGTCAAGTGCGACCCGCTGCCCCCGCGCACCCGTGTACCCGTGCACCCGCCGGGCAACGCCCGGCTTACAATGCCGACCGCAGGTCCCGCCATTTTTAAAAAATGCCGCCCTTGCGGACGGCATTCTCTTAAAATTGCTTATTCAGCGATGTCGATGACGACGCCGGAACCGACGGTTCTGCCGCCTTCACGGATAGCGAAGCGAAGACCCTTTTCGATAGCGATGGGGGTGATCAGCTCAACGTCCATGTCGACGTTATCGCCGGGCATGCACATCTCGGTGCCCTCGGGCAGGGTGATGACGCCGGTCACGTCGGTGGTTCTGAAATAGAACTGCGGACGATAGTTGTTGAAGAAGGGGGTATGTCTGCCGCCTTCATCCTTGGTCAGGACGTACACCTGGCCGGTGAACTTGGTGTGAGGATGAATGGAGCCGGGCTTCGCAAGAACCTGACCTCTTTCGATGTCGGTTCTGTTGACGCCACGAAGCAGGCAACCGATATTGTCGCCGGCCTCGGCATAGTCGAGGAGCTTGCGGAACATTTCGATACCGGTCACGACGACGGTTCTCTTCTCATCGGTCAGACCGACGATCTCAACGGATTCACCGAGCTTCAGCTGGCCGCGCTCCACTCTGCCGGTAGCAACGGTACCACGACCGGTGATCGTGAACACGTCTTCGACAGGCATGAGGAAGGGCAGGTCGGCCTTACGGTCGGGCGTGGGAATATAATTATCGACAGCGTCCATGAGTTCCCAGATGCACTTCAGCTCGGGGGCGTTGACATCGTTGCCGTTGTACTCGAGGGCCTTCAGAGCGGAACCCTGGATGATGGGGCAATTCTCATCGAACTCGTACTCGGCGAGGGTCTCGCGGATCTCCATCTCAACAAGCTCAAGGAGCTCGGGATCGTCGACCTGGTCAACCTTGTTCATGAAAACGACGATCGCGGGCACGCCGACCTGACGGGCAAGAAGCAGGTGCTCCTTGGTCTGCGCCATGGGGCCGTCGGTCGCGGCGATAACGATGATCGCGCCGTCCATCTGCGCAGCGCCGGTGATCATGTTCTTGATATAGTCGGCATGGCCGGGGCAGTCCACGTGCGCATAGTGACGCTTTTCGGTCTCATATTCCACGTGAGCGGTGTTGATCGTGATACCACGGGCTCTCTCTTCGGGAGCCTTGTCGATGCTGGCGTAATCCATGAACGCAGCGCCGCCCTTCATAGCGAGGGTCTTGGTGATCGCAGCGGTCAGAGTGGTCTTGCCGTGGTCAACGTGACCGATGGTGCCAATGTTTACATGGGGTTTGGTTCTTTCGAATTTCGCTTTTGCCATGAGAAAATTGTCCTCCTTATGGTCTTCTTATTTTAGTTTAACATAAACCGAAGTCATTATAACAAATTGCTTCGGGCTTTTCAAGTGTATTTTATAAAATATACCTGAATTTATTACTTCTTACCGATGGAATCCGCAATGTTCTTGGGCACCTGCGCGTAGTGGCTGGGCTCCATGACGTACTGCCCGCGGCCCTGCGTTTTGGAGCGCAGGTCGGTGGCGTAGCCGAACATCGAAGCAAGCGGAACGTGGGCGTTGACCTGGGTCGCGCCGTTGCGGTTTTCCTGATCGCGGATCAGGCCGCGGCGGGCGTTGATGTCGCCGATGACGGTGCCGAGATAATCGTCCGGCACGGTAACGGCGATCTTCATGATGGGCTCCATGAGCACGGGGGCTGCCTTCGCCATCGCGTCCTTGAACGCCATGGAACCGGCGAGCTTGAACGCGAGCTCGGAGGAGTCGACCTCATGATAAGATCCGTCGTACAGCGTGCACTTCACGTCCACGACCGGGTAGCCGGCAAGCACGCCGGTCTGCATGGCGCCGCGAACGCCGGCCTCGACCGCGGGAATGAATTCCTTCGGGATCGCGCCGCCGACGACCTCGTTGACGAACTCGAAGCCCTTTTCGGGGTTCGGCTCGATGCGCATCTTGACGTGACCGTACTGGCCGTGGCCGCCGGACTGACGGGCGTATTTGGTGTCCGTTTCGGCGAGCTTCGTGATGGTCTCGCGGTAGGCGACCTGCGGGGCGCCGACGTTGGCTTCGACCTTGTATTCACGCAGCATTCTGTCCACGATGATCTCAAGGTGCAGCTCGCCCATACCGGCGATGATGGTCTGCCCCGTCTCCTCATCGGTATAATACTTAAAGGTGGGATCCTCCTCGGAGAGCTTCATCAGCGCGATGCCCATCTTTTCCTGACCGGCCTTGGTCTTGGGTTCGATGGCGACGCGGATAACGGGCTCCGGGAATTCCATCTGCTCCAGAATGATGGGGTGCTTTTCGTCGCACAGCGTATCGCCCGTGGTGGTGTTCTTCACACCCACGACGGCGCAGATATCGCCGCAGTAGCACTGCTCCAGATCCTGGCGGTGATTCGCGTGCATCTGCAGGATGCGCCCGAGTCTTTCGTTCTTGCCCTTGGTGGAGTTATAGACCGTGGTGCCCGCGACGGCGACGCCGGAATACACGCGCGTAAAGCACAGCTTCCCGACGTAGGGGTCCGCGGCGATCTTGAACGCCAGAGCGGCAAGAGGCGCGTCGTCGGAAACTTCTCTTTCGATCTCGTCGCCGGTGTTGGGGTCCACGCCCTTGACGGCGCCGATGTCGAGCGGCGAGGGCATATAGTCCACGACCGCGTCCAGCAGCTTCTGCACGCCCTTGTTGCGGTAAGAGGTACCGCAGCACACGGGGACCATCTCGTTCGCGATGGTCGCCTTGCGGATGCAGGACTTGATCTCCTCGGTGGTCAGCTCCTCGCCCTCGAAGAACTTTTCCATCAGGGCGTCGTCCTGCTCCGCGACATGCTCGATGAGCTCCGCGCGGTACTGCTCGGCAAGCTCGCGCATGTCCTCGGGGATCTCGACGATCTCGGTCTTCAGACCTTCCTTATCGTCATAGATCGTGGCGTTCATTTCCACAAGGTCGATAATGCCCTTGAAATCGCTCTCGGCGCCGATCGGAAGCTGGATGGGCACGGCGTTGCACTTGAGCCGGTCCTTCATCATGTCGATGACGCGATAGAAATTGGCGCCCATGATATCCATCTTATTGACGTATACCATACGCGGGACGTGGTATTTATCGGCCTGACGCCAGACCGTTTCGGACTGCGGCTCCACGCCGCCCTTCGCGCAGAGAACGGTCACGGAACCGTCCAGCACGCGCAGAGAACGCTCCACCTCCACGGTAAAGTCCACGTGCCCGGGCGTGTCGATGATGTTGATGCGGTGGTCCTTCCAGAAGCAGGTCGTGGCGGCGGAGGTGATGGTGATCCCCCGCTCCTGTTCCTGCGCCATCCAGTCCATCGTCGCGTCGCCGTCGTGCGTTTCGCCGAGCTTGTGGTTGATACCGGTGTAGAAAAGGATTCTCTCTGTCGTCGTGGTCTTACCGGCGTCGATGTGCGCCATAATACCGATATTTCTGGTTAATTCAAGCGATACCTTCCTGGGCATAATTTCCTCCAAAAAAACGAACTGATTGCTGGGGTTGGAGAGCTTTTACCAACGGAAGTGGGAGAAAGCCTTGTTGGCTTCCGCCATCTTATGCGTATCTTCACGCTTCTTGAACGCGGAACCGGTCTGGTTCATGGCGTCCATGATCTCGTTGGCAAGTCTTTCCTTCATGGTTCTTTCAGAACGGTTTCTCGCATAAAGCGTGATCCATCTGAGACCGAGGGTCTGTCTTCTTTCGGGACGGACCTCGACCGGCACCTGATAGGTGGAGCCGCCGACTCTGCGCGCCTTGACTTCAAGGATCGGCATTACGTTTTCCATCGCGGCCTCGAACACCTCAAGGGGTTCTTTACCGGTCTTCGCCTCAATGATGCCGAAGGCATCATAGACGATTTTCTGCGCGACGCCCTTTTTCCCGTCGTACATCACGGAGTTGATCAGGCGCGTCACAAGCTTTGAGTTGTAAAGCGGATCGGGCAAAACGTCACGTTTTGCGATATTGCCTCTTCTTGGCACTTCGCTTCCCTCCTTCATAATTATAATGATATCATAGGTACTCGAGTGACAAAGCTCTCGCTGCGCCAATGGGAGGACTTATATCTATATATAAATCTCACATTGGAAATGGGATGCAAGAAGAATTTGTCTGTTCGATAGATGACCTTGCGGTCAGATTTTTGTAATTCCCGAAGAATTACTTTTTCTTGGCCTTCGCCTTCTTTGCGCCGTACTTGGAACGGGCCTGCATTCTGCCGTTGACGCCCTGCGCGTCGAGGGTCCCTCTGATGATGTGGTAACGCACACCGGGAAGGTCCTTTACACGGCCGCCTCTGATCAGAACGACGGAGTGCTCCTGCAGGTTGTGACCGACGCCGGGGATATAAGCGGAAACCTCGATCCCGTTGGTCAGCCGGACTCTTGCGAGCTTTCTCAGTGCGGAGTTGGGCTTCTTGGGCGTGTCGGTCTTCACGACGGTGCAAACGCCTCTCTTCTGCGGAGAATTGTGATCGGTCATCACGTTCTTCTTGGAGTTGAGACCCTTGCCGAGCGCGGGAGCCTTGGACTTCTTTTCCAGAGACTTTCTCGAATTGTGAACGAGCTGGTTAAAGGTTGGCAATTTATGGCACCTCCTTGCATATAAAATATGTATCATAAAAGGGAGCGTTATGCAACGCTCCCCCAATGACCTTCGTGAACTTTGCACACTTGAACATTTTATCATCCCGGTTGGCAGTTTGTCAACACTTTTTGAAAAAATATTCGTACAGATTTACAAAGTTTTTACGAAATTTTCGTCTAAATTATCCAACCCATAGGCTTCCATGGCCTCATCCTGCGGCTCGGTGCACACGATCTCGACGTCGGAATAGCACTTCATGCCGGTACCGGAGGGCAGCAGCTTGCCGATGATCACGTTTTCCTTCAGGCCGAGCAGCGGATCGACCTTGCCCTTGATGGCGGCGTCGGTCAGCACGCGGGTGGTCTCCTGGAAGGATGCGGCGGACAGGAAGGAGTCGGTGGCAAGGGACGCCTTGGTGATGCCGAGCAGGACGGGCTCGCTTGTGGCCTCGATGCAGACGCGCCCTTCGGCTTCGGCGGCCTTTCTCGCTTCCTCGTTGGCGCGGCGGAACTCGTTCTTTTCCACGGTGGAGCCGGGCAGCAGGTTCGTATCGCCGGGCTCAATCACGCGGACCTTGCGCATCATCTGCCGGACGATGACCTCGATGTGCTTATCGTTGACGTCAACGCCCTGCCCGCGGTAGGTGCGCTGCACCTCGCGGATCAGATAATTATGCACGGCCTCCACGCCGAGGACCTCAAGGATATCGTGCGGGTTGACGGAGCCTTCGGTCAGCTCCGCGCCCTTTTCGACCACGTCGCCCTCCTCCACGGTCTTTCTGTAGCCGTAGGGGATGGTGTATTCCTCTCTGCCCTCTTCGCCCGAGATCAGGATGTTCTCGGCGCCCTTCTTGCCCTCCACGAAGGAGACGGTGCCGCCGATGCGGGCAAGGATGGCAAGCGTCTTGGGCTTTCTGGCCTCGAACAGCTCTTCGACGCGGGGAAGACCCTGGGTGATATCGGCTGTGGTGGTAACGCCGCCGGTATGGAACGTACGCATGGTAAGCTGCGTGCCGGGCTCGCCGATGGACTGGGCGGCGATGATGCCGACCGCCTCGCCGATGGAAACGCTTCTGCCCGTGGCAAGGTTTTTGCCGTAGCAGCGCTTGCACACGCCCTGACGGGCCTCGCAGGTGAGCAGCGAACGGATCGTGACCTTCTTGTAACCCGCGGCGACGATCTTCTTGGCGTCGGCCTCGGAGAGCATATGGTCGTTATCCATGATCAGCTCGCCGTTCTCGTCCACGAGGTTATCGAGCAGGTAGCGCCCGGTCAGACGCTCGACCAGGCTTTCGATGACGTTGTCGTCGTCGTTGCCCGCGCCGATGATATTGCTGACCTCCAGACCGTGCTTGCAGTGGCAGTCGTTTTCGCGGATGATGACCTCCTGCGAGACGTCGACCAGACGGCGGGTCAGATAACCGGAGTCCGCGGTACGAAGCGCGGTATCGGCAAGGCCCTTTCTGGCGCCGCGGGAGGAGATGAAGTATTCGACGACGGACAGGCCCTCGCGGTAGTTGGAGCGGATGGGGATTTCGATCGTCTGACCGGCGGTGTTGGCGATCAGACCGCGCATACCGGCAAGCTGGTTGAGCTGCGAAGCAGAACCGCGGGCGCCGGAGTCGATCATCATGTGGATGGGGTTGTTCATGATATCGAGGTTATCCTTGAGCTCCTTCGAGACCTTGTTCGTGCACTCGGTCCAGATGCGGATGACCTGCTGGCTGCGCTCGCCGTCGGAAAGCAGACCGCGGCGATAATGCTTCATGACCTCGTCGACCTTCGCCTGCGCGTCCTCGATATATTTGTTCTTCGCCTCGGGGATGATCGCGTCGAAGACGGACACGGTGATGCCGCTGATGGTGGAATACTTATACCCCTGGTTCTTGATGCGGTCCAGCACGTCGGCGGCGATATTGGTGCCGTGGACGGAGATGCAGCGCTCGATGATCTTGCCGAGGTTCTTTTTATCGACCAGGAAGTCGACCTCCAGCGCGAGCATGGACAGCGGATCGCTCGGGTCGCGCTTGACAAAGCCCAGATCCTGCGGGACGGGATGGTTGAAGATCACCTTGCCGAGGGTGGTGGGGACGAGGGCGGAATAGGTCACGCCGTCGATCTCCTTGGTAAAGCGGATGCGGATGGGCGCGTGCAGGCCGAGGGAGCCCTCGTCGTAAGCCATGACGGCCTCGTTTTCATCCTTATAGACGTGACCGGCGCCGGGCTCGTGCTCCTTGACCGTGGTCAGGTAATAGGAGCCCAGGACCATGTCCTGCGTGGGCACTGTGACGGGCTTGCCGTCGGAGGGCTTGAGCAGGTTGTTGGCGGCCAGCATCAGGAAGCGGGCCTCCGCCTGCGCCTCGGCGGACAGCGGTACGTGGACGGCCATCTGGTCGCCGTCGAAGTCGGCGTTGAACGCGGTGCACACCAGCGGGTGCAGCTTGATGGCGCGGCCCTCGACCAGGATCGGCTCGAACGCCTGAATGCCCAGACGGTGCAGCGTGGGCGCGCGGTTCAGCATGACGGGATGGTCCTTGATCACGATTTCCAGCGCGTCCCAGACCTCGGGACCGGCCTTATCGACGAGCTTTCTCGCGTTTTTGATATTCTTGGCTTCCTCTTTTTCCACAAGGCGCTTCATGACGAAGGGCTTGAACAGCTCCAGCGCCATTTCCTTGGGCAGGCCGCACTGATAGATCTTGAGCTCCGGACCGACGACGATAACGGAACGGCCGGAATAGTCGACGCGCTTGCCCAGCAGGTTCTGACGGAAACGGCCCTGCTTGCCCTTGAGCATATCGGACAGGGACTTCAGAGGACGGTTGTTGGGGCCGGTGACGGGTCTGCCGCGGCGGCCGTTATCGATCAGCGCGTCCACCGCCTCCTGCAGCATGCGCTTTTCGTTGCGCACGATGATCTCGGGGGAGCCGAGCTCCAGCAGCTTTTTCAGGCGGTTGTTGCGGTTGATGACTCTTCTGTACAGGTCGTTGAGGTCGGAGGTCGCAAAGCGGCCGCCGTCGAGCTGCACCATGGGACGGATATCCGGCGGGATCACGGGGATCACGTCCAGGATCATCCATTCGGGGCGGTTGCCCGAGATGCGGAACGCGTCCACGACCTCAAGGCGCTTGAGGATCCGCTCCTTTTTCTGACCGCCGGCGTGCTCCAGCTCCTCGCGCAGCTCGGCGGCAAGCTCCTCCACGTCGATCTCCTGCAGCAGCTCCTTCACGGCCTCGGCGCCCATTTTGGCGACGAAGGATTCCGCGTCGTACTTTTCCGCCATATCCTCGTATTCCTTGTCGGAAATGACCTGATACTTCTGCAGCGGCGTATCGCCGGGATCGATCACGATGTACTTGGCAAAATACAGGACCTTGTCGAGGTCTCTGGGGCTGACGTTCAGGATCGTGGCGATTCTGGACGGGATACCCTTAAAATACCAGATGTGGGAAACCGGGCAGGCAAGCTCGATGTGCCCCATGCGCTCGCGTCTGACCTTGGCCTTGGTGATCTTCACGCCGCAGCGCTCGCAGATCTTGCCCTTGAAGCGGATGCGCTTATATTTGCCGCAGTGGCACTCCCAGTCCTTGGTGGGCCCGAAGATCCGCTCGCAGAACAGACCGTCGCGCTCGGGCTTCAGGGTGCGGTAGTTGATGGTCTCGGGCTTTTTGACCTCGCCGTAGGACCACTCGCGGATCGCATCGGGGGAAGCAAGCCCTATTTTAATGGACTCAAAGTTGAGCTCGTTGTAGTTTTCTTCCGTATATCTTTTTACGGTCACAGCACCGTCATTCATCGGCAGGCTCTCCTTCCATTATATATAAATGTAATGTCACTGTTATTCGTCGTAGCCGAAGCTGTCGTCGTCGAAGAGCCCTGCGCCGAAGTTGTCGGTAACGAAGGTATCGTCCGCAGCGTCCAGCTCAAAGCCGGAGTTGAAATCCATGGTCGAGGCGCCCTTATAGAAATCCGCGTCGTCGTCCTCATCGTCCAGGTCGCGCTCACCGACGGTATAGCCGTCCGCGCCTTCCATGTCGTTGATGATCACGCCGGCCTCGTCCTCGTTCACGTAGCCTTCCTCTTCGCCGTCGTCGTAGTCCTGCTTCAGGTCGATCATCACGCCGTCCTCGTCATAGACGGTCACGTCGAGCGCCAGCGCCTGCAGCTCCTTGACGAGCACCTTGAAGGATTCCGGCACGCCGGACTTCGGGACGTTCAGGCCCTTGACGATTGCTTCATAGGTCTTGACGCGGCCGACCACGTCGTCGGACTTCACGGTCAGGATCTCCTGCAGCGTATAGGCGGCGCCGTAGGCTTCGAGCGCCCAGACTTCCATTTCGCCGAAGCGCTGACCGCCGAACTGCGCCTTGCCGCCCAGCGGCTGCTGCGTGACGAGGGAGTAGGGACCGGTGGAGCGGGCGTGGATCTTATCATCGACCAGGTGATGGAGCTTGAGGAAGTACATCACGCCGACGGTGACGGGGTTGTCGAACTTTCTGCCGGTGCGCCCGTCGTAGAGCGTCACCTTGCCGGAGGGATTCAGGCCCGCTTCCTCGAACGCGTCGATGATATCGGACTCGTGCGCGCCGTCAAAGACGGGGGTCATGATGTGCCAGCCCATTTCGCGGCAGGCGCGGCCCAGATGCACCTCGAGCACCTGCCCGATGTTCATACGGGAGGGCACGCCCAGGGGATTCAGCACGATGTCAAGCGGCGTGCCGTCCTCGAGGAAGGGCATATCCTCCTGCGGAAGAATGCGGGAAACGACGCCCTTGTTGCCGTGGCGGCCGGCCATCTTGTCGCCGACGCTGATCTTGCGCTTCTGCGCGATATACACGCGCACCACCTTGTCGACGCCCGGAGAAAGCTCGTCGGAGTTTTCCTTCGTATAGGTCTCCACGTCCACGATAATGCCGTATTCGCCGTGCGGGACCTTGAGGGAGGTATCGCGCACTTCGCGGGCTTTTTCGCCGAAGATCGCGCGCAGCAGGCGCTCCTCGGCGGTGAGCTCGGTCTCGCCCTTGGGCGTGACCTTGCCGACCAGAATGTCGCCGGAGTGGAC
>CACZGD010000015.1 GCA_902780565.1 Oscillospiraceae bacterium
CTTGCACGGCGGCCGAAAGGTCGAATTCGGCAGCCGTGCAAGAGACCGTGGAATCCTTTGAGGCCGTCGCCCAGATCCGTCACCGCACCCTTGTGACCGAGATCGCCGACGGCGTGACCTGCAACGGGGACGAGACGGGGCTCCGGCAGGTGGTCAGTCTTTTGACCGACAACGCCCTGAAATACTCGAACGAAAACGGTACGATCCGCGTGAGCCTGAAAAAAAGCGGCAAAAACGCGGTGCTGACCATGGAGAACACCGTGGACGCCATCGAAAAGGGCGACAAATCCGTCTTCTTCGAGCGCTTCTACCGCGCCGACGTCTCCCGCAATTCCAAGACCGGCGGGCACGGCATCGGGCTCTCCGTCGCCGAGGCGATCGTCCGCGCCCACAAGGGCAAAATCACCGCCAACGCCCCCGACGGACAGCGCGTGGTGTTTACGGTCGTCCTGTGAGCCTTGGAAAGCCCGGCGGCATCCGCGGCGGAGCGTACGGGCGCGGGATCGAAATACCAACAGGGAAAGGACCCGAATCGCAATCGCGGCTCGGGTCCTTTTTTCCGTTTCGTTACGTCTTATCCGCTGCGCCCCGGAGTGGGGCTCCGGCTGTGGATCTCAGTAGGTCCATTCGCCGAATTCCGAATCCACCCGCAGCATGTCGCCGTCGTGCAGATTGAAATAAAATGATTTTCCAACGAGGGCTTCCTCATATTTCACACTGCCGACGCGGTCGTCATAGTGATCTCCGCCCCAGGTCTCGTTTTTGCCTTCGGACCCGGCATAGGTGATCCAAAGGTAATCGTTTGTCCAGTAATCGCTCTCCATGGTCGTTTGATAGGTAAACAGATACTTCCCGGCGGGAAGATCCTCGCCGACGACGTATCTGCCGCCGGGCAGAGAAAACCCGTGGTTTTCTATGGGGGCGTAATCCGCGGGTTCCGTTTTTTTCTCAGTGGGTTCGGCGTCCGTTCCCGCTTGCTGGCGCTCCTGCGCTCCGGCGTTTGCGGCAACGACGGGCACAGCGGGTGACGCCTCCTTTTTCGGCAGCAGGGCGCCGGCGGCGAAGGCTGCCCCCGCAGTGACCGCCAGCGCCAGAATCAACGCAGCGATCTTTCCGGCGGACGTTTTCTTCTTCGGCGGGACGGGGGCTGCAACGGGGGCGGCGGCAACGGGGGCGCTGTACGCGGGCTGTCCGCTGTTTTCGGTTCCGGTGCTGAAATTTGTGTTTTCTTCCATGGCTCTGTTTCCTTTCTGTTCGTTAATCGGTTTCATGCTCCTCCTTGAGGATACGCCACACGCTCCGCTCCGAATAGTTGTATTTCTTCGCAAGCTGCCGCGCGTTTTTCCCGTTGAATTCCCGGCAGATGGCGCGGCGGACGTATTCCTTTGAAAAAAGGCGGTTCGGGAACGATACCTGTGTTCCGTGAAATAATCTGAAGATCCCCAGCGCGGTTTCTATCCCGAGCTCGTCGGCGATATCCCTGTAAACCTCGTTCAGCCCATCAAGCTCATCTCCCGTGACGGCTCCCTCCCGTTCCTCTGCGGGTCTTTCGGTTACGATCATCATACCTGATCCCCGCCGACAAAACAAATGACATTATCCTTTCCTTTGTCAGTTCGCGGAGCGTATCTCCGCCCGGCCTTCCTTCTTGTTTTTTGCATATCCGCAAGCTCCTTTCCGAACGATACCATGCCGTTCATAACAGAACCTGCAAATTTTGCGAACCCGAAAACCCGCGGACGGAAAAAACCGGCGGCGCCCCGCCTGACGGCCTTTCCCGCCGCCCGGACAATAAAAAAGCGCCCCGCGGAATTCGGGGAGCCCGATAAAAGGAAAGCCGATAAAAAACGGCAAAAAAAACGAGTACCGAATTGCGAGAATTCGGTACTCAACTCTTGATAAAAGATTGCTATTTCAAAAAAAAGAGGGTATCGTTAAATTTCGTAACGTCAGATTATTGTGAATTATACGCACTTAAATCTTGGCACTTTGGGAACGCTTTTTTGAATTTCTCAACGATTTCTTTATTTGTGCTGAGAAGAAGGACGCACGCACTGTCCCATGGTACGATTTCCATCGTTGCAAGAGGATGCTGAATGGAGGGGGGATTTTTCCAAAAACCTTCATATCCATTTGACTCCGGAAGCGGATATTTCAGGATCTCATCAAGCGGAATACTTTTTTCAAATCCGGAAAGGACACCCCAAATCCATTGAGAATCGTCTTCCGAAATAATGGTTGTAAGCTCTTCGCCGGACAGAAAGTAGTAATCCGGTTCATGAATCGCAATCGGCATTCCATCTTTGTGCTCCCAATGCACACTCGTATTGATTGCTTCTAATCTGCTGCTATGGGCAACGATTTCGGTATCTGTAATCAGCCAATTGTACTCGACCTGTTTGTTTTCAATAGCGTCGAGAACAGATTTGAGATAGGTATAATAGCGGCAGCTCTCCTTGTCAATTACACCATAAACCATGCGCTCTCCTCCAATCGTAATCTTTCTTAAAATGATAACAGAAAAGCAATAGGATTGCTACTGTTAAAATAGCAATCCTATTCTGGCCCGCCCGGAGGGATTCGAACCCCCGATCTTCAGAATCGGAATCTGCTGCGTTATCCACCTGCGCCACGGACGGTCATATTAAATTGTGAATAGAATGATGAAAGGAGAAGCAACGTGCCCGCCGCGCTGCCGGACCCCCGATCCTCAGAATCGGAATCCGGCGCTCCCCACCTGCGCCACGGACGGTCATATATGCTTTGCTTTTGCAAAAGCTATGTTATTATATTACAAAAAACCGAATCCGTCAAGTGATTTTTGAAAACTTCCCGATTTTCGGGTAAAACAGATCATTCCCGACAGAGAATTCCCAATTGCATCTATCCCGGGCGGAAAGCCGTCGCAAAGAATGCGGGGAAGGCGTATGAAACCGTTTTGACGGAACCGCGTGAAGGGATCCCGCCGAACAGAAAAGCCGGTGCTTTTGATCTTCGGGAAATTTGACGTGATCAAGGAATTCGAGGCGCTCGATATCGACGTCGCCGCCTTGCTCGAGGAATGGTTTCCTGCCGGTGAAGAAGCGCAGCCCTGACAGCCGGGCGGAGGCGATACCGCCCGCCCCGCTTGCCGAAAACCCCGGAATCGGGTCGATTCCGGGGTTTTTTTTTGCGTTTTCGCGTCGGTCGTCTGATAGCCGACGGCGGCTTTCCGGACCGCGGCTGCCCGTTTGCGCGCGCTGCGGGTTTACGCTGCCTTCTGCCAGATCTTCACGTAGTCCACGATGAACGAGGTCGTATAATCCTTCTCTTTTGAGATCTTTTCCGGGAGCTCCAGCGAAACGATCACCTCTTCCGGCACCTCGGAAACGCCCAGACTGAAGCTCGAGCGGGTGGTCTCCACGCCGTTGATATAGAAGATGTATTCGCTGTCGGTCCACTCCAGACCGTAGGTGTTGTACGTCTCGTAAATGTCGTTTCCCTTGAAAGAGCCCAGCATGCGGGAATCGATGTTCTCCCTGTCGCCGTCGCCGCCGTTGCAGTGGATGGTCTGGCTCACGGAGTTGCGCACGGTCCTGTTTTTCGCCGCGCCCTCCATCGCCTCAAAAATATCCAGCTCCGCGCCGCCCACGCCGCCTTTTGACAGCTCGTGGTCATAGGGGTGCTGCGCCTGGATCCAGAACGCGCTCCAGAAGTCGCCGCCCGGGCTGCACTTGCAGCGGATCTCGAAATAGCCTTTTTTGTAAAACTGCTTCAGCGCGACCGCGCCGACGTACCAGCCCTCGCCGTAGTCGCCGTTTTCGAGATAAGCGGCGGTGATGACCAGGTTGCCGTCCTCCACCCGCACGGCCTGCTCGCCGTTGAAGCCCCCGCGCCGCCTGCCGTTGCCGCGGTACCGCCATGCCTCGGTATCCAGCGCGTCGCCGTCGAACTCCTCGCAGAAAACCAGCTCGTAGCCGGTCAGGTCCAGCGGCTGCCCGGCGGGGGTCAGGGGACGGTCCGCCAGCACGCTGCCGAACATCTCAAAGACGGCCACGACGACCGCAAACAGTTTTTTCGGCGAAAAGCCGCCGGCGCGTGCGGCCTGCAGGATGCGGCCGATCCGGTAAATGGCGTCCTCCTGACGGAAGGCGAGGTGTAAAAGCTCTGCGATCTGATGCACGGGGAACAACTCCTTTACGGTAAAATGATTTATGTTTGCTTTGGCGGCGGGCTTCTCAGATCCCGCCGATGACGAGCCCGGCGACGCGGGCGTTGACCGCCAGCTCCACGCGGTTGCGGTAGCCGGTCTTTTTGAGCATATTGGTGATGTGCTTTTTCACCGTCGTCTCCTCAATGCTCAGCGTCTGCGCGATCTCGAGGTTCGTGGCGCCCGTGGTCATCAGGCGCAGGACCACCAGCTCCGTCTGCGTCAGGTCGGTGGACGGCGCCGCGCCGAGGCGGACCGTCGGCGGCGCGTCCGGATAGACGCTCTCGCCCGCAAGGGTGCGCTCCACCACCGAGATCAGCGGGCTTTCCTCCAGCTCCTTATACCAGAAGCTCTCGGCGCCGAGGGCTCTGGCGCGTTCAAGGAACGAGACCTCCGGCATGGAGGTGACGATCACGAGCCGGATCCCGGGAAACAGGGCCTTCAGCCGTTCGGCGGTCTCGAGGCCGCTCATGCCGTGCCCCAGCACCACGTCGAGGATGACAAGGTCCGGGGACGTCTCCCGGCACAACCGCAGCGCCTCCTCCCCCGAGGACGCCGCGCCCGCAAGGACGCAGCTCCCGCTCTCTTTCACAAGCGTGCCGAGGCGCTGCAGGGCCAGCGCCTGATCGTCCACGACGACGACCCGGTAACTCATGACGGATCTTTCCTTTCCAGTGTGATGGTCAGGCGGAAGACGGGAGCGGATTCCACCTCCATTTTTCCGCCCGCGCGTTCGACCTCGCGCCGGAGGTTGCCGAGGCCCCCGCCTTCGACGATGGGGCCCTTCGGCGGCGCGCCGGAATTCGTGAAAACGAACGCGCACGCCCGCGGCGTCTCCTCGCAGGTGAGGTACAGGGTATCGCCCCCGGCGTGGCGCAGGGTGTTCGTGGCGCACGCCCAGACCCCGAGGCGCAGAAGGCGGGCGGGTTTGGCGGCTTCGGGCAGGTCGCCCGTGAGGACCAGACGGAGCCCAAGGCGCGAGCAGATCGCCTGGGGCGCCTCGTCTTCGGCGTCGGGCGCGTCGCGCAGGCGCATGAGCGTGACGCACTGCCGCCAGAGGGAAAGCAGGCCCTCCCGCGTCACGCTCTCCTCCCCGGAGAGATAGAGGCGCGTGCCGAGCAGGGCGGTGCCGAGGTCGTCGTGGATGCGGATCTTCGCCGCAAGGCGCTCGCGGGCGATGGTCATATCGGTGATGCTTTCGCCGAGGTCCCGCAGGCGGCGGTTGATCGCGTCCGCCTGCTGTTCTTTTTCCTTCAATTGCCGGGTGATGCGGTACTCCTCCGTCAGGTCGGCTGCCAGGATCTCGAACAGGGGCTCGCCCTCCACGTCGATGGGACGGCGGGAAAAGCCGAAGACCCGCCCGTCCGGGAGCCGGACGATGGGCCGCTCGCCGGTCTCCAGCGCCTCGGCCCCGCCGAGAAGCGCTCCCGTTGATACGGCGCGCCAGAAGGCCTCGCCGTCGGAAAGCTCCGCGCCGGTCACTTCGCGGCAAAGGGCTTCCATCGTTTCGTTCTTGAGCTTGACCACGCCCGAGGGCCTGGCGCACAGCAGGCCGGTCTTCAGGGAGTCGATGCTTTCCTTCACGCTGTCGCGCGTGAGCGCATCTGTTCCGCGGCCGAGGCGCAGGGCAAGGACCAGAAGGACCGGGGTGAGAAGGGCGGGAACGAGGAAGGCTGCCGCCGGGGGACGCCGGTCCCGGAGCATCATTTCGATACAGTACTGGAAAAACGCGTAGGCACAGACGGAAAGCCCCGCCGAAACCGCGCCGGGCACGGAACGCAGCCGCCGCGTCAGCGTCGAAAGCGTCAGGCGCAGACTGACCACGAGGAGCAGCAGCGTCCAGAGCTGGAGGTAAAAGACCGGCGTCGTGAGAAAGCGCAGGTCGGTCATATCGCCGCCTCCTCTCCGAAGACGCGCGTAAAGAAGACCGCGCCGTTTTCGGCCTCCGCAAAGCCCCCGAAGCCGTCGGGCGGCGGGCAGTCCGCCTGCGCGCGCAGGCGCAGGCCTCCGGCGTCGGACAGGAAGATCAGCACGGCAGAGGCCTTCCCGGCGACGGCCTCGAGGATCTCCTCGATAAAATCATAGGCTTCCATCGCCCGTCCCGACGGGACGGTGAAGTCGGCAGCCGCCGAAACGTCCCCCGTGAGGTCCGGACGGTAGGCAAGAAGCTCCTTTACGGAAAGCACAAGCTCGGCGACGCGCATCTCGGGGGCGGAGTCCGCGATGAGTGTGAGGTTCGCGCGCCGTTTGACGTAGGCGCCAAGCGCAGCCGCGCGTTCGAGCCGCGCCCGGAAATCGGCTTCGTCGGCGCAGGGCTCGCCGAGCAGCCGGTCGAGCTCGTCAAGCTGCCGCCGGGTGGCAAGGGCGATGGAATCGAAAAGCTTCGTCTGCGTTTCGATCGCGCTGCGGCGCTCGCGGATGCCGTTTTCCTCCTCGATCAGGGTGTTCTCCTCCTCAATGCGCTCCACCGCGTCCTCCAGACGGGCGTTCAGGCGGCGGATGGAGGAGACGTCCTCCACGAAAAAGACCGTCCCGCCCCGGATCTCCTTGCTGCCGAGGCGCGCGTCGGCAAGGGAGACGTCTTTGCCCGCCTTGACCGCGGCCATCTGTTCCTTCGTCAGCGCCGGGGCGTTGACGGAGCGGAAGCGCACCTCCCCCGCTTTGTCGGCGATGAGCGCGCCGACCGACGAGCGGTTGAAGATCTCGAAATAGCCGCTGTTGGAGGGGAGCAGGCCGATCTGGATGCTGCTCTCCCAGCAGCCGACGAAGAGCAGGAGATAGACCTCCTGATAGTTATACAGCTTCACGCCGCCCAAAGTCGGCGCCCCGCCGCTCAGCACGTACCACAAAAACAGCGCCGCGCACAAAACCATCGGCACGACGGGGACGAACCACAGCCGCCGGCAGGCGGAAAGGCGCGTGCGCCGCAGAAGGACGCCGAAGGCGGCAAGGCCCAGCGCCACCTCCCACGAGATGGCGGCGACGTAGACGGGGCCGTAAAGCCTCCCCCCGGGGGTAAAGTCCAGGCACAGCGAATGCAGCGGGTTCGTGAGGATGGCGGCAAGCAGGACGGCCCAAGGGAGGAACAGCGCCCGCACGCCCTTTGGCACAGGCGCGTTTTCTTCCTTGCCGACGGTGGCGGCGCATTCGAGCGAGAGGAGCGGGATGAGGGTGGTGCAGACAAAATAGAGCGGCCAGAAAACAGGCAGCACGTATCCGGGAATGGCGCCGCTTTCGATCCGCAGGCAGAAGAACAGCACAAGCAGCGCCGCGGAAAAAAGCAGGCGGCGCCGGATGCGGCTTTTGGTGATCCTGCGCCGGATGGAGAGCGCCCAGAACAGGGTAAAGGTCACGTAGAGGAAGGCGGAAAGGAAATGAAAGGGCGCCCGGTAGGGCAGGGCGACCGTGGAGACGGCCCCGAGGACGAAAAGCGCGGCAAAGAGCCAGAATGCCGTGCGCGATCTGATCGGGCGCATGCGTCGTCCCCCCCCTCCCGGAAATGAAGCTTCTTCTTTTTTATCCTAACATAAGCGCCGGTCCTTTGCAAGCGGATCTGTCAAAAATACTACTTTCGGACAATAGAAAGCCCGGGCGGAAGTATGGTAAAATAAAGATGGAAAATTATTTTTACAGGAGGTATGGTTATGGGCAAGAAAAACCGGGCGCTGAGCGTCCTCCTTGCGGTCCTGATGGTGCTGACCGCGTTCCCCCTCTCCCTTCTTCCCCTCCCCGGCGCTTCCGCCGCGAACGGCGAAAGTCTGGAGATCGACTACGACAAAACGCAGGGCAATTCGCTGGCGGACGCCATAAAGGAGGACGCCAGATACGCCGTCGTGGCTTCGGCGCCGGATCTCGCCGGGCAGATCGACTACTATCGGAATCCTCACGCCACTTTCCACTGGGTGCAGACCTCCTCCGTCAACATCACGAACGACGGCAAGGTGGGGCTGCGCAAGTATCTTTCCGAAAACGTGACCGACTACCGCTATATCTCCCTCTCGGGCGATATCGACTTCCACACGACCAAGCAGGACGAGTGGGAGCCCATCGTCATCTCCACCGACAAGGTGCTGGACTTAAATGGGTATTCCATCACGATCCGCTATGATTCCAACGCCCACAAGGGGCAGTCCACCTTCCCGGAGATGCACCGCGCGCACCTGTTCGAGATCGTGGACGGCGCCACGCTCACAGTCATCGACTCCTCCCGCTGGCGTATCAAAAAGACCGGCGGCTACGGGGACGAGGGCGGCACCGGCTACATCAGCATGACCGCGCGCATGATCTACCCGTTCTCCAACGACATCCGCTATTACACCACCCGCGACATCTTCTGGGTGCTGGACGGCACGCTGGTCACTTACGGCGGCACCTTCCAGGCCGGGCGGCAGAAGGACCAGCGCAAGTCGAACTTCTCGTGGTCGAAGCTGCGGCAGTGCATCGGCACGGCGGTGGAGCTGGGCGTGAACGTGGCCTCCTTCGCTACCGGCATCGACGTCGCGGTGGCGGCGAAGGACGACCTTGCGGCGGGCTTCGCCTCACAGAAGGTCGTGGACAACCCCGAGGACGACGGACTGGACGACACGCTGTCCTCCACCAAGAAACGCGACGGCACGGACGCGCCGGACGAGGCGCTGGCGGAATCGCCGGACGGCAAGGCCTCGCGCGATAAGTCCGTCACCGAAAAGGGCGCCGGGAACGCCGCGAACGCCTCCGGCACCGCCAAAAAAGAGAATACCGAAATGGCGAACGCCCGCAAGGAGATCACGAAGAACGCGACGAACCAGAGCGCCATCGGCAAAATGGTGGACAGCGTGTTCAGCCTCGGCAGCCAGATCGCGAATATGACCGGCAAGGACGAGAGCTCCCGCGTGACGGAGGTCATTTTCGGCACGCCCGTGCACCTCGGCACCGACGGCACCTTCGTGTGCTACGGCGGCACCTTCCGCGGCTACGGCTCCTCCCCGAACGTGCGCGACGCCGTGGTGGAGGTCACCTTGAAGCCCGATTCCGAGAACCCCAAAACCAAAAAACTCTCGGGCGGGCAGGCCTACATCTTCGGCGGGCATTTTGAGGGCTGCGCCGGCGCGAACATTTTCAATTTCGTCGAGAGTTACACCGGCACGCAGACGGTCCAGCAGGCCGTCGGCTACAGCCCCAAGAGCCAGTTCAACAATACCGTCGCCATGAAGTCGAGCGAGACCAACGACCTGCGGATCCTCTTCGACGGGCCGGACGGCAACCCCATCTCCACCAAAAACGTCGTCGTGCGCGGCGGCACCTTCCGCAACTATTACGAGCTGCGTATGCTCTCGTTAAAGGCCGACGGCGACAGCGAGCATTTCACCAAGTTCCCGGGCACGCCCGGCGGGCTCGGTCTCGGCGTGGAGTCCTTCGGCGAGGACATGATCAAGGACGGGCGCATCCAGATCATCGACAAATACGGCGACGGCAACTTAGTGCTGATGGACGAGGTCAAGTCCCCCGGCGAAAAGGTCTATCACCATCGCCTGTTCTGCTCCGATCTCGAGCTGAGATACAAACAGTATATCGAGGTGCAGCCGAACGTCCGCGCCACGAACACCACGCACACCTTCCACCTCGAAAGCGTGACGAGCGACGCCCCGGACAAGGATCTTTCCACCGGCTGGACCAGCGAGGACGGGAACGAGCGCACAGGTCCCTTCAACCAGACGGAGACGGTCTTCTCCTATCCGCTTGACTCCGTCGCCACGCCCACCTACTACGTCATCCCGCACCTCGACGCCGAGGACTCCTCCGGCGCCGGGATCGAGAACTCCAACATCTGGTACTATATGGACCCCGTCGACACCCACGGCGAGAAGATCCCCGTCTACCGCAACCAGTCCGCGGTGCTCAGGAGCACGACCCTCGGCACGAACGAAACCGTGGTGCTCAGTCAGGAGTACACGCGCGACAGTTACGCCGAGCAGAAGATCGCGAACCTGGACCCCGGCACGGTCTCCGTCTGGGCGCTGAGTTACCGGTATCTCAGCAACATCAAGTGGTTCACCTACCGCGTCTACCGCGTGGACCCCTTAACGCGGCGCAACATCAGCGAAAGCCCCGTCTACGGCGTGGATAAGCCTCTGTGCGAGATGGTCTACGGCGTGTCCACGGATACGCTCAAGTGCAAGATCACCCTCCAGCGGCTCGAGGAATACATGAAGCGCACCGTGTCGGGCTTTACGGGCTTCAAGCAGGGCGAGATGTACCGCATCGAGCTGACCATGGACGAGCATATGTCCTTCGACATGATGCACAACAACAACCTCTACGGCTACAGCTACTATCCCTCCTACGCCACCAATCTGCCCGTGGCGAAGGCGACGTCCAGCATCCTGTTCAAGTGCTATTCCACGGGCGAGCTCAAGGATCTCGGCGGCAAGGTCAAGGACGTGGACTACACGGCGCTGCAGTGGGACACGGAACCCAAGGCCGGGCAGTACGCGAGCGTGAAGATCGTCAACGGCATGGCCGGCAAGACCGACTACCTTGCCAGAAAGATCTTCGACGTCTACTACCAGTGGTACGCGATCGACAAGAAGGGCAACGAGACCCTGATCGCGGGCACGGACAACATCTACTACAACAACGACGCGGGCAAAGCGCGCCACACCTACGAATACTGGAACATCGGGTCCGACGGGCACAAGTACGTGAACACCGTGGATCCCAACGACCCGAAGGCCGCGACCTACACGTGGAACGGTCTGCCCGACCCGAAGACCGCCAAGACCACGTGGTCCGACGCCCTCATCCACGCCTACACGCATCAGATGACGACGAAGTCGGGCGTACTGAGCATCGACCCCGCGAAGGAGGCTTCTCCCAACAACAACCGTCCCTACGCCACGAACAGCGACGCCTGCTACATCCCGCAGGCCCTCGCCGGGCAGAAGATCTACTGCAAGGTCATTGTCGTGAACGTCCTGTGGCAAAAGGAATTCGACCACGTGCAGGTCTTCTGCTCGCACCCGGTGCAGCTTGAGGGCAAGCCGGAACCCGACCCTATCTCCTCAACGCTCCTGCTGACAAAGACGAGCGGGGCACAGTATATCTCCGCCGCCGAGCCGGTCACCGTCCGCTTCTCCACGCTCAAAGGACTTGCCGAGGATGAGACGGTCACCTCCGTCACCTACGTCGCGAACGGCCGCGAGAAGACGATCCGGAACTTTAAGGCGACCCGCGCCAATCAGATCCCCACGGCAAAGTACCCGCAGGATTTCTATCCCTCCGGCTACGACTTTTCCAAACTTCCGGCGGGCGAGGTGAAAATCGGCGCGTTCATCACGCTCTCCTCCCTGCGCGGGCCCAGCGTGCGCGGCAAGGCACGGGGCTTCAATACCGACAAGGCGCTGTCCTTCCACTATGACGTGAAGGTCGCCTCCCGCTATTTCTCCGGCGCGAAGGACGGTGCCGTCACCGTGCCCCTTGCGCTGAAAAACGACGCCGCCGCGCTGGGGAAACTCCTCTCGGCGCATATGAGCCCATCCTCCGCCACCTACGGCGGCACGGCCTTTACCGAGGGCGAGACCTTCAGTACCGACGACCGGGAGATCGCGACCCTTGACGCGTCCGGCGCCCTGAAACTCGGCGGCAAGCCCGGCGTGACCGTGATCCGTCTTTACTCGCCCGACGGCAAAAACCGGTCCGTGACCGTGACTGTCACCCGGCAGATCGACAAAATCGAAGTCACGGGGCTGAGCGCGCCGGAGGTCGGACAGAAGTTCGATCAGGAGGTCTCCGTGCCCGAGGACTGCGGCTACCGCGTGACGGACGTCTCTTGGTATGACGTGACCGAGCGCAGAACGCTCGCATGGGACGCGAAGGCCGCGGACTACCACTATTATACTGCGATGATCACCTTGGAGCCAGATCCCGTCTCTGTGGTCCCGGAAACCGCGACGGGCACGCTCACCGCCGAGTCCGCCGACGGCCTGATCACCGTGGGCAGCGGGCAGAAGGACTATGCCTTCTCGCTCGATACGGACGAGGACGGCAGGGTCTTCTCGATGATGATGGAATATACCTTCCGCAAGGTCTCCGGCGGCATGATGGGCACCACCATCTCCCGCGTTTTCATCGACTACCCGACCGAGGTGAAGGAAGGCTCCTACGTCGAGGACTGGCGCGAAAAGGTCGAGATCGTGTGCGACGTGGAGGGGTACGACCTGAACGCCGAAGTTTATCCCTTCTGCAATAAACGCTTCGCCGAGACCGCCAAGGCCCTCGGCTATCCCACGACCGACCCCCGGAACATCCTCCGCTTTGTGGACGGGATCCAGAACGGCGTTATCGCCAACGTCTCCCTGCCCACGGGCGTGACCTTCTCGACAAACCTCAAGGTCTACGTCAACGGCCGCGTCTGGGAGGACGCGCGGCACGATTCCGCCACCTTCACCTTCTCCGCGCCGGACTCCCTGCGCATCTTAGAGGGGCAGCCCGCCCCCGCTAACACCCTTGACGTGCGGATGAAGGACTTTGACCTCACCAAAGAGCCGCTCACGGGCAAGGATACCGTCTTCCTCGACTCCCTGCGCGACGGCGCGGACGCTTCGCGCATCACCATGCGCGCGGGCGACCCCGGCAGGCCCGACTTCGTGACGATGAGTTATTCCACCGACGAGTTCGGTCGGGACCACTATCAGTTCAACGCGTGGGAGTCCACCCCCGCCCTCATCCGCCTGCCGATCTACGCCGACATTGACGTGGACGGCGACCGCCGCCCGGATCTCACCCTCGACTGGTCGGTGAACAAGCGCATTTATGAGACCGCGTCCGCCATGCCCGCGATCGTGACCGAGCCCGACCGCGCGGTTACTCTCCGCATCCTGAATCCCGACGGCACCGCCTTCACCACCCAGCGCATGACGCTGGGATCTGACCGCTTCGCGGACAAGGTCACGCTTCCGGAGGGCTGCCTCATCAAGGCCGTCCTCACGCCTGACAACAAGGTCTGCGACGTGGGGCTGATGGGCTACGTTACCCCGCCCGCCGGGGACAAGAGCGTGACCTGGACCGTGCAGACCGAAAAAGCGAACGTCATAGCGCATCCGGGCGCGTCCACCGTGACCGTCACCTCGCCTCTTCCCGCCATGCAGTACTCCGCCGACGGCGAGCACTGGACCGTGGACAACGCCGTGCCGGGCTTTGTCCGGGACGAGGACACCTTCCTCTACTACCGCCAGTTCACCGACGGGCAGATCTACGCCGTGCCCGTGCACACCGCTTCTTCCGGCTACGGCGTCTGGGTGGGCGATACCGAGGTCACGGACGAAAACAAGGACCTTTTGGACCTCAATCACTGGTCCTACGACCCCGCCAAGCGGGAGTTAACGCTTTATAACCTCGACCTCTTCGACCGGGGCGTGCTCACGTCCGAGGGCGTGCATGCCGTGATCTACGCCAAAAACGACCTGACGCTCAATCTCGTCGGCGTGAATACCGTCGACTCGCCCGACGGCAAGGCCGGGGCAGTCGCCTGCGACGGGGCGCTCACCCTCACCGGTCCCGGCGGACTCTCGGTCAATAACGTCACCGTCGGCCTGTCGGCGAAAACGTACCTCACGCTCGACGCCTCGGGCCCCTACGTCTTCACGAACACCGCCCAGGCCTTCGACGTGGAGGACTATGACAACGGCGCTGTGGACTACCGCAGCGGCAACCTCAGCTTTACCCCCTATACCCGCACATTCTCCGGCGGCACCCGGTCCTGGGGGCGCCTGAACGACGACGAGCTCGGCACGGTCTTCGACGACTGCTATCACAAGGACCATCTGCTGATCTACGTGGACGGCGTCCTCAAAGAAAACCTTCAGGGGATCGCGGCCTACTCTTCGGCGATGTCCGAGCACGGGCACACGATCGACGTGACCATCCAGCACTACGGCGCACAGGACTGGGTACAGAACAGGGACACCTTCGACTATACCTCCGACGATTCCGTCGACTGCACCAGCGGCTGCTTTTACAGAAGCGTCTGCACCGTTTGCGGCAAAGTAAACTTCGGCGGGCGCGTGAGAAACCAAAACAGCACGCATGACCTTGTTACCGTCCCGGCCAAGGCGCCCACCTGCACCGAGGGCGGCTGGGCGGAATATCAGTACTGCACGCGCTGCCCGTATTCCACCATGAAGGCGCTGCCCGCGACCGGTCACAAATGGAAGACCGTTTCCGGCAAGGAAGCCACCTGCGACGAAGCCGGCGCGCCGGAATACTTCGTCTGCACCGTGTGCGGGGAGGATACCGAGGAGGCCGCGATCGAAGCGGGCGGCTACGGTCTTGCCTTCGCCCCCAAGGCGCACGTCCTCGTCTTTGTCCCCGGCACGGCCGCCACCTGCGCCGCCCCCGGAACGGCTGCCCACTACCGCTGCGGCGACTGCGGCAAGACCTTTGAGGACGCCGAGGGCAAACGTCCCGTAACCGCCGCCGCCCTCGCCATGCCCACCACCGGGCACACCTGGGGCGAATGGACCGTGACCAAGGCCGCGACCTGCGTTGCCGACGGCCAGACCGAGCGCACGTGCCTCGGCTGCGGACAGAAGGAAACCGAGACCGTGCCCGCCGCCGGACACGCCTGGGGCGCATGGACCACCGAAAAAGCCCCCACCGCGTGGGAGGAAGGGCTTGAGGCCCGCGTCTGCGCCGTCTGCGGCGCCAAGGAGACCCGCGCCCTGCCGAAGGAGGGGATCGCCTACACCCTCGGCGACGTGGACGACGACGGCAAAATCTCCGCGTCCGACGCCCGCCTTGCGCTCAGAAGGGCGGTCGAGCTGGAATCTTACGCGCCCGGCTCCCGCGAATTCCTCGCCTGCGACGTGGATAAGAACGGCGCCGTCACCGCCGCCGACGCGAGAATGATTTTGCGCGCCGCAGTCGAGCTGGAAGACCCCGCAACCTGGTAATCCGCAAAGAACGAACGGTTCCGTCAGGCAGACGCTCCGAAAGGGGCGTCTGTTTGTTCCTGCGGGAAAAACGGGCGCAGCGCCTCCATCGGCATGGGTTCCGCGCGCCGTGAGGTGCGTTTTTCTGAAAATCAAGGCTCCTTTTGTAAAAAAAAGCGGCTGTCTGTGAATTTGGGGCTTGACAAACCCCTGTAAAACCGATAAAATAAAATAAAGTAATTGTAAAAATAGATAAATATAATTGAATGGATAGGCGGGTTACTATGGACATACGCAACCTGAAGACCTTTATCAAGGTCGCGGAGCTGAACAACTTTACGAAGGCGGCGCAGGCGCTGGGGTATTCCCAGTCGGCGGTCACGGTGCAGATGCAGCAGCTGGAAACGGAGCTGGGGCTGCCGCTGTTTGACCGCATCGGCAAGAACATCAAGCTGAACCAATACGGACTCAATTTCGTCAGCTACGCCATCGGCGTGATCGAGGCGATGGAAAAGGCGGAGTCCTTTGCGGTGGAGAGCAAGAACATGCGCGGCTTTATCCGGTTCGGGATCGTGGATTCCATTCTGAATTCCGTGTTCATTCCGATTCTGCCGGAGTTCAACCGCCGGTTCCCGAACATTTCGGTGGGTATCACCGTGGGGTCGGCGAGGGACATCGAGCTGAAGATCCGCGCCAACGAGCTGGATTTCGCCTACGTGCTGGACTACAAGGTCCCGCGCAAGGAGTGGATCCGCCTCAGGGAGGAGATCGAGCCCATCGTGTTCGTGTGCAATCCGCAGAACCGGCTGGCGGGCAAGAGCAAGCTCACCTTTGAGGAGCTCATCAACGAGCGGCTGCTGCTGATGCCCCCGGGCGAGGGCTACCGCTATTTATTCGACGACGAGCTTGCCAAGCGCAACCTGTACGCCTCCCCCGCAATCGAGCTTGCGGACAGCGAGACCATCCTGAAGCTGGTGCTGGCGGAAAACTACGTCACCATGCTGCCGGTGTTCGTGGTGCGCGACTACATCCGCGACGGCAGGCTGAAGGAGCTCAAGCTCCCGGGTGTGGAGATGCAGCAGTGGAGCCAGCTCGTGTACCTGAAGGGCAAGGCGGTCACGCCGCAGATGCAGATGTTTGTGGATACCGTGCTGGAGCTGTTGCCCCCGATGAAAGAACAATAAGCCCCGGGTCCCGCGCAAGCGGGACCTGCGTTTTCCGGAGAAAAGAGAATGCTATGAACCGAAACCACCTGAAGCTGATCGCCTGCGCGGCGATGCTGCTCGACCACATGGGGCTGCTGCTGTTCCCGGGCGTGATCGCCCTTCGCATGATCGGGCGCATCGCCATGCCGCTGTTCGCCTTTTTCATCGGCGAGGGCTGCCGCTATACCAAGAACCGGAAAAAATACTTTCTGTCCGTCTTTCTGCTCGGCGTCGGCTGCCAGCTCATCTATATCGTCGACGCGCTGATCGAAACGGGCGGGGCGTCCATCACCTCGGACGCGTGGTACCTGAACATCCTGCTCTGCTTTTCGGTCGCGATCCCGGGCGGGTACCTGCTGCGGGACGTTTCGGCGGCGGACCGGAAAAACGCGCCCGTCCCGGTCGGGAAATTCGTTTGCCTGCTGCTTTGGGCGGCGGCGCTGACCGCGGGCGGCGTGCTGCTGCCGCTGGCGCGCGAGCGTTTTGGCTGGGGACTCGAATTCGACTACGGCGTCTGGGCGATTCTGCTGTGCGTCGCGGGGGTGCCGTTTGAGACGAAGGAAATGAAGCTCCTCGCCTTTTCGGCGGTCCTGCTTCTTTACTGCGCCGTGAGTTATCGCGCCTATCCCATCGTGTGGTGCGCGCTGCTGAGCCTGCCGCTGCTGTTCCTGTATAACGGGAAATCGGGCTCGAAGCGGTTCAAATACGCGTTTTATATCTTCTATCCCGCGCACCTGGGGATCCTGTATCTCGTGTCGCTTTTGTTCTGAGCGTCACAATTCTTTGAATTAACTATGAACTTTCGCGCGCGGCGGTGGAAATCCCCGGCGGCGCGTGCTATAATGAAAAACGCCCGGGCGACCGGGACGACAATATGGGAGGCTGAAAATATGAAAAAGATCCTTGCGGCGCTCATGTGCCTGACGCTGTGCCTGACGGTGTTCGCCGCCTGCTCCAAAAAGAGCGAAGCGGTGAAAGCGGTGGAAGCGCTGATCGAAAATCTGGACGGCAGCGACGACGCGCTGAACGCCGCCTATGACGCGTACATCAAGCTGAGCGCCGAGGAAAAAGACCTGGTGAAGAACGCCGACGCCCTGCAGGAGGCGAAGCAGAAGTCCGACGACCTGAAGAACCTCGGGAAGGACCTGTCCGACGCGGCGGAGACCCTGCGCCAGCAGAAGCTGAGCGGCAGCGTGCAGTATTCCGATACCCTGACGAAGGCGGGCGAGCTGCTGGAGAAGTATAACGCCCTGTCCGACGAAGAAAAGGCGAAGGTGGACGCGGCGGATGCCGTTGCGAAGCTGCAGGAGCAACTGCCCGCCATCACCGAAACCCAGACCGAGGCGGAAAAGAACGCCGCCGAATACGTGAAGGCGTTCCGGCAGGTGCATCCGGACGAGACCGTGCGCGCCGTGTACTGCATCGGCAAGCGCGACGCCGCCGGCGACTTTTATTACGTATTCGCCCTGACCGCGGGGGATGAGAAGGACCCCACCGCCTATTACGCCACCGCCAGAAGCATTTCGCTGACCGCCGCGGACTACGCCGCCAACGCCGACAGGTATTTCGCCGCCGAGCCTGTGAGCACGCACGACGCGATCAAAAACGGCAACATCACGCTGGACCTTGCCGCGGTGGAGGCGCTGATCCAATAAACCCGACACACCGAAGGAGAACCGCATATGGCTGTATCTGTTATCGCGCACCGGGGCTCCAACAAGGTCGCCCCGCAGAACACCCTGCCCGCCTTTCAGCGGGCGATCGACGAGGGGACGGACGGCTTCGAGACCGACGTCCACGTCACCAAGGACGGCAAGCTCGTCATCTGTCACAACTATACCGTGGACGCCACCTCCGACGGGCGCGGCGCCATTACGGACTATACCCTCGGGGAGCTGAAGAAGATGGATTTCGGCAGCTACTTCAGCGCCGACTTCAAAGGGACCCCGCCCCCGAGCGTGGACGAATTTCTGGACCTTGTGGGGCAAACGGATTCAGAGCTGATCAACATTGAGCTCAAGAGCCCCAAAGCGGACGAGACCGGGATCGAGGCCAAAACCGTTGCGGCGATCCGCGCGCACGGGCTCATCGACCGGTGCCTCATCTCCAGCTTCGACCGGCACATCCTGAAAACCGTGAAGGAGATGGAGCCAAGGCTGCGCACCGGGTTCCTGTACCCGACCATCCAGTATACGGTCTCGCGCTTCGTTGTGAATCCCTTTTTCATCGTCAAGCGCATCCACGCGGATTTCATCCATCCCATGTTCCCGGTGGTGAATCCCCTGCTGGTGGGGACCGCGCATAAGCTCGGCGTGGGCGTGAACGTGTGGACCGTGGACGACGAAAAAACCGTCCGGCGCCTGCTCGACTGCGGCGTGGACGGCATCATCACCGACGTGCCCGGCAAGGTGAAGGCCTGGGCGGCGGCCTACGAAGCAAGAAAAAAATAAGCCGGACGAAGCTCCGGAAGAAGATCCCCCTCGATCACAAAGAAGATCCCCCTCGCGTTGAGGGGGAATTATTTTTTCTTTTCCTCTTGACAGCGTAACAATGTTATGCTATGATATCACCGTAACAGTGTTACGGCACAGAAAGGGTGTGATGTTTTGGAGGATGGGAACCTGATCTCCAAAAAGGACCTGCTGCAGAAATACGGGATCTCCTACGGCGCGCTCTACCGGTGGAAGCGCAAGGGGCTGATCCCGGAGGACTGGTTCATCCGCAAGGCGACGAGCACGGGACAGGAGACGTTCTTCCCGGCGGACCTGATCACCGCGCGGGTGGAGGCGATCCTGAGCGGCAAAAGCGATTTTGAGCTCGACGAGCTGGCGAAAAAGCTGCAGGGCGAGGAGGACAAAGCGTGGACGCTGACCCTGTCCACCGTCTACGGGGACAAGACCTTCCGGCTGAAGGACATCAAAGGCGTCACCCTGAGAAAGGGCAGCAGGACGCTCGACGTGACGAAGGCCGTCACGTCCGTAAAAAAGGAGGACTGACTATGGATATGAAAATTTCCGGCGCCGGCGTGATCGGCGGCGGCGAATATGAAGAAATCAAAATCAGCGGCAGCGCCAGAATCGAGGGCAGCGTGCGCTGCGAAAGCTTTGCCTGCTCCGGCAGCGTGCACGGGGAAGGCAGTCTGGAAAGCGCCGGGGACGTGAAGATCTCCGGCAGCGCGAAGGTAGACGGCCCTGTGCAGGGCAAATCGGTTCACATTTCGGGCTCTGTGCGCTGCGGCGACCTCAGGGGCAGCGAGGAGATCCACGTTTCCGGCGGCGCCCAGATCGACGGCAGCCTGACGGGCGGGGATATCCATCTTTCCGGCGGGACGCGCGTCAAAGGCGGGATCGAAGCGGAGAACTTCCGGCTTTCGGGCTCCTTGGACTGCCCCGGCCTTCTCAACGCCGAACACGTGGAGATCCATCTGGGACGGGATGAGAGCAAGCTCGGTTCGATCGGCGGGAGTCAGGTGATCGCCGCGCCCACGGTAAACGTCTATGGGACGGGCGCCCTCGTCTCCTTCCTGCAGCGGCGCTTTTCGTCCCCCGCCGGGCGGCTGACCGTGCGGGAGTCCATCGAAGCGGACGACGTGGATCTGGTGAACACCCACTGCCCGCTCGTCACCGGCGCGCGCGTCGTGATCGGCAGGGGCTGCAGGATCGGCACGGTACGCTACAGCGAATCCCTTGAAATCGACCCCGCCGCCGAGGTCGGCAGCACGGAAAAGGTGTAAACCGCACGCGGAAAACGCCGTAAACACACGCATCCCGCTTGCATTCCGGCAGGCGGGGTGCTATACTGTTGAGAGCAACGGAAGAGAAACGAAACAAGGGAGAACGTCATGCGCTGGTTCACGGGGCTTTTCACACAATATAAGGGTCTGCGGCCCGAGATCTATATCCTGTTTTTCGGGCGGGTGGTCACGAACCTCGGCAGCATGGTCTGGCCGATGCTGACCATGATCCTGAGCCGGAAGATGAACATGTCCGCGTCCATGATCGCGGTGCTGACGGTCGGGTCCTCCGTGCTGATGCTGCCGGCGAACCTGCTCGGCGGCAGGCTTGCCGACCGGAAAAGCAAAAAAGGGACCATCGTGGCGTGCGACGCCGTGTCCGTCGTGTGCTACCTGATCGCGGCGGCGCTGCCGCTGTCTTATTTCACGCTCGCGCTGTTCGTGGCGGCGGGGATCTGCCAGAGCATGGAATACCCCTCCTATAACGCGCTGATCGCGGACCTGACCCTGACGCGGGACCGGGACCGCGCCTATTCCCTGCAGTACCTCGGCGCGAATCTGGGGCTGGTGCTCTCCCCCACCCTCGGCGGGCTGCTGTTTGAAAACCACCTGACGCTGGCGTTCCTGTTCAGCGGGATCGCGATCGGGCTGTCCACGGTGCTGATCTTTTTCCGCGTCAAAAACGTGACCCCGGAGCAGGACGACTCCGACGAAGCGGTCTATCAGCAGGCGAAGGCGGAGGGCAGCATTCTGCGGGTGCTGAAAAACAATCCCCTGCTTTTGGTGTTCCTGCTGTCGATGTCGCTGTATTACGCCGCCTACGGGCAGTATTCCTATCTCATGCCGCTGGACATGGGCAAGGTCCACGGGGAGAACGGCGCGGTGCTTTACGGCACGGTCTCGTCGCTGAACTGCATTGTGGTGGTCCTGTTCACGCCGGTGATCACCAAGCTGTTCCGGAAGCTCCGGGACCCGCAGCGCATCCTGATCGGGCAGGCGCTGATTGCCGCCGGCTACGCCGCGTTCTTGCTGCTGCTGGGGTTCGTGCCCGCCTATTACGCCGCCATGCTGCTGTTCACCTGGGGCGAGATCTTCACCACCGTGGCGGAGGGTCCCTATCTGACCGCGCGGGTACCGGCCTCCCATCGGGGACGGATCAACGGCGCTTCCGCCGTGCTGGCGACGGTGCTGCAGGGCGGGATCTCGCTGGCGGTCGGCGGGACGTACGATCACGCGGGCTCCGCCGCGGCGTGGGTGCTGGTGCTGGGCGTTTTGGGCGCCGCCGCCGCGCTGACGGTCGTGCTGCTCCTGCGGGACAAAAAGGTCTACCCCGCGCTGTGGACGCCGAAACCGGACGCGGAAAAGCAAACGGAAGCATAACTCAAAGCCCCCGGAACGTCGGGCGGATTTATCAGACGAAAGCATAACGGAAAAGCCCGCGGGGACGCTCACATGGCGTTCCGGCGGGCGGTTTTTATTTTCATGACGGGAGGAAGCCTTACGCCTTCACCCAGGAAGCCGGGTCCTCCAGACCCACGGCTGCGCGCAGGATGCTTCTTGCGTCGCCGGCGGTCACCGTTTCATCGAAGTCCACGTCCGCGGCAAGGAACTCGGGGGATGTCTTCGCATAGTCCTCCAGCCCAACGGCGCATCTGAGGGTCAGTCTGGCGTCGGAGGCGGTAATGCTGCCGTCGCCGTCCACGTCGCCGAGGGTAAAGTGCGGGCCGTCGTCCGGGTTCCCGGCCTCGTGCACGTATTCCGTGCCGGGGAAAGCGTAGTCGAACGTATCCTGGATCTCATGCGTCTCCGTGATCTCGGTCAGGGTTTCGGGGTCCACGCCGGGCGCGTATGTAAAGAAGTACAGATCCTCACTGCCCGGAAGCAGCGCGAACGTATAGGCGAATTCGCCGTAATGCCCGTCGGCGTCGCGCCCGTAGGAAATGATATAGCGGTTGCCGTCGCCGTCCGCAAACACAGTTTCGTGGCCGTAAGAGCTGAACGCCGTAACGGTCTTCCAGACCTGCTCTCCCTCTTCGTCCGTGATGGGCGTAAAGCCCGCTGCCGCGGCCGCCTCAAGATCCGGGAAGCTCAGGTCGGGACCGGCGGATCCGTCCTCGCTCGCCCAGTAATTGTCAACGTACCAGGTATCCAGCGCCTCGGCGTACAGCCAGCGGTTCACGGTCACGTTCACAATGGGCGCGTCATCCTCGGGACTTTCGCGCCATTCGTTGATCCCGTAGATCCCGTCGGGGTCGGCGGCGTTGCGGCACAGGGGGATATCTTCCTCCCTCGGATCGCCGTAGCCCTCCACAAAGACGTACAGCTCGCGCACGGCGGGGATCCTGTCGAGCGTGACGGCCTTGCCGTCCGCCGTCATGGCGAAGGCCTCGTTCCCGCCGTAGACCTCGATCGCGGTCTCGCTGCCGGACGCCTTCAGAGTGACCGTTTTGTCCACGGTCAGCGCCAGCTTCTCACTAAACTCCGGCGCCAGAAAAACGCCCGCCTCGTGTTTTTTGTTCGGGTTGACGGTCAGGGTCCCGTCGCCGGTGATTTTCAGGCTGCCGCCCCAGCCGTCGCCGTAGACGCGGATCGCGGACAGGCGGCAGTCGCCCTTCACGCACAGGGCAAAGTCGTCGCCCATCATGTTCGCGGCAAGGATATAATTGCCCTCGTGAAAATCCGTAAGGGTCAGGGTGTTGGTCGCCTTGTCATATAAGGCGCCGGGCTGTTCCACAGCGGCGCCGTTCCGGTAGAGCGGCAGGGATTTATCGATCGGAAAGCCGTATTCCGACATTTCGGTCACGGGGTCCTCGTTTTCATCCAGCACCACCAGGCTCAGGTACGCGGGGTACCAATCGTCGTAATGCTCGTCAAAGGGGCCGTTTTCCGCCAGCGCAGGCAGCGCGGCGGACAGCAGCATGGCCGCCGTCAGCAGGCAGGCAAGCAAAGATCTCCATTTCAGCTTCATTGTTCGCAGTCCTTTCACTTCATTCGTCCAAAAGGGACGGTTTCAGTATAGCAGAAACCAACCTGCCTGTCCCGTGACGTGCCGATCTGTCATTGACAAAACGGAAGGATCGATTGTATAATGGAGCCGCCGGGGTAGAATAATGATAATACGCTATTACAAGGAGGCCGTCGTATGACCTTTGCCGAAACCCTGAACGACCTGATGCGGCGCTATGAGATCCGTCCCGGCGCGCTGGCGGCGGCGTCGGGCTGCAGCGAGAGCACGGTGGAGCGCTACCGCGCCGGAAAACGGGAGCCGCTGCCGGACGCCCCGACGATCACAAAACTGGCGGCGGGCTTTGCCGCCCTGCTGCCGCCGGACGCCCCGGAGCGGGAAGGGGACCTGACCGCCCTGCTGCGCGCCCCGCTCTCCGGCGGGCTGGAGGTGCCGTACGACGTCTATCTTGTCAACCTGCGACGGCTTATGCAGACGTTCGAGATCCGCAGCGTGTCGCTGGCGCGGGCGCTCGCCTTTGACCCCTCCCACATCTCCAAGATCCTGTCCGGGCAGCGCCGCCCGGGGGACGTGCAAAAATTCACGGACACGGTCGCCGCTTACGCGGCGGAGCGGATCCTGGCGGGGGGCGCCGCGGCGGAGGCGGCGGCGCTGCTGGAGAAAGACCCCGGCGCCCTCGGCGAGCCCCGCGAGCTGCAGGAGGCGATTGTCCGGTGGCTCGGCTCCAACAGCGGCAAAACGAGCCCCTCGCCCCTCGACGGCTTTCTGCAGAAGCTGGACGCCTTCGATCTGCGGCAGTTCCTGACGGGGCTGCGGTTCACGGACGCCGCCCTGCCGCAGGAGCCGGTCCGCCTGCCGGGCGTGAAGCACTACGCCGGACTGCCGGAGATGATGGAAAGCGAGCTGGATTTCATCCGCGCCACCGTGCAGGCGCCGGAGACGGAGGACTGCATCCTTTACAGCGATATGCCGATGGAGGACATGGCGGCCGACCCCGTGTTCCCGAAGCAATGGATGCTGGGCATGGCGGCGCTGCTGCAAAAGGGGCTGCGCCTGCGCATCGTGCACGACGTGCACCGGCCCCTGGGCGAAATGCTGCTGGGGCTGGAAAGCTACATCCCCATGTACATGACGGGGCAGATCGACCCCTATTACCTGCCGCGCGCCGAGGGCGGCGTGTTCCTGCACCTGCTGAAGGTTTCCGGCGCGGCGGCGCTGAGCGGCAGCGCGGTGGCCGGGCGGCAGGCGGACGGCTTGTATACGCTTGCGACCGACCGGGCGCTGGTGCAAAGGGCGAGAAGACAGGCGGCGCGCCTGCTGGAAAACGCCCTGCCCCTGATGGAGATCTTCCGCGCGGACAGACGGGGAGACTTCAGCGCCGCCGTGAGCGCCCTGCCCACGGACTGCCCGCGGGAGCTGGTTTGCTGCGCCCCGCCCCTGTGGACCGCGCCCCCGGCGCTGCTGCGCGAATTGCTGCGCGAAGCGGGGCTCCCCCCGGCGGCGATCCCGGAAATCGAGGCAGTCGCCCGGCGGCAGCGCGCCGACCGGCTGACGACAATGCAGACCGCGACTCTGACCCTGCGGGTCCCGGCGGCGGAGGCGTTCGATTTCAACGCCGCGCCCCCGCTGCTGCCGCTTGCGGACTGCTTCCTTCCCCGGGACCTCCCCTATACCGCGGACGGCTACCGGCGCCACCTTGCCGCCCTGCGTACGCTTGTCGAAGCCATGCCGAACCTGACCCTGCGCACGGAAGCCCGCCCCACGTTCCGGAACCTGAGCTATGAGGTCGTCGGCAGCGCGGTCGCCCTCGTTTCCAAAAACACCGCCCCCGCCATCCATTTTCTGATCCGCCACCCCAAAATGGTCCGCGCACTTGCGGAGCTTGTCCCGCGGATAACGGAGGAGGGCTGAGGGGGTAAAAAGTGAAAAAATGATTCCCTTCGTCCCTCGGCCCTCGGCCCTTCTCCCCTGAAAAAAAACTCCCCCTCTTCCGAGGGGGAAATTTTATTGGCTTTGTCGATCTCTTACAGCTCGGCGAAGTACTTGATGGTGCGGACCATCTGGCTGGTGTAGGAGTTCTCGTTGTCATACCACGCGACGACCTGGACCTGATAGGTATCGTCGTCGATCTTGGTGACCATGGTCTGGTTGGCGTCGAACAGGGAGCCGTAGGTCATGCCGATGATATCGGAGGAGACCAGCTTCTCGGTGGTGTAGCCGAAGGACTCGGAGGTCTGCGCCTTCATCGCGGCGTTGATGGACTCCTTGGTGATGTCCTTACCCTTGACGACGGCAACAAGGATGGTGGTGGAGCCGGTCGGAACGGGCACGCGCTGCGCGGAGCCGATCAGCTTGCCGTTGAGCTCGGGGATGACCAGACCGATCGCCTTGGCAGCGCCGGTGGAGTTGGGCACGATGTTGGCGGCGCCGGCGCGAGCGCGCTGCAGGTCGCCCTTTCTGTGCGGGCCGTCCAGGATCATCTGATCGCCGGTGTAGGCGTGCACGGTGGTCATGATACCGCTGACGATCGGATACGCGTCGTTCAGAGCCTTGGTCATGGGCGCCAGGCAATTGGTGGTGCAGGACGCGGCGGAGATGATGGTATCTTCCTTCGTCAGGATCTGGTTATTGACGTTGTAAACGATGGTAGGCAGATCGTTGCCCGCGGGAGCGGAGATGACGACCTTCTTCGCGCCGGCGTCGATGTGCGCCTGGCTCTTGGCCTTGGAGGTATAGAAACCGGTGCACTCCAGCACGACGTCCACACCGAGCTCGCCCCAGGGAAGATTGACGGCGTCCTTCTCGGCATAGATCTTGAGGACCTTGCCGTCCACGGTGATGGTGCCGGCCTCGTCGTCGGCTTCCACGGTGTGCTTGTTCTCGCCGATCACGCCGCAGTAACCCTTCTGGGCGGTATCATACTTGAGCAGGTGCGCAAGCATGGAGGGCTTGGTCAGGTCGTTGATGGCGACGATCTCATACCCTTCGGCGCCGAACATCTGACGGAACGCAAGACGGCCGATTCTGCCGAAACCATTGATAGCAACTTTCACAGACATAATAAATATTTCCTCCGTTTTTCAGAACTCTCGTTCCTTATTTTTCCATGTTGTATTATAGCCGAAAACCAACCGTATTGCAATACCCTTGGCAAACTTTTGTCAATCTGCCGAAATTCATCAAAATATCGAATAGCGGATTTGTGACAGACGGCAAACGGCAGCGGGTCGATCGGTCAACGGCCGCCGACCCGGGCGCAGAACCGGCGCAGTCCTCCGGCGGCGCGGCGGTCAGGACCGCGTTTCGTTTTCGTATTGCAAACCTTAAAGATTCACGATATTCTGCGGCTTGCCCGCAAGGAAGCCCGCGATATTCTGCTCCAGAATGCCCATGAGCCGTCCGCGGGTCTCGGTGGCAGCCCAAGCGATGTGGGGCGTGATGAGGGCGTTTTTCGCGGTGAGCAGGGGGTTATCCGGCAGCGGCGGCTCGGTAGAAAGCACGTCCGCCCCAAGGCCGCCGAGCTTGCCGCTGTTCAGCGCGGCGGCAACGTCCGCTTCGTCCAGCTCGCCGCCGCGGGCGTTGTTGATCAGGATGGCGCCGTCCTTCATTTTCGCGATGAAGGCGGCGTTCACAAGCTTTGTCGTGGCGGGGGTCTGCGGGACGTGGAGGGACACGAAGTCGCACTGCGGCAGCATCTCGTCCAGCGAGCAGAAGGTCACGTCCGCGTCCGGGTATTTTTCGGGATGGGCGGTATTCGCAAGAACGCGCATCTCGAACGCCTTTGCCATTTTCGCCACGCGCTGCCCGATGTTGCCGTAGCCGATCACGCCGAGGGTCTTGCCCTGCAGCTCCGTGGGCGCGCTGAGGAAGTAGGAGAAATCCGCGCTGCGGACCCACTCCCCGCGGTGGACGGAGTCGGAATGCGGGGCGATCTTGTTTGCGAACGCCAGAATGAACGCCATGGTCTGCTGCGCCACGGCGAAGCCCGAATAGGAGGGCACGTTCGCCACTAAAATGCCGTGCTCGCGGCAGGCGTCGCAGTCCACCACGTTGTAGCCCGTGGCAAGCAGGGCGATGAGCTTCAGCTTCGGCAGGCTTTCGGCGACCCGGCGGGTGATCACGGTTTTGTTGATGATCGCAATGTCCGCGTCGGCGGCGCGCTCGATCACAAGGTCCTCGGTGAGGCTGCGGTCATACACGACCAGCTCGCCGTATTTCTTCAGGAAATCCCAGCTCAGATCGCCGGGATTCGCGGAAACGGAATCAAGGATTACGATTTTCATAATGGAGCTCCTATTCTGTTGTTGTCGGACCGGGGGGTCAGGGGTCAGGGGTCAGGGCCGAGGGCCGAGGGCCGGGGGCCGGGGGCCGAGGGTCGGGACCTGCGGTCGGCATTTCGGCAAGGCTCAGTCCGTCAGATGCAGCGTTTCGTTCAGGTCGTCGAAGTCGTATTTGCCGATGGTGCCTTCGACGAGGGCGGAGAGGCTTTGCCCCTTGATGTTGACGCGGTCGCCGAGCTTGCCGACGACTCCCATGACGGCTTCATGCTCCGGGGTGCCCTTGACGTAGGGCATGTTGCCCTCGAAGGCGTGGCGCACAAGGTCGCGCGCGAGGTCCACGAACAGCATATCGCGGATGGAGGGGGCGCACGGCGTAAGGGTCAGCTTGCACACCTGCCCCACGGTGGCGTTATTGAGCTTTTCGCCGAGCTTCGCCACCGCCTTCAGCAGCGGTTCGGAATCGTTTTTCATGCGGATCTTGCCGAGGAAGCGGGCGGGGTCGTCGCGCATATAGGTCAGCATGGTGGTGATCATGCTGTCGAACTGCCGCTGCATATACGCCTCCTGCGTCAGGCCGCCGAAATCCCACTCGAAGGCGGGGATGGGCAGGGTTTTGATATCCACGGTGTTGTAGTCGTCCGTGAACGACACCAGACGCATCCCTGCCGGATGCCCGATCAGCGCGCCCGTGCAGACGTCGAAGAATTTGTTGCCCTTTTCTGTAACCTTGCAGTTGATGGCCATGTTGTGCATATGCCCGGTGAAGCACAGATGCACGCCCTCGTCCGCCAGCATGGTGGTGATGAAATCGGCGTTCTTCATCACGACCTCGCCCCCGAGCAGCCCGAACAGCGGCACGCCGGGCAGCAGCGGATAGTGGTTCATGGCGATCATGACCTGATGGTCTTCCCTCGCCTGTCTGGTCTGCTTCAGGATCCATTCGATCTGCCGCGCGGAATAGGTGTGGCCGCACTTGCCGTCGCCGTCGTTATTCAGCGCCAAAAGCCGCAGGCCCGGCGCGAGCTGCGCCACGTAGGAGAGGTTCTCCTTGTCCACGGCGATGGCGTCCGAAAAGCCGTAGTCGTAATACAGCTCGAACAGCTCGCTGCGAAGCGTGCCCTCGGTCTCGTGGCGCCCGGTCTCGTCGAAGCAGAAGGGAGCGCTCGGCGGGTCCTTGAAGTCATGCCCGGCGGTGATCACAAAGATGCGCTTGCCGTGCGCCTTCAGCTCCCGCAAAAGCTCGATGAACTCCAGATGGCTCTCCTTTTCGCCGTTAAAGGAGAGGTCGCCCGCGATCAGCACGGTATCGGCAAGGTCCGTGTCGTTCAGCCACCGGAAGGCGGCGCGGTTGATGGCTTCGGTTTCGGCAAAGCATTTCTGCTCGGTGCGCATGAATTCCTCATACGCCTCGCCCCGGCAGCCGAGCTTGGAGGCGAAATAGTGCGTGTCGGTAATCAGTAACAGCTTGAAGGGATCCATGAGAGTGCTCCTTTCTGCGCCGCGGCGCGGCGGGTTCTATGTTTTTGGTGTTGGAGGTCGGATGAAGGACGGGGCTGCGCCCCGTACCCCATTATAAAAATGCAAAATGCAGAATTGAATACCAAATTTCGGAAGGGCTTCGCCCTTACCCATCTTAAGATGCCGACCGCAGGTCCCGACCCTGGCCTCTGGCCCCTGGTCCCTGGTCCCTGGTAAAATGCCGACCGCAGGTCCCGACCCTGGCCCCTGACTTCTGGTCTCTGACCCCTGACTTCCGGCCCCTGACTCCCGGCTCAGACCGCGCCGCGGACCTTTTCCACGGTCCGGCAGCAGGCTTCCACGGCGGTGCTGTCGCGCATGGAGGAATAGCGGTTGCACATGACGTTGATCTCGCTTTGGAGATAGGGCTCGGAGACGGCGAGGAGGCAGGCGTCGCGGTTCTCCTCAAAGAAGCTGTCGTCGGACAGGATATCGACCTTATAGACGAGGAAGAGATAGTCCTCGAAATCCATGATCGCGGCCTTGCCGTTCGTCAGCCCCATGGCGAAATCGAAGAACCCGGCGGGGTAAACGTCCGTATCGCGCGGGACGATCTCGGTTTTGAGCGCCTGCCGGACCTCCTCGTTCCCTTCGCTTATAAGGGAGGCGTACATGAAATCCAGCGCCACCCCGGCGTTGATCTGCTCCACGGCGTAGTTATAGCGCTCCAGAATCGCCTGCAGCACGTCCTGCGGATATTCGATGTGGTTGCCGTAAAGGTCCGTATCGTACAGGTTGCAGCGCACCATTTTGACCGCCACGTAATTCTGCTCGAAATAGCTTTTCAGCAGCTCGTCCGGCAGCGGCTTCATCCCGCCCCGGTCAAACAGGGCGTAGCGCATATCCTCGATATAGGTGCCGGAGAGCCGGAGCTTGAGGAAGGTCTCCTTCGAGACTCCGATGCGCTTGTAATGTGCGGAAAACGCGCCCCACAGGGCGTTGGCGTGCTCGGCGCACACGGCCTTTTCCGCCCCCGTGAGGGCAAGCCCCCACGCGCGGAAGGTGGAATTCACGGCGACGTAACGGATGCAGCTTTCGGTGGCAGCCTGCACGCGGGCGTCGCGGGTCGTATAGGACGGATCGGCGCACGCGATATCGTAATAATACCGGAAGATCTCGCCGTTCACGGGCGTGCCGTTCACGGTCAGGGGCGTGCCCTCCTCGCTTTGCCCGCACGCGGTCAGCGTCAGCAGCGCAAAAACAGCCGCCAGCAGCGCCGCAAGCCCCCGTCTGATCACAGCAGATCCCTCCTTCCCCGTCAAATGAACGTCATACATAAACAGTATAGCATATTCCGCCGCCGGTTGCAAGGTTTGATTTTGGAAACAGCGGGCAGGTTTGCCGGATTTCCGGCTTGCGAAACGCGCCGGGCCGCGGTATAATAGAGGGCGAACGCCTGAAAACCGGAGGAACCCTTATGAAACTGACCATGCTCGGCACGGGCAACGCCCAGGTCACCGAATGCTATAACACCTGCTTCCTGCTGGAGGACCGGCGGCAGCTCTTTCTGATCGACGGGGGCGGCGGCAGCGCGATCCTGCGCCAGCTCAAATACGCGGGCGCCGACTGGCGGGACGTGCGGCAGATTTTCGTCACGCACAAGCACATCGATCATCTGCTGGGGATCGTCTGGATGATGCGCATGATCTGCCAGTCCATGAGCCGCGGGAAATACGAGGGCGAGGCCGCGATCTACGCGCACGGGGAGGTGCTGGCGCTGCTGCGTGAGCTGGGGGAAAAGCTGCTGGCCGAAAAGGACGCGAAGCACCTCGGAGGGCGGCTGCGGCTCGTGGAGGTACACGACGGCGAGACCCTGCCTGTGATCGGGCATGACGTCACGTTCTTCGATATCCGCTCCACCAAGGCGAAGCAGTTCGGCTTTTCCATGGAGCTGGGGGACGGCAGAAGGCTGACCTGCTGCGGGGACGAGCCGTATGAACCGAGCGAAGAGCCCTACGCGAAAAACAGCGACTGGCTGCTGCACGAGGCCTTTTGTCTGTACGGCCAGCGCGACGTGTTCAGGCCCTATGAGAAGCACCACTCCACCGTGAAGGACGCCTGCCTTCTTGCCGAAAGCCTCGGCGTCAAAAATCTGCTCCTGTACCATACCGAGGATAAAAACATCCGAGAGCGCAAAGCCCTGTACACCGCCGAGGGTGCGCGGTATTTCCACGGGAACCTGTTCGTCCCGGACGATCTGGAAACGTTTGAGCTGTAAAAAAGACCCGGGAGGAAAGATCCCGGGTTTTCGATTTTAAAATCATATATTATGACGTATAAAAGAATCCTGCCGCGTCGGCGTTCAGAGAATAACAGGCTCCCCTGTCAGCACTGTCAGCACTGTCAGCACTGTCAGCACCAAAAAACGATCCATATATAAAAAACTTTTTTTTATTTTCTTCAAAATCGGGTGCTGTATATGCTGACAGTGCTGACAGGTTCAGCCGAACACACGAATCGGCACGATTCAAACAAAACATGCGGTCATTCAAATGCCTGATGCGCGTTCATATAAGGTGCTGCTGCCGCTACTACCGCTACTCCTAAAATAGGGCAAAATAATAAAAAACTTTTTTATATCACAGATGGTTTTGGGTAGTAGCGGTAGTAGCGGTAGTAGCAGTAAGAATTAGCAGTAATAACAGTAAGTTAAATATATAGTTAAATATATATGAAATGTGAGCAGTGCGTTGTGCTTCAATTTGACGCGGAATAAAGTGTCAACACTGTCAACAGTGAAAATGTGAGGCATCGAAAGGAAAATCAAAAAAGAAAGAAAACCTGATTTTGTGTGTTGACAGTGTTGACAGTGTGAACAGTGTTGACAATATATATATGATATATATGATATATGTTATATATAAGATTCAGGCTTTGTTTTTCCGGGAAGGCGTGCCGATCTCGTAGCACGGCACCTCAGTGCCGTTCGGTGCATATGTTATATTTTCCAATTACCGTCGGTACGAACATGGTCGGGGGTATGGGGAAGGCGTGCCTATCATGCCGTACTACCGTTGGGATTGGAACCTTGTTCCGTATCCCCGACCGGATCCTGATCGGGACGTTTTTGAGAATATCATTGTACCGAACGGCACTGAGGTGCCGTGCTACCGTGCTGGCAGGCCTTCCCGTATCCCCGACCGGATCCTGACCGGGACGTTTTTGAAAATATCATTGCACCGAACGGCACTGAGGTGCCGTGCTACCGGGGATTTTACCTTGTCCCGTTATACCAAACCGGGTCGCGATCATATATTTTACCTTGTCCCGTTATACCAAACCGGGTCGCGATCATATTTCAAATGCCGACCGCAGGTCCCGAAATTTTTATTTTTTCTTTTTTAACTTTTCATTCCCTGATCCCTGGTCCCTGGTCCCCGGCCCCTGATTATAATCGCGGCGCAGCCGCAACCGAAACTTTTATTTTTTCTTTTTTAATTTTTCATTTCTTCCCGTGCCCCCGCCGTTCTTCGCCCGGCTCACACACCCACACCAGCTCCCGCCCGTCGTTTGTCAGCGTGGCGGTATGGACGTATCCGGCGGCGAGGAATTTTTCCGCCTCGTCCGGGGTCCCGTAACGCGCGTCGAGCAGCACGAGATCGAGCCGTTCGCCGGCGGTCGGCGTATGGTACCGGTCCTCATACAGCACCGCCCGGTCCGACAGGCGCGGGACGAAAAACGAGGTCGCGGCGACGGCGGCATCCCGCGGGACAGCCGCAAAATACGCGTCCAGCGCGGCGGCGTCCGACCGCACGGCGGCAAAATGCTTCAGGCTCGCGGCGGTCCTTGCCGCGGGGCCCGTCCCCGCGCACAGCAGGGCGCAGGCAAGCGCCGTACACAGCGCCGTTTTCGCGGAGGGCGCGGGCAGCTCCGGGACGTTCAGCGCGGTGAGATACAGCAGGCACGCGGCGCTGCCGAAGCCGTACTGAAACCCGATATCGAACTGATAGGGGTAAAGCGTCATCAGGTTCACGAGCAGCAGCGGGCACAGCAAAAACAGGCGCGCGGGCTTTTTGCAGGCGAGGGGCAGCAGTCCCAGCGGCAGCAGCGTCTGACAGAGGTACAAGAGCTTTTCGGGCGAGAAGTCCGCCCCGCCGCGCAGCACCTGCGTGAGGACGTAAAGCGGGTCCGTGAGCACGTTGCGCACCGCGTCCGGCAGCCCCCCGGAGACGATGAAATTCCCGTACCGCCCCGCCATAACGCCGTCCCCGAAGGACGAGAGCAGCCACAGCGCCCCGGCGAAATACGCCGCCGCAAGGGAAAACAGCCCAAGCCCCATCCCCCGTTTGCCGCGCCCGAAAAAGACGTACAGCGCGAAAAACAGCACGTAGACGGCGGCGTCCTCCTTGACCCCGAGGGTGAGCAGGGCGAACCCGAACGCGGGCGCGGTTTTTTGCCGCTCGAAGAAATAAAAGGTCCACAGCAGCAGCGGCAGCAGCAGGCAGTTTTCGTGAAAGTCGTAGCCCACGCCGAGGTTCACCGCCGGGTGCCCGAACAACAGCAGCGTGACCCCGGCGCACGCTTTCGGGGAGAGCCCCCGCGCCCGGCACAACAGAAACAGCGGGACCCCCGCGCTGCCCAGCGCCAGCGCCTGCAGGACGTTGAGCGTGCCCGGGAACGGGAAGAGCCAAAACAGCGGCAGCAGCAGATACAGCGACGGCGAAAGATGCACGGCGAAATGGGAAAGCAGACGGTCCCGTTCGCTTGTGACGACGGGCAGCCCCGTGCGCCGCATGGCAAAAAAGCTCTGGCAGAAAATGCCGTAATCAAAATTGGGGCTCTGATAGCCCTTCACGCGCAGCAGTCCCCACACGCCGAGCGTCAGCACAAACAATGCGCCGCCCGTGAGGCACAGGGCGGCGGCAAGTCGGTAACTAAACGCTTTTCCGGGGGAGAGCCCCTCCCGTTTTCGTCGGAAGCGCGCGCCGAACAGGACCGCCCACAGAGCCGTGAGCAGAAAGGGATAAAACGGCGTTTTGATGTCGAGCAGCGAGAGCGCCGACAGCAGGCCGAAGCAAAGGACCGTGAGGGTGGAATCCCCCTGCATGGCCCGCCATTTGCGCCGCAGGAGCGAAAACAGCAGGAAGCAGATCAGCGTTCCTACGAACAGGGGAAACAAATGGGAGGCGCGATCCGTCAGCGTCCCGAGCGGGACGCCTGTCACGAGCCGCAGGCAGCAAAGGGAAAGGCAGTAGGCCGCGAGCGCCCGCCACAGGCGGTTTTCCCACGCTTCGGACGGCGCAAAGCGTTCGCGCAGGCGCACGTTACGGCGCATAGGCGGCCTCCTCCGTGAACAGGGACGCATACAGGGCTTCGGCGTCCGGCAGTGCGGTCGGGTCGGCCTCCCCCGGCAAAAACAGGTCCCCGTCCGGCGCGATCAGCACGTCCAGCGGCCCCATATAGACGGCGAGCAGCTTTTCCCCCCGGTGCGCGTTCAGAAAGTCCGTCAGCGCCCCAAACCACGGCGCGCCGAACGCCGGGGTGACGAAGAAGCGCCCGTCCTCCTTCGCCACGGTCAGGATCGCGGCGATCTTTCCGTTCTCGGTCACATAGTAATCCCGGAAGTCGGCGGTGATCACGGCGGGGTCCTCCGGCGTTTCGGGCAGGCGGACGTGCGCGTGCCCGGCTTCGATCAGGGTCAGCTCGGCGTTTTCGGACAGCCCCAGCCCCGTGGGAGAGGAGACGAGCGCCTGCAGCAGCGCCAGCACGTCCGCGTCGGAAAAGCCCTCGCCCACGCGCTCCAGCCTGCCGTCCCGCGGCAGGGCGAAGCCGCCGACCCCCTCCGTCGAACCGGATGCGGGGGGCTCCCCGGAGGGCATTTCCCAAGTCCCGGCAGACGTCCCGGGGGACCCCTCCCCTGTCACGGCGGCAGCGCCGTCCGGGACCGCAGCGGTGCTTTCCGGCGTAAGCGCCGCAGGCGCGGTGCTCGGGACCCCGGCGACGCTTTCGTGCACGCCGCTGGCGCCTGCCATTTCGCCGTTCCAAACCACGCTCCCCTCCTCGTCCGGGGGTGTGACGACGGGCTTGCGCTGCCGGTTCACGGTCCACGTCAGGATCAGCGCGGCGACAGTGAGCGCCGCGGCGGCGCTTCCCCAAACGCGCCGCCGGTTCCGCCGACGTTTCAGCTCCCGCCCGCGGGCGATCGCCCCGGCAGCCAGCTCCTCATAGGTCTTCATGGTCAATTCCCTCCCGCGTGAGCGCTTGTTTCAGATTCCGCCGTCCCCGGCTGATCAGGTTTTCGACCGCGTGCACGCTTTTGCCCAGCACCTTGGCGGTCTGTTTGTTCGAGAGCCCCTCGTAATAGGTCAGCGTCAGCGCCATGCGCTGCTCCGGGGGGAGCGTCAGCAGCGCCGCCCGCACCGCCTGCCGCGTCATTTCGCGGGCGACGTCCTCGGCGGGGTCCGGCGCGTCCGGCAGGGGCAGGCTTTCGGCGGGCTTTTCGCGGCGGGCTTTGCGGAGCTGGTCCAGCGCCGCGCGCCGCCCCACGGTGAACAGCCACGTCTTGAACGAGGCGCGGTCCCGATACAGGGGACGCTTGAGCCACAGCCTTGCGAAGGTCTCCTGCGCCGCGTCCTCGGCAGGCTCCCGCCGCCCCAGCATGCCGCTGAGGAAGTCGATCAGGCTCGCGCCGTAAATGCGCACGACCTCGGTGAAGCCGTCCTCGTCCCCCGCAAGGAACCGCCGGTAGGCTTCGGCGCCTCTGTCCATGGTGTTCGCCCCGCTTTCATCCATTAAACGCAGGAAACCGGAAAAACCTCCCGCAGGTCCGGCAGGAAAAAAGAAAAAACCGGAAGAGGGACGTGCCTCTTCCGGCATACGGTTATTCGGTCTCCACGGCATGGTCCTTCGCCCATTGCAGGAGAGAAGGGCGCTCATTTTGTACCTCCCCCTCGGCGGCGGCGGTCAGCAGCATGGCAAGCGTTTGTCCCAACCGGCGGCCCGACACGCCGATCGCGGCAAGGTCCGTGCCGTTCACAGCCAGCGCCCCGAGCGTGGTAGGGTAGGCTTCGGTCTCGGTCAGCACGCGGCGCGGCAGGGAGAGATCCTCGTCCGACAGGACCTCCCGCAGGCGAAGGAGGCGCGACAGCGCTTCCCGCCCGTACCTGCCCATGAAGATGCGCGTCTGCCCCGGGGTGACAAAGGGCGTTGCCAGATTTTCCCGCAGGAAACAGGCGTTATTGCGAAAGGCGTTGTCGGTTTTCAGCCGCCTGCAGGCGGCTTCGAGCGCTTCCGGGGGCAGGTCCCGGAACAGGACGGCAAATGAAAGCAAGGGATCGCCGAGCGCCCCGGCGGCGGCCGCGGCGGCTGCATAGTCTTCCGGCGAAAGCGCGTCCAGCTCCGGCAGGACCTCGGTAAATACCGGACGGAACTCCGTCAGCAGGGCTTCGACCCGCCGGCCGGCAAGCAGCTTTTTGAGCTCGGTGAATTTGCGCTCTGCCGAAACGGCGGCAAGGCGGCTTTTATGGCGCAGGACGGCGGCTGCCGTGCCCGCCTCCACGTCGAAATCGAGAACGCTTGCAAAGCGCAGCGCGCGCAGGATGCGCAAAGCGTCCTCGGTGAACCGCGCGTCTGGGTCCCCCACGCAGCGGATGATCCCCCTTTGCAGGTCGTCCTGCCCGCCGAACAGGTCCACGAGCCCCGTTTCCGGGTGGTACGCCATGGCGTTCACGGTGAAGTCGCGCCGGGCAAGGTCCGCCGACAGCGCCGGGGTGAAGGTCACACGGTCCGGATGCCGCCCGTCGGCATAGCTGCCGTCCACGCGGAAGGTGGTCAGCTCCAGATTCTGTCCCTCGATCACCACAGTCACGGTGCCGTGCTTCATGCCGGTCTCGATCACGCGGTACCCCGCGAAGGCGCGCTCGGTCTCCTCCGGCGGGCAGGACACCGCGATATCGTAATCCGCGGGCGTCACCCCGCGCAAAAGGTCGCGCACGCACCCGCCCACAAGATACGCCTCGTGCGCGTGCCGTTCACAGACCGCCAGAGCGGTTTTGACGTAGGAAGGAAGGGGAAATGTTGGTTTCATAGGCGTTTTTCTGCCGTGCGCAGCGTGGCGGCGGGGGTCCGCCGCGTTACCGGAGTGATTTTTACCCGGTTCCGCTCCCGGTACCGTTATTCTGATCGCGGCGCAGCCGCAACCGAAGCTTTTCGTTCTTCTTTTCACTGATTAACTATATCATTTCCGTTCCGAACTTCATTGCGGCGAACCCGCACCGTCTGCACAGGTCCTCCGTCGGGCGGCCGGCGGAGAAGCCGTCCACGATCGCCCGCGCACGGGGGGAACGCAGAAGCTCGGCGGGGTCGTCGGTATACAGGTTCCCGAGGGGGATCGCCCCGTCCGCGTCGAGGCAGCAGGGGACCACGGTCCCGTCCGAGAGCACCGCAAGCTGGTCCCTGAGCGCCATGCAGAAGGCGGGCGGGGTCTCGTCCGCGGTCAGGTCCGGCCACGAAAAGCGGTCCGCCGCGTCCAGAAACACGTTTTCGGCGAGCTTATAGCCGTTTCTCGCCGGGGTGAAATCGCCGTAGGTCTCGCGCAGTCGCCGGAAAAAATACGGGTCGGACTTCCCCGGCGCGCCGCCGTTCCAGAACTTATACACCACGATGACCCCCGGCGCGGCGGTCTGCGCGAAAGCAAGGATCGGCGAAAGATAGCTCTCCGGGTCCCCGTGCGGGAAGTTGGGGTCGAAGGCGTGCAGCGAAAACGCGGTCTTATACAGGCACGGGTGGGTCAGCAGCCTCTCCCCCGCTTTCGCGATCAGCGTGCCGTTCGTCACAAGCGTGACCTTGGCTGCCAGCCCGTCGCAGACGGACAAAATCGCATCCAGCGCCGGGTGCGTCAGCGGCTCCCCCAGCACGTGCAGATAGAAATAGGGCGTCAGCGGCCGCAGCTTTTCGGCGAACAGCCGGAAGTCCTCCGGCGGCAGGAGCCGCGGCGCGCGGCGCGTCCCGTGGCAGAAGGCGCACGACAGGTTGCACACGTTCGTGATCTCGATATACGCTTTTTTCAGCATCCCCGCGCCCCCTTTCACATTTATTATACCGCCGCCGCCGGATTTTTACAAGCCCCCGTGGAAATTTCGCGCAGGCGCGAAGGGCCGCCGCAACGAAAAGCGCCGCCCCGGAGGACGGCGTTTTCCAAAAAAAAGAGGAGATGAGAAATCTGTATGAAAAGCGGCTTGCGCCGCGCTGCGGGTAGTTGGGCGGCTTGCGCCGCGAGCATGGTATATGTCAGCGGCTTGCGCCGCGGGTTTTCAGCGGGAGCGCGGGCTTATTTGCAGCGGACCAGCGCGTTGAGCTCGATCAGCTTGCCCAGCTTCTTCATGGAGAACTTCATGCCGGAGATCTCCTTGAGGAGCTTCTGCTCAGCTTCAAAAATGTCTCTTTCGTACGCAACCATAATGAGACTCCTTTCTTTCGATGGATTTTCCGGGGGCTTCGATCCGCCCCGGCGACGTTTGATGAGGTCCGCCGCGATCGTGGGCGGTCCCCGGATGAACTTTTGTCTTCCCCATTCATCACAGTTGTTATTATAGCCGTTTTTTCAAAAATGTCAAGCGAAATGCACAAATATCCCATTTCACGTTTGTGCAAAATGTACAAGGTTTTTGCGACACTCCGCTTGGTACCCCTGCCCAGTTTTCCAAAAACAGGGCGTGATTTTTGTTTAAATTGCCCATTGCCGTTTGCAGGGAACGTCGAATCCGGCGCGAAAAGCGTCCAAAAAACGCCCGAACTCGCTTTCGGGCGTTTTGCAAACTTTGTGAAACTTTTCACGAGTCTCTGGGGTCCGCGCCGTGCAGCAGCTCCACCTGCCGCAGCATTTCCCGCGGGTCGTCGGCGAAGACCGACGCGCCGTGCCGACGCAGAAAGGCGCGGTCCCGGAAGCCCCAGGTGACGGAGATGCAGGGCATGCCCGCGGCCCTTGCGGTGGCGATATCCACGTCCGAGTCGCCGACGTAGACCGCCTCCTCCGCCGTGGCGCCGAGGCGCGACAGCGCCGCCAGCACCATATCCGGCGCGGGCTTTTTGCGCATGCCGTCCGTGAAGCCCAAAGCGAAATGGAACAGCCCCGGGAAATAGGTCTTCACCAGCGTCTGCACCGCGTAGTCGGATTTATTGGAGACCACCGCCACGCCGAACCCGGCGTTTCGCAGTGCCCGCAGCGCCACCGGAATGCCCCGGTAGGGCCGGGTTTCCTCCGCGCAGTGCTGCGCGTAGCAGGCGTTGAAATCCCGGAACACCCGGTCCACGACGGCCTCCGGCGTGCCCGCCGGGACGGCGCGCTCCACCAGCAGGCGGATGCCGTTGCCGACGAACAAGCGGACCTCGTCGATCGTGCGCGGCGGCAGACCGTTCTGCGCCAGCGCCAGATTTGTAGCCGTGTGCAGATCGCGCAGCGTATCCAGCACCGTGCCGTCCAGATCAAAAATGACAGCTTTTAACATAATACCAAAAAAGAATTGTCCTTTTATCTCAAAAAAGGACTGCCCTTCGGCAGCCCCCTTGCGGCTCAGTCGATCTCGACCTGCACCTTTTCGTTATTGCGGTTGCCCGCGGCGCGCATCACGACGCGGATCGCCTTCGCAATGTGCCCCTGCTTGCCGATCACTCTGCCGATATCGTTTTCGGCGACGTGAAGGTGATAGACGATCACGCCTTCCTCATCCGGCGCGTCGACGGTCACGCTCACGCTATCGGGCTCGTTGACGAGACCCTTCGCAAGACCGATCAGTAATTCTTCCATTGTGAATTCCTCCGGCATCAGTCAAGGACGCCGTTCTTCTTCAGAAGGGACTTCACGGTGTCGGTGGGCTGCGCGCCGTTCTTGATCCATTCCTTCGCCTTGTCGGCGTCGACCTTCACGGTGGCGGGCTCGGTCATGGGATCATAAAAACCGATCTCTTCGATGAATCTGCCGTCGCGGGGATAGCGGGAATCCGCAACCACGATGCGATAGAAAGGAGCCTTTTTCGCGCCCATGCGGCGCAGACGGATTTTAACCATAATGCTTTTTCCTCCAGTGAAAAAATAATTTTTTGATTTGTTTATACCGGACGCGCACAGGGCGCGTTGGAGTCGATTCTTTTGGCTTACATGCCGGGGAAGCCCTTGCCGGGCGCGCCGGGGTAGCCGGGCATGTTCGGCATCATTTTGCGCATTTTCTTTTTGCCGCCCTTGCTGCCGCCGAACTGCTTGAACATTTTCTGCATATCTTTATATTGCTTGAGCAGCCGGTTCACGTCCTCCACCTGCATGCCGCAGCCCGCCGCGATGCGGCGCTTGCGCGAGGGATTGATGATATCGGGCTTTTCGCGCTCCTTCGGCGTCATAGACAGGATGATCGCCTTCGTGCGGTCGAACTGCCGCTCGTCGATCTCCACGTCGCGGATCTTTTTGCCGAGGCCCGGGATCATGCCGAGCAGATCCTTGATGGATCCCATTTTTTTCATTTCCTCGAGCTGATAGAGCAGGTCGTTCAGGTCGAACTTATTGGCGCGCAGCTTTTTCTCCAGCTCCTCCGCCTTTTTCTCGTCCAGCGTCTGCTCCGCCTTTTCGATCAGGCTCAGCACGTCGCCCATGCCGAGGATGCGCGACGCCATGCGGTCGGGATGGAAGGTATCGAGATCGTCCAGCTTTTCGCCGATGCCCACGAACTTGATGGGCTTGCCGGTGACGGCTCTGGCGGACAGCGCGGCGCCGCCGCGGGTATCGCCGTCCAGCTTTGTGAGGACGAGCCCGTCGATGCCCAGCGCCTCGTTGAAGGTGGAGGCGACGTTCACGGCGTCCTGACCGAGCATGGAGTCCACCACGAGCAGGATCTCGTGCGGGTGGACGGCGGCCTTGATATCCTTCAGCTCCTGCATGAGCTGCTGGTCGATGTGCAGACGGCCTGCGGTATCGAGGAACACGTAGTCGTAGCCCTGATCCTTTGCGAGCCGGATCGCGTTTTCGGCGATGGTGACGGGATTCGTGACGCCCATTTCAAAGACCGGCACGCCCGCCTGCTCGCCCACCACCTGCAACTGCTTGATGGCGGCGGGCCGGTAGATATCGCACGCCGCGAGGAGGGGACGGTGCCCCCTGCCCTTGAGCCATTTCGCGATTTTGGCGGAATGGGTGGTTTTACCGGAGCCCTGCAGGCCGCACATCATGACGACGGTCGGGGGGTGGGGCGCGGAATTCAGTCTGGCGGCGGTGCCGCCCATGAGGGCCGTCAATTCCTCGTTGACGATCTTGATGACCATCTGCGCGGGGGTCAGGCTTTCGGAGACCTTCGCGCCGATCGCCTTTTCGGTGACGCGGTTCGTGAAGTCCTTGGCGACCTTGTAGCTGACGTCGGCCTCCAGCAGCGCCAGTCGCACCTCGCGCATGGCTTCCTTGACGTCCGCCTCGGTCAGAGAGCCCTTGCTTCTCAGCCGCTTGAACGCGGCGTCCAGTTTATCGGAGAGTCCTTCAAATGCCATGTTGGGCTCCTTTCCTGTTTATTCTTCGGACAGAGAAAGCGCGATCGACTTGATGCGCACCGTGAGATCGCTGATCTCGCGCGACAGCCCCGTTTTGCGGTTCTCGGCGCTGATGCGCGACGCGCAGTCGATGATCTCGGCCAGTCCCTTTTCCACTTCCTTGAAGCGGCGCACAAGCCCGAGACGCTCCTCCATTTCGATGAGCTGGCATTCCGCCCGCTTGATCGCGTCCCGCACGCCCTGCCGGGTGATGCCTACGTTCGCGGCGATCTCGGACAGCGAGAGATCCTGATTATAATAGTAATCCAAAAACTCGCGCTGCTTCGGCGTGAGCATATCCCCGTAAAAATCCAGAAGCACCGTGATTTCGAGATTTTTCGCCATGATGATCGCCCCTTTCTCCGTATTGCCTGTAAAGGTTTGCTCTTTACAGGCAAAGAGTATACCATATGGGAACGGATTTGTCAAGAGCTTTTTTATAAAAAAGGGGGAGCCTTCCGGCCAATGTCATTAAGTTAATTCAATAATTCAAAAAAGAGTTTTCACAGAAATGTGGAGACTCTTTTTTTTGTGAAAAAAATCAAAGAAAATTTCAAAA
>CACZGD010000016.1 GCA_902780565.1 Oscillospiraceae bacterium
TTTGGGGGAACCACCGGAACCACCGGATGCAGATCAACCCTCAATTCCTATCACAACACATCTTGTATGGATCTTACCAATACGAATCATTCTCCGCAAACTTTCGTCGCTCCCTTTCTTCACCAACCCCATCCGGTCGGCGTATTTCAGCACGGCGGTGGGGTCGCAGGAATACGATATATATGACCGAATCCGGCAAATCGACGAATATCCCCGGTGGACCGACGGACCGTCACCCGGCTCCGTTCCCGGTAACGACCCCCGGCCCCCGGTCCCCGGCCTCTGGCCCCTGGTCCCCGGCCTCTGGCCCCCGGTCCCCGGATACAAAAACGGGACGCCGAAGCATCCCGTTGCAGCATAGCGTTTTTTCAGGCGCGGCGGCAGCAGCCGACGTCCGGCTTTCAGCTTCGCCCGGCTCAGTCCGCCCAGACCGGCGTGACGCGCTGCCAGACGGCTTCGCCGCTGCGGTCGTACCCGGTGATAACGTACTCCGTGAAGAACATGCCGCGGCTGAGATACGGCGGCATATAGGGGTACCAGCCGAGCAGATGCGCCCGGACCGTGACGTGCCCGCCGTCTTCCAGATCGAAGGTCGTGATCCGCCTGAGGCCCTTCGGGTTCAGCGCGTCCGGCTCCGGCAGGCGATCGGTCTCGCCGCCGGGATCGGCGTCGTTCAGGGACGTGAGCGTCGCCGTCTCCGCCTGTTCCGCCGTCAGGAGCTGCCCGTCCCGGTCCAGCGTCACCACCGCGTACACGCCGTAGCCGTCCGGCGAGAAGCCGAAGTCCCCGTCGCCGCTCTGGGTCAGCACGGTCATGGTCAGCGGCGCGTTCCCGCCTGTTTCCGCAGACAGCAGGGTATCGAAATCCGACCCGCCGTAGGTCTTTTGGAACAGGATCGCCGGGGGATCGGCAGTGGCGTCCACCCCGATCAGGGACACGTCATCAAACCCCTCCCCGTTTTTGCGCATGCCGAACACAAAGAGCCGACCGGCGTCGTACACCAATCGCTGGGCGAGGTTCACGCCCGCGTCCCCGGCGGAATCCGGCAGGGCGACGCTCCTGGTCAGGCGACCGTCCTCATACAGGTTCACGTACACCGCGTCGTCCATCGCGTCCAGCGCCGCAAAGCCCCCGGGGATCTCGCAGGCGGCAAGCGCCAGCCCGGCGCGGTCAACGGTATAGCGGTCGCCGACCCGATGATAGCTGTAATACGTATACGCCGACTCCATCCGGTCGAGCGTGGTAAAGTCCCTGGCGACAAGGACGCCGTTTTCCAGATAAAAGGCCCGCCCCGTCTGCCCCGTCAGCGAACGCTGCAGCTCGAGGTCCTCAAAGGGGGTCGTCGCTTCCCCGAAGCCGGCGGCGCGGGCGTCAAAGGAGAAGAAATCCTCGTACACGACGACGGCGTTCTCTCGCTCCGGCGAATAATAGGAGGAAAGCCCCCCAAGCATAAGCTCGGTCCAGTTCAGCCGGGAATCGTTCGTCAGCACCCAGTGCTCCGCATAATGGTACGGGACGCGCACGTCGGGATCGGCCTCCCCCGCCATTGCGCGTTGTAAATATTCAGCGAGCGCCGACGCCGTTTTGCCGGGGTCCGACACGCTCTCCGGCGTACACAGCAGATAGCGGTATTGCTTCTCCTCCCCGTTTTCGGTCAGGACGTAGCCGTCGCCACGGCGCTCGAGGATCTTCCGATTGCCCCCGGCGTCCGAAAAGACGTAGGGCTCCTCCCCGTAATAAAACGCCATCCACGCCGCGCGTTCGGCTTCGCTTTTGGTCCCGACCGGGGCGCTTGACGGCCCGGGATCGACGGTCTCCGGCTGCGCGGTCGTCCCGTTTCCGGAGGGGTCCTGCTTCTCGGGGGCGCGCGTGGTCAGGAAAAACACCGCCGCGCCGACCGCCAGCACCGCCGCCGCCAATATCAGCCAGAAGGAGGGCTTTTTATAGGACAGCACGTTTTTGACGCGCGCCTTCACGTTCGTTTCCCCGAACGCCAGCGGGCAGGCAGACAGCGCCTTCGGCTTCACGGACAGGGACAGCAGGGTTTCGGCGTAAGCCGCGCGCTCCTCCCGGGTCAGATCCCGGATCACGCGCTCGTCGCAGGCCGCCTCGATATCGCGCGCAAGCAGGGCGAACGCCGGCCAGAACAGCGGCTGGAACCAATAGACCGCCAGCAGGAGGAACGCGAACAGCTTGATAAACGGATCCCCCCGGCGGATATGCGCCCGCTCATGCAGCAGCGCCAGACGGCGGCGCTCCCCGGTCAAGGCGGAGGGCAGGAACACACGCGGGCGCAGCACCCCGAGCAGGAAGGGAGACGGCACGTCGTCGCAGAGATAGGCGCCGTCCTCCGGGACGCAGACCCGCACCCGCCGTTTGAGCCGCAGGAAGCTCACGCCGCCCCAAAGAAGCACGCCGGCGCACCCTGCCGCCCACAGCCAAAACAGAACGGACGCGGCTTTGGCGGAGCGAAGCTGCGCTTCGGACAGGACGGGGACCCTGTTCGCCGCCTGAGCCGCCCCCGTTCCGGGACCGGGCAGGGGCGTCCGCACGCCGGTTTCTTCCCGTTCCAACGCGTCCGGCAGCCCGCCGGGCAGCGCCGCGCTTTCCCCCGCGGGGACCGCGTCCGCCTCCCCCGCCGGCATATCGGGACCGGCAGACGGCTGCCGGTTGGTCGCCGCCGTCCCCTGCGTCACATAGCCCGTCACGCCGGACAGATCCGGCATCAGCGAAAAGGACGTCTGTACGGAAATCGGCAGGACCAGGCGCAGCGCCACCAGCGCCCACAGCGCCGGGCGCACCCATTTGGGCGCTTTTTTCAGGAGCAGACGCAAAACAAGCACCAACAGCACCAGCACGCCGCCCTGCAGCGCAAGGGTCAGCAGAGTCAAAAGGAACTTATCCATGGCCTTCCCCCCTTCGGTAATCGTCGATCATGCGGCCGATCGCCTCGGCGTCCGCATCCGACAGGCGGCCCGTTTGCGTAAACGCCGCGATGAAAGCGGGCAGGGACCCGCCGTAGTTTTCGCGGACGGCGGCCTCTCCCCTGCCGAGCCGGTATTCGGCCTCCGGCAGCAGCACCCGAACAAGACCGTTTTCGTTCACAAAAAAGCCCTTTTCGCAAAGCTTGCGCAGCACCGTGTAGGTCGTGGATTTGGACCAGCCGAGCGCTTCCCGGCACAGCCCCACCAGCTCGCCGCTCGGCAGCGGCGCGTGCGACCATACAATAGACGCGAACCGTCCCTCCACTTCCCCGAGGACATAGGCGGTGTTTCGTTCACTGTTCATAAGATCGCATCCCTTCCTTGGTTTATTCTCGATAAACCTCAGTTTCAGTTTATCATGGATAAACCGGAATGTCAAGAGGGAATTTGGAGGGGCGGGGTAAAGGGCCGAGGGCCGGGGGCCGAGGGATCGGGAAAAGGCGGGGAGATGAAGGACCGGGGGTCAGGAACCAAAAAAACGCACCGGTAACGGAACCGGGTTAAGGTTCCATGGTAGCGCGGCGGACCTCCGCCGCCCGCGGAATAACGTACATATGACCGGATATGTAGATTCGACGATTATCCCCGTCCATACGTTATGACCATACCCGGTTCGTCGACCATATGTCCTGCAGCGCCGGGACCGCGTCCCACGGGCGGCAGAGGTCTGCCTCGCTGCCATGGGTCATATACCCCGTCCCGTTCCCGGTACCTTCCCCTCGGCCCCCGGCCCTCGGCCCTCTGACCTCCTCTGCCCTCTGCCCTCTGCCCTCTGCCCTTTTTATTGACTTTCCCCCGCGTCTATGCTAAAATAGAATTCCGAAAACCGGGCATACTCGTCACAGGGAGGGACCGCCATGCGGATCGCGTTTTTTGACACAAAGGATTACGACAAGCCGGGCTTTTTGAAGGCCGGGGAAAAATACGGTATGGAGTTCCGTTTTTTTGAGACGAAGCTGACCGAGGATACCGCTGCGCTGGCGGCGGGGTGCGACGCCGTTTGCGTGTTTGTGAACGACACCGTGAACGCCGCGGTCCTTGAGCGGCTGTATGCGCTCGGCGTGAAGCTGGTGGCGCTCCGATGCGCCGGTTACAACAACGTGGACGTTCAGGCGGCGTTCGGGAAGATCCACGTGGTGCGGGTGCCCGCCTATTCCCCCTACGCCGTGGCGGAGCACGCCATGGCGCTGCTGCTGACCTCCGTGCGGCGCATCCACAAGGCCTATAACCGCGTGCGGGACTTCAATTTCAGCCTGAACGGGCTGACCGGCTTTGATTTGCACGGCAAGACCGTGGGGGTCGTGGGCACCGGCAAGATCGGGCGCGTTTTTATTGACATCTGCCGGGGCTTCGGGATGCGCGTGCTGGCCTATGACAAGTTCCCGAACCCGGACGCGGGGCTGGACTACGTGGAGCTGGACACGCTGTTCCGTGAAAGCGACGTGATCTCCTTCCACTGTCCGCTGACGGAGGAGACCTATCACCTTGTGAACGGGGAGAGCATCCGCAAGCTCAAAAAGGGCGTGATCCTGCTCAATACCTCGCGCGGGGCGCTGATCGACGCCGCCGCCCTTGTGACCGGCATCAAGGAGCGCATCATCTCCGCCGCGTGTCTGGACGTTTACGAGGAGGAAAGCGACGTGTTTTTCCGCGATTTCTCCGGCCATATCGTGGACGACGATACGCTGGCAAGGCTCATCTCCCTGCCGAACGTGATCCTGACGTCCCATCAGGCGTTTCTGACGAACGAGGCGCTCGAAAACATTGCCGAAACGACCGTGAAAAACATCCGCGCCTTCTTCGAGACCGGCGTGCCCGAAAACGAGCTGTGCTACCGCTGCGGCAGAATCGAGGAATGCCGCCGCGACCGCAGCGGCAAATGCTTCTGACACCGACCCCCTTGAGCGCGACTGCCGCATTGCATCCCGCATTCTGCATCTTGAAATGCAAAATACAAAATAATGAATGCAAAATTTCGGAAGGGCTTCGCCCTTACCCGATTTTATAATGCCGACCGCAGGTCCCGAAATTTTGTATTTTGCATCCTGCATTCTGCATTCTGCATTTATTCCCGTGTCCCCGTGCACCCGCGCACCCGCCGGGCAACGCCCGGCCCCATCCCCCGGCCCCCGGCCCTTTGCCCTCGGCCCTCCCACTCCCACTCCCATGACCATTCTCCATCCCGCCCTTTCCTTCACCTATTATATCGCAATGATCCTGCTGACCTGCTTTGTGCGCAACCCGGTTGTGACGCTTTCGGCGCTGGTCGGCGGGCTTTGCCATTGGGCTTTTTTTACGACCGCGAAGGAAAAGCGGGAGGATCTGGGCTTTTATCTGCCCCTGGCGGCGCTGGTGACGCTGGCGAACCCCGTTTTTTCGCACAACGGCAAAACGCCCCTGTTCTTTCTGAACGGCAACGCCGTGACGAAGGAGGCCTTTGTGTTCGGCGCGTGCAGCGCGGCGCTGGTGGTGGCGGTGCTGATCTGGAGCAAGGGCTATTCCAAAACCGTGACGAGCGACAAATTCCTGTACCTGTTCGGGTCCGTTTTACCGAAGACGGCGCTGATCTTATCCGTAGCACTCCGGTATCTGCCGATGCTGAGAACCGAAGCTCATAAGCTGAAGGACGCGCAGAAAAGCGTGGGGCTGTATTCCAAAGGCTCGCTGACGGACAACTTCCTGTCCTCCTGCAAAATCTATTACGCGCTGGCGGGCAGGACGCTGGAAAACGCGGTGGGCACCGCCGACAGCATGCGCGGCAGGGGCTGGGGACAGCGAGGGCGCGTCCCCTTCGCCCGGTACCGCTTCCGGAAACGGGACGCGGTCGCCGCCGTCCCGTTGGCGCTGTGCCTGAGCCTTGTGCTCGCGGCGGCGGGGTCCGGCGCGCTGACGTTTTCGTTTTACCCGGGGCTGACGCTGCCGCCCCTGTCGCCTCTTGCGCTGACCGGCTACGCCGCGTTCGGGCTGCTGGCGATGTTCCCGACGATCCTGCAAACGGAGGTGGACCTGAGATGGCGTTTCTTACAGTCGAGGCTCTGAGCTTTACCTATCCCAATAAATCCGCGCCCGCGCTCAAAAACGTCGGCTTCACGCTGGAGCCGGGGTCCCTGACCCTGCTGCTGGGCGCGACGGGCTCCGGGAAATCCACCCTGTTAAGGCTTTTAAAGCCGGAGCTTGCGCCCTTTGGCAAGCAGAGCGGGCGCATCCGGTACGACGGGCTGCCGGGCGACCCGACCCCCGGGGACGTGGGCTTTGTGCAGCAGGACCCGAACGCCGGGATCGTGACCGACAAGGTCTACGCCGAGCTGGCCTTTGCCCCCGAAAACGCGGGGCTGACCAAAAACGAAGTGCGCCTGCGCGTGGGCGAGACCGCAAGCTATTTCGGGCTGCGGGCGCTGTTTGACCGGAACGTGGAAAGCCTTTCCGGCGGCGAAAAACAGCTTTTGAGCCTTGCCGCCGTGGCAGCAGCGGACCCGAAGCTCCTGCTGCTGGACGAGCCCACCGCCATGCTGGACCCCATTGCCGCCGAACGCTTTTTTGATACGCTGCAGCGGCTGCGCCGCGAGCTGGGACTCACCGTGCTGCTGGCGGAGCATCGCTTTGCCGGGATCTTTCAGCGCGCGGACCGGGTGCTGGCGCTGGAAAACGGTGCGCTGACCGTCAATGACGACCCCGCCGAGGCGGCAAAAAAACTCGGCAAAACGGCGCTTGCCGGGGGGCTGCCCGCGGAAACGCGCCTGTGGATGGGGCTGGGAGAACCGGGACCGGGGCCCCGCTCCCTGTCGGACGGCAAAGCCCTGCTGCAAAGCAGGGAAACTGCTCCCCTGCCGCAGCCGACGCCCGAAAAAGCAGCCGCGCCGCTGCTGACGGCGAAGGCGCTGACCTTTTATTACGCAAAAAACACGCCGCCCGCTGTGGACGACGTGACACTGGATATTTTTCCCGGGCGGCATCTGTGCATCCTTGGGGAAAACGGCGCGGGAAAATCCACCCTGCTGAAGCTGTTCGCGGGGCTGCTGCCGCCGTTTTCGGGCAAGGTGAGATTCCGGGACAAAGACCTGAAAACCTATAAGCGCGGCAGCCTGTACGTCAACGGGGTCGCGCTGCTGCCGCAGGACCCCGGCGCGTTGTTCCTGAAGGATTCCGTAAAGGCGGACCTGCTGGACGCCTTCCCCGGCAAAAAGGACGAGGCCGGGGCGGCGATCGCCGCGCTTTCCGACCGGTTCGGGATCACGCGCCTGTGGGACGCGCATCCGCTGGACCTTTCGGGCGGGGAAAAACAGAAATGCGCCCTTGTGAAGCTCCTGCTACGGTCCCCCGCCGTGCTGCTGCTGGACGAGCCCACCAAGGGACTGGACGCCGACGGCAAGCGGACCCTGCGGGAGACGGTCGGGTCTTTGACCGCGCAGGGAAAAGCCGTTGTCACCGTGACGCACGACGTGGAATTTGCCGCCGACGCGGCGGACGAGTGCGCCTTTTTGTTCCGGGGGCAGCTTTTGACGCGGGACGCGCCGCGCCCCTTCTTTGCCAAAAACCGGTTTTACGTGCCCGCCGCCGGGCGGCTGCTGCCGGGGGCGCTGACGGTGGAGGAGATTCTGACCGCCTGCGGGAAGGAGGTCGCCGGATGAACAAACGGCTGCTTTTGAGTCTTGTGCTGTTTCTGGTCGCAATCCCGACCGCCGCCGTGCTGGGGCTGACCGTGCTGAAAAACGTGCGGTGGCTTGTGTGGAGCCTGACCGTGGCGGCGCTGTCCGTCATCCCCTTCCTGTTCACCTTCGAGCGGCGGCGGCACACGCTGACGCGCCTGATCCTGATCGCCGCCATGGTGGCGCTGTCCGTGGGCGGGCGCATCCTGTTCTACGCCATGCCGGGCTTCAAGCCCATCACCGCCATGGTGATCCTGACCGCCGTCTATTTCGGGCCGGAGGCCGGTTACATGACCGGCAGCATGGCGGCGCTGCTGTCGAACTTCTATTTCGGGCAGGGCCCGTGGACCCCGTTCCAGATGGCGGCGTGGGGGCTGATCGGCTTTTTCGCGGGGCTGCTGCAAAAGCGGCTGCGAAAGAGTCTGCCGCTGCTGGCCGTGTACGGCGCGGCGGTGGGCGTGCTGTACTCCCTGATCCTCAATTTTGAACATACGGTCGGCGTGATGGGCGCTTTCGTCCCCGCCGAATACGCGGCTGTGACCGTGGCGTCTTTGGGCTTCACCGCGATCTACGCCGTATCGAACGTGGCGTTCCTGCTGGTCCTGAAAAAGCCCGTCGGCAAGATCCTGGAGCGCGTGACCGTGAAATACGGGCTCGGTAAAACGGAGGAGACAGAAACATGATCACGAACGTGGGCTTCGAGGCGGGCCACCGCCTGCTGCAGACAAAAAAAGACCTCCTGCTCTTCGACGTGCGGGAGGAGGAGGAATATATCACCGGGCACGCGGAAAACGCGGTCCTGTTTACGCTGGATACGATTTCGGCGGATTCCGCCGCGGAGCTGATCCCGGACTATGCCACGCCCGTGATGGTCTACTGCCGCACGGGCAGACGCTCCAAAGAGGCCGCGGCGCGGCTGGCCGCGCTCGGCTACACCGAGATCTACGACCTCGGCGGGCTCATCGGCTGGCCCTACGGGCTGGAGTGAGAGGTCAGTCCATGCCGATCTCTGCCCGCAGCGCTTCATAGAAATCCACGGCTGCCTGCCTGCGCGCGTTTGCAAGGGCGGCGCCTTTTTTTGTGTAGAATTTGTCGTACAGGTTTTCGAGCTTGAAGTGATACTCCCGGAAGAAGGAGGGGACCTCGTCCGACTCGATCAGGCGGCCCTCCCGGTCCACGGCGTAAAGCGGACGGTCGGTCTGCCCCTGATACAGGAGCGTGCGCGCGACGCCGATCGCGCCGGTCACGTCCAGCTTGTCCGCGTCGAACAAAATCTTCGCCTCCGTCGTTTCCGGCTCACAGGACCGGCGGAAGCGGTGCGCGCGGATGCAGTGGCGCACCTGTGCGGCAAATTCGGCGGAAAACCCGTGCGAGAGCAGGAAATCATACGCCAGCTCCGCGCCGAACAGGGCGTGGTCAAGGGCGGGGTCCTTAAACTGCGCCGGACGCCCGATATCGTGCAGCAGCACGGCCGTTTCCAGAACGTCCATATCGACGCCCGGCTCGTCGGCGGCGATAGCCCGCGCGTTTTTCAGGACCCGGTAAACGTGCTGCACGTCGTGCGCGGTGGCGTCCATGCAGCTATGCATATAGCCTTCCAGCAGGGAAAAGGTCTCAGAGGTCATAATAAGCCTTCTTTCATGAGGTTTCTATTTGAATATAACAAAGAAAACGCACAAAGTCAACGGTTTGCGCGTTTTCTCAGCTTCGGGGATGCGATTTTTTACGTCACACGCTCCGGTTGTTCCGGATGATCTTGAGGGTAGTGGTCTTCGGGAACTCGGTATCGCGCGTTTTGACGGTCTGCACGCGCTTGAATTCGGAAAGCGTCCCGTTCACACGGGCGACCTCGTCCCGGATGGTCTGTCCGGCGTCCGGGAATTTCTCCGTATCGAGCCAGAACTCGGCGGTGATCTTGCCCGCCTCCTCGTAAACGAGGACCTCCTTCACGGTCTCGATCTCGGACAGGGCGGATTCGATCTCCTCCGGCGAGACGTTCTTGCCGTTCGAGAGAATGATCAGGTTCTTCTTTCTGCCCGTGAAGAACAAAAAGCCGTCCGCGTCGATATAGCCGTAGTCGCCGGTCAGGAACCAGTCGCCGTCGAAGACCGCGGCGGTGGCCTCGGGGTCGTTATAATAGCCCATCATGACATTGTCGCCGCGCACGCAGATCTCGCCGACGCCGTTTTCGTCGGGGTCCTTGATCTTCACCTCGCAGCATTCCAGCGGCAGGCCGACGGAGCCGATCTTGAAATTGTCGCGCCGCGAACAGGTGACGCAGGGCGAGCACTCGGTCAGGCCGTAGCCCGTGATGATCGGGATGCCGATATCATACATGAACTGCTCGATCTTCGGGTTCAGGTACGCGCCGCCGCACAGGATGTATTCCAGATTGCCGCCGAGGTTTTCGTGGATGTCGGAAAAGAACTCCCGGCGCGAATCGAAGCCGCACAGCAGGAAATTCCGGCTGACCTCGATGCCGGATTCCAGCGCCTCCAGCGAGCCCTTGCGCTTCGCGTTCGACAGGATGCGGGAGTGGATCATTTCCACCGCCAGCGGCACCGCCGCGAACTGCACGGGCTGATAGTTTTTGATGTCCTTATAGATATGCCGGAGATTGGTGCAGATGAAGCCCCACTCGCTGCGGGCAAGCCCCGCGAACAGCCCCGTGACCCACGAATAGGTGTGGTTCAGCGGCAAAAAGCCGATCGCGTGGCCGCCGGTGACGGCGTGCAGACTGGCGTTCACGTCCGCCATCACGTTTTTATGGGAGAGCATGACGCCCTTGGTCTTGCCTGTGGTGCCGGAGGTATAGACGATGGTGAGCAGATCCGCCGGGGCCACTTCCTGCGACAGATACAGCGCCTCATACTGCGCCCGCTTTGCCTCGCCCTCGGCCAGCACGCCGTCCAGATCATCCATGTTATAGAAGCGGCGCACGGTGGAGGCAGGGTCGTTTTTGACCGCCTCGGCCTTTTCGGCGTTTTCCTCCGAATAGAACAGCGCGTCGCAGGCGCAGTTTTTGAGCTGCCCCACGATTTCGGCGGCGGACAGGCGCATATCCAGCGGCACGACGACGTAGCCCCCGGCGGCGGCGGTGTAATACACCACGTTCCAGAGATAGGAATTGCCGGAGAGGATCGCGATCTTTTCGGGCGGGGTGAGCCCGTCCGCGCGCAGATAGGCGCCCAGACGCATTTCGTCCTCATGCACGTCGGCAAAGGTCTTTTCCACGACCTCGCCGTTTTTGTCCTCAAACAGGAATTCGCGTTTGGTCCCGCCGTTCACGGCGCCCTGCAGGACCAGCTCCTTGACCGTGGAATAGCACGGGAAATCGTCGTAATACTCCATGTCAGTTCAGGAACAGGTCGGCAAGGTCCTGCACGGTGTGGCAGGTGCGCACGTTGATCTCGTCCACGTTCTTGCCGAACTCGCGGCACAGATCCTCCGCGAGGCACACGGTATCGAAGGACGTGAGACCGCAGTCGCCCTTCAGGGTCGACTTCGCGGTGATCTCCTCGTCGGTTTCCACGTATTCCAGAATTTTGTTGATAATGGTCTCCATAGTGCTCCTCCTTGTCTCTTACAGCTTGATCTGATCCAGGATCTCGCCCATCGTGATCTCGGGGTTCCTCACGCCCAGCAGGATCGCCTTGACCATCTTGGGATAGAGGATCTTCAGGTCGTCCTCGGCGTTTTCGCAGAGCTGATGCTCGAAAATGAATTCCAGACCGTTATCGTTCGCGCGGTGCTTGACCGTGAGATACATATTCTGCGCGGAGAAGTCGTTATTGTACCACACGCCGACGGCGGTGGAACGGATCTCCTCGCTCTCCATGGGCACGTCCTGCGGGGCGTGATAGGAGAAGGTCATGGAATCGTAGGTATTGGTGCCGCTGCTGGAGATCGCGCCAGCCTTCATGGCCATGTGCTTGACCTGATACATCTCAAGCGTATCGAAGTTGCAGTGCTTGAACACGGCGCTCTGCGCGTCCTCCACGGCTTCCACCGCCTGACGGAAGGTCAGGTCCGACGGCACGATGGTGCGCAGAGTGTAGAAATGCCAGCGGTTGCCGTAGGACTTTTTCGCAAGCAGGCTGCCGCGGCGGTTGATCATGAACTTGAAGGACACGTCCTCCTGATTCTCATTGAACGCGGACAGCACGGTGCGCAGGCCCAGCATCAGCACGCAGGGGACCGAAAGCTCCTGCGACGCGCACAGGTTCATGATCTCGTCGCTTTCTTCCTTCGTCAGCTCATAAATGAGCGTGCCGCTTTCGGGGTGGCCGCCCTCGTAAATGGACACGTAGCGCTGGTCGGGATTTTCTTTTCTCGCTTTCTTCAGACGGTTGTTTTCGATCAGATAGTCGTTGAAGATCGGCTCGCTCTCGTTCGAGAAGAACTGCATCCAATAGGCGCGGTCCGCCTTGCGCTGATCGGAGTCGAGATAGGCGAACTCATCCATCATCGCGTCGTAATAGGAGCGCATGGGTTTGGGATAGGGCATACCGCACTTCTTTGCGAGATAAATGGCCATGGTATCGGAAATGAAGGCCTTGGCGGCGTAGCCGTCGAACGCGAGATGGTGGAACTTGAGATACATGCCGTTGAGCCCGTCCGCCAGACGGATGATGCGCACGGTGTTGAGCGGGCAGTCGAACATGGGAACGAGCTGCTTGGTCCACTCCTTCATGGTCTGATAGCTCTCTTCATATGGCACGTCGGAAAAATCGAAGGTCTCCACCTTGACCTCGGGCTCGTCCACCAGATACTGCATCACCTGCATATTGCCCTTGACGTTTTCGAGCGTGAAGCGCAGGCGCATCACGTCGCAGCGGGCGATCGCCTCTTCCAGCGCTTCCTTCAGCAGATCCTCACGGAAGTCGTCCTTCCAATAGTAGCCGGAGCCGATGTTCAGCACGGGCGAATTATTGCCGAACTGTTTGTAGACGAAGAACATAAAGCGCTGCGCCTGGGTCAGAGGGTAGGTTTCCACGGTTTTTCCGTTTGCGAGAGTTTTGCTCATGCGATTTTTACCTGCTTTCTTATAATCTTCCCCGATGCGGTTCTTTCAAATGGGGTTTTTCGTACGTTAACCTTGCCGATCTCGCGGGTGGTCTCGCTTTCGAGGTTCACCTGCTCCACAAGCGCGCGCACGGCGCCTTCCACGTCCGTCAGCCCTGTATTTTCGGCATATTCATAATCGGGGTAGATCTCGGCGGCAATGCCGTCGTCCTCCCCGTAGACGACGATCTCCTTGACGAGCCGCGCGTCCGCGTATTTCTTTTCGATCTCCTCCGGCGAGACGTTTTCGCCGTTCGAGAGGATGATCAGGTTCTTGATGCGCCCCCGGATGAAGATCTCGTTATCCGGCGTGATCTCGCCGATATCGCCGGTCTTAAACCAGCCGTCCTCCGTGAAGACCGCGGCGGTCTCCTCCGGGTTCTTGTAATAGCCCATCATGAGCGAGGGGCTTTTGACCTGGATTTCGCCATTCTGCAGGCGCACGCGGCAGATCGAAATGACCCGCCCGCCGGATTCGCACACGGTTTTGCCGTCCGGCACCGAAATGCGGGGACCCGTTTCCGTCATGCCGTAGCCCTGCCGGATGGTGATGCCCATGGCGTCGAACCGGTGGGCAAGCCCGGGGCTGAGCAGCGCGCCGGAGGCGATGATGTTGCGGATGTTGCGCCCGAAAACCTGCTCCGCCGCCTGCCGGGGCGTATATTCCGGGTGTCGCCGGTAAAGGATCGTGACCTTTTTGACCAGACTTTCGATGATCATGGGCACCAGACGCAGAACCGTAGGCTCGAACAGCAGCAGGTTCCGATAAATATTCTGCAGGTCGACGTTCAGGCAGATGGTCACGCCGTCCTTGATATTTTTGAGATAATCGCACGACAGGCAGAAGATGTGGTGCATGGGCAGGACGTTCAGCGTGACGTTTTCGCCCTCGAAATCCATCTCCTTGAACCAGACGTTCGAGATCATCGCGCGGGATGAGAGCATGACGCCCTTGAAGTTCCCGGTCGTGCCGGAGGTATAGATAATGGCGGCGCAGGCGTCCGGGTCCGGCAGGTCCGTGAAGGGTTCGCTGCCGTCAAAAGAAGCAAACAGCCCGTCAAAGAGCGTTTCGTCGCTCATATCGATCCAGGTATGGACGTTCGGGACCAGCGGCAGAAGCGCGGACAGCTTGCCCACCTGCGTGCGGTCGTAAAAAACAACCTCAACGTCGGCGTTGTTCAGCAGCAGGGCGAGCTTTTCCACGCCCGAGTCCGGCGCCAGAGGCACCAGCACCTTGCCGCTGATGAACACCCCGTTCATGGCGGTGAGATAGCGATAATCCGTGCGGCCGATCACCGCGGCGTGACAGCGCCCCGGGACCAGACGGTTCAGATACGAGGCGACGGCGCGGCTGTCGTGAAACAGCCTGCGATAGGAAACGGCTTCCACAGCCGCCTTGCCGACATAGCGCACGGCGTCCTTTTCCCCATATTGTTCCGCGGCCATGGCCAGCAGCCCGCCGACGGTCAGCACGTCATTTTCCCATGGGATCAGTTCTCGCATACTGCCGACACACCTCTTTCATCCTGCGCTGAAACCAACAGATTTTTAAAATTTGTCGGTCTCGCTGAATCCGCCTTATTGTAGCACAAAGAAAGAACAAAAGTCAATCCCGTGAATGAAATTTAATGAAAAATATGGCGCATCCGCTGACATTCCCCGTTTTTTTCCCGGATATACACAGGCTTCTTAATGAATATACAAAAAAGGATTGCTTTTTTTGATGAACAGGTATATAATACAGTTGTAAAACTGTCCGCATAGGACAAAAAAGGAGATTTGTTTATGGGTAAATTTGTAATCAAGGACACCAACACCGGCGTCAAGTTCGACCTGAAGGCCGGCAACGGCGAAGTCATCGCCACCAGCGAAGTCTACACCACGGAAGCCGCCTGCAAGAACGGCGTGCAGAGCGTGATGACCAACGCCCCCATCGCGAATCTGGAGGACCAGACCGTGGAGGACTTTGAGACCCAGAAGAACCCCAAGTTCGAGATGTATGTGGACAAGGCCGGCGAATACCGCTTCCGCCTGAAGGCGAGAAACGGCGAGATCATCGCCACCAGCGAAGGCTACAAGGCCAAGGCCGGTTGCCTGAACGGCATTGAGAGCGTCAGAAAGAACGCCCCCGACGCCACCATTGACAGAGTCGAATAAGCAAAGCCCCAGCAGGCCGCCGTCGGAAGACGGCGGCTTTTTTGTCTTGCGGCGACGCGCAGCGTCGCAGGGGCCGGGGGCCGAGGGCCGAGGGCCGAGGGTCGGGACCTGCAGTGGCATTGAAAATGATTCCGACCCGGCTCTGTTTCCGGAAACGCCTCCTGACCTCCGACCATATTATCATCGCAGCCGCATCCAACACTCAACATCCAACACTCACCATCCCACATCGCCGCGAAGCGGCTTAAAATGCCGACCGCAGGTCCCGAAATTTTGTATTTTGTATTTTGCATCCTGCATTCCGGTTCCGGTACCATCCCTCGGCCCCCGGCCCTCGGCCCTCGGCCCTTATGATCCCGTATCCCCGCGCACCCGCCGCGCACGGCGAGGCCATACGCCCGGCACATGGTACCGTCTACCATGAACCTTTACAAACCTGTAAGTTGCTTTTTCCGGCGGAAAAGCGTATGATAGAGATGAATATCGAGCCTGCCGGGAAACCGGCGGGGAGGAGGGAAACCATGGAACTGGAACTGCGGCACATCCGCAAGTCCTTCGGCGAGAAGACGGTGCTGGAGGATATCAGCTTTACAGCTTCAAGCGGGAGGGCGTTCGGGCTGCTGGGGCGCAACGGCGCGGGCAAGACCACCACGATCCGCATTGTGATGGACGTGTTCCCGGCGGACGGGGGCGAGGTCCTGCTGGACGGCAAGCCCATCGACTACGCGAAGCTCGGCACCGGCTATCTGCCGGAGGAGCGCGGGCTTTACCCCAAAAAGAAGATCGGCGAGCAGCTTTTATACTTCGCGCGGCTCAAGGGCATGAACAAGCCGGACGCCGTGAAGGCGATCGACCGGTGGCTTGCCCGCCTTGACATGGCGGCATACAAGGACAAGAAGCTGCAGACGCTTTCCAAGGGCAACCAGCAGAAGATCCAGCTCATCACCGCCGTGGCGCACGACCCGGACCTGATCGTGCTGGACGAGCCGTTTTCGGGGCTGGACCCGGTGAACGCGGAGCTGCTGAAAAGCGTGGTGATGGAAGAGATCGAGCGCGGCAAGATCGTGCTGTTTTCCTCCCACCAGATGAACTATATCGAGGAATTCTGCGACCACATCGCGATCCTGAACCGGGGCAAGCTCGCGCTGGAGGGTTCCCTGCGCGAGATCAAGCGCAGCTACCCGCGCACCACGCTGACCGTGGTCTCCCCCGAGATCGGCAAAATCGCGGCGGCGTTCGGCGGCGAGCCGGCGGGCGATACCCTGACCCTGAAGCTCAGGGACGAGGACGAAAAGCGCAGCGTGATGCAGAGGCTGACCGCGGAATTCGAGCTGGACGGCGTGCGCGTGTTCGAGCCGTCGCTGGCGGACATTTTTGTGGAATACGCGGGCGACGCGACCTGAGGAGGGAGTACCATGAAGCAGTTCAAACAGGTCTTTATTTTTGAGATCAACAATTATCTGAAAAGCAAGGTCTTCGTCGGCGTCACGCTGGTGCTGATCGTGTTGATGGCGGCGGTGATGTTCTTTCCGCGCGTGCTCGGCGCCGTGAAGGGGGACGAAAACGACCCTGAGGCGGCGGATTCCGCGATTCTGCTGCTGCTCGACGAGCAGGAGATCTACCCCGAAGGGCTGCTGGAGGGGACGATCACGGCGGCGTTCCCGGGCTACAGCGTGGTGCGCTCCGAAAGCGCGGACGCGCTGAAGCAGGGCATTGACGACGGGCTTGCCGACTACGGCCTGATCGTGAACAGCGCGGACGACTTCGACTTCTTGCTCCGGGACCGCACCCTGTACGATGCGACCGAGGGGACCCTGCAGGCCGCGCTTTCCTCCGCGAAGCAGGCGCTGCTGCTGCAACAGGCGGGCGTTTCCCCGGACATGGCGGGGCAGATCCTTTCGGCGCAGGTCCAGCTTGCCACCGTGATCCGCGGGCAGGACCAGATCTCGCGCATCGCCTACACCTACATCATGGTTTATGCGCTGTATATGGTCATTCTGATCTACGGGCAGATGGTGGCGCAAAGCGTGGCGGGTGAAAAGGGCTCTCGCGCCATGGAGCTGCTGATCACGACCGTGAAGCCCGACGCCATGATCTTCGGCAAGGTCTTTGCGACCTGCGCGGCGGGGCTGATGCAGCTTGTGGCGGTGTTCGGCTCCGCGATCGTGCTGTTCCGCGTCAACGCCGCCTATTGGACGGACGTGCAGGCGATCGAGGGGATCTTCAACATCCCGGGCAGTCTGCTCGCCTATATGATCGTGTTCTTCCTGCTGGGCTTTGTGATGTACGCCTTTTTGTTCGGCGCGGTGGGCTCCACCGTGTCGAAGCCCGAGGAACTGAGCGCCGCCATCACGCCCGTGATGCTCGTCTTCCTGGCGGGGTTCATTGTGGTGATCTTCTCCATGTCCTTCGGCAGCGTGGATAACGCGGCGATCGTGGCGCTCTCCTTCATCCCCTTCACGTCCCCGATGGCGATGTTCACCCGCATTGCGATGGGCACGGTCCCCTTCTGGCAGATCGCCGTTTGCATCGGCATTCTGCTCGTCTCCGTGTTCGGCGTGGGCGTGCTCGCCGCCAAGATCTACCGCACCGGCGTGCTGCTTTACGGCAACAAGCCGGGGCTCGGCAGCGTGATCCGGGCGATGCGCAAAGCATAAGCCGGGCGCAGCCCGGCGGGTGCACGGGATCATAAGGGCCGAGGGCCGGGGGCCGGGGGATGGTACCGGAACCGGCATGCAGGATGCAAAATACAAAATACAAAATTTCGGTTGCGGCTGCGCCGCGATTGAAAAGCATGGAAACAGCGGGATGCTTCGGCGTCCCGTTTTTTTATCGAATGAAACAATAAAAAGGAATACAGGCGACCGGGAATCAGAAGTCGGACCGCAAGCACAACGGCACGGGAGGCGGCTGCCTCCCGTGCCGGGATTTTTTATGAAACGCGGATCATTCCTCTTCAGACAGAGGCGGATCGTCGATGGGGGTGGGATCGTCGATGGGCTTGGGGTCCTCGCCGGGCGTCGGATCGGGATCGTCGCCGGGCTTCGGGTCCTCGGTGGGATCGGGCTCCTCGGGCGCCTTGAACCAGTCGGCGGGATCCTCCAGACCCACGGCGGCGCGCAGGATCAGACGCGCGTCGGACGCGGTGATTTTCTCGTCAAGGTCCGCGTCGGCCAGCGCCTGCTCGAACGCGGCAAGCTCCTCCAGACCCACGGCGGCGCGCAGGGCGGTTCTGGCGTCGGAGGCGGTGATTTTGCCGTCCCCGTCGATATCGCCGATGTTCTCGGCGTTCACAAGGCGCGCCACGGCGCGGGTCTCGGTCTCGCCGCAGACGGAGCAGACGCGGGTCTCCTCCCCTTCCTCAGCGGCGGTGGCGGGCTTCGTTTCGGTCCATTCGCCGAAGGTGTGCTCGCCGGTCGCGGGGATCGCTTCCTCCTTCGTCGCGATGCAGCCTTCCACCGTGCAGGCATACACCATCACGCCCGCGTCCACGCAGGTCGGCTCCACGCTGACGGCGCCCTCGTCCCAGACGTGGTCGCCCTCATGCTCCCAGGTCAGCAGCAGGGTCTCGGCAAACAGCGGGTCGTTGCCCTCGGCGTCGATCTTCACCTCCGCCCACGCGGTCAAAAGACCGGCAAAGTGGACGTGCGCCAGCGCCGCATCCAGATTGAAGGCTTTCTTTTTGATCTCCTTGAGGCTGTCGGACAGGACCACGTCCTGCAGCGCGGTGCAGCCGGAGAACGCGCCGGCCGGGATCACCGCAACGCCCTTGCCGAGCTTCAGCGCGGTCAGACCCGTGCAGCCTGCGAATACAGAGCCGCCGAGCTCCGTGACGGAATCCGGGATCTCAAGCACGGTCAGGCCGGTACATTCAGAAAAAGCCTGCTGATCAATGACGGTCACAGTTTCCGGGAAGGAAAGAGAAGTCAATCCCTTACATCCGGCAAAAGCCGAATTCCCGATTGTTGAGAGTCCACGCCCAAAAGTAATCGAGGTTATACCGCTGCAATCCTCAAAAGCAAGATTACCGAGTGAAGTAACATTGTCCGGGATCACGATCTCCTTCAGCGCGGAGCAGGTGCGGAACGCGCGGCTGCCGATGGCGGTCAGAGACGCGGGCAGGGTCAGGCTTTCGGCCTGATCACAGCTTGCGAACGCGTAATTGCCCACGCTTTCAACGCCCTCCTCCAGCACGATGCTTTTCACGGAGGCAAGCAGCGCGCTCCACGGCGCGGCGCCGGGCTTATAATCCGTCATTTTGCCGGACCCGGAGACGGTAAGCACGCCGTTTTCGTCCAGCTTCCAGGTGAGCGCTTCCCCGCATTCACCGGCGGTTTCGGGCTCCTCCGCCAATACCGCGACGTTCGGGAGCAGCGCGAGGGCGCAGCACAAAACGAGCGCCAGCAGCAGGGAGCCGAGGTGTTTCACGTTTTTCATAGGATCCTCCTTCTTGCGGCAACGCCGCGATTTTTTAATATCCTTTCAGCTTCAGGATCCGCGCAACGCTCTCATCGAGCCGCGAAACGGGGATCCGGCCGGTTTCAAGGGCATTCAGAACAGCCGCGTAGGCGGCGGGAAAATCGGCGGGCAGGAGCAGCATATCGCAGCCCGCCTCGAACGCGAGCACGGCGGCCTCCCCCGCGCCGTAGGAATCGGTGATCGCGCCCATTTCCAGCGCGTCCGTGATCACCACGCCGTCGAAGCCCAGCTCCCCGCGCAGCAGGTCCGTGACGACCGTTTTCGACAGCGTTGCCGGGGTTTCGTCCCCCGTGAGCTGCGGCAGGGCGACGTGCGCGATCATGACCGTATCGGTGTGCGACACGTTCTCCCGGAACGGGATCAGCTCCGTCGCCTCCAGCTCCTCGCGGCTCTTATCGAGCAGCACGAAGCCCTTGTGCGTGTCGCCGTAGGTATCGCCGTGCCCCGGGAAGTGCTTGATGCAGGACTTAACGCCGCTTTCGTGCAGGCCGTCGATGAACATTTCGACCATCACCGCGGTCTCATAGGGGTCGGAGGAGAACGCCCGCCGCCCGATGACCGGGTTTGCCGGGTTGGAATTCACGTCCGCGACCGGGGCGAAATCCAGCGTGAAGCCGTAGTCCTTCAGGTAAGCGCCGATGGCCTTGCCCGCCTTCCATGCTTCATCCGGGTCCCCCGTGTCGCCGACGGCGCCCATGGAGGGGAACTTCGGCACGCCGAAATCCGCGTCCGCGTTCCCGATGCGGGCAACGGTCCCGCCCTCCTCGTCGATCGCAAGGATCGGCGGGACGGACGGAATATCCGAAAGCGCCGCCGTGAGGGTTTTGAGCTGTTCGGGGTCGCCGACGCTGGCGCCCATCAGGATGAAGCCGCCGGGACAGTAGGATTTGAAGCTTGCGCGCATATCCGGTGTGACGACCAGCGGATCGCCGCCGCGCACCGAATCGGGGCGGATGATGAAAAGCTGCCCCACCTTTTCGGCAAGCGTGAGCTTTTCGAGCGCCTCCCGCACCGGGTCCGGGGGCAGGGTCGTGGGCTCGGCGGTGGTCGCCTCGGTCGGGCGCGCCGCGTCGGGCGCGTCCGATCCCCCGTCGGGGGTCCCGGGGACCCCGGTGAGCGTCCCTTCCGTCAGGGCGTCCGGTCCCGGCGCGGCGGTACACCCCGGGATCAGCAGCAGAAGCACAAGCGCCGTCAGCACAGCAGTCACCGAACGTTTCATGTTACAGCTCCTTATAATACAGCTTTTCCATCTCGCCCCAGAAGGCGCGGTGGCTTTCGAGGTAGACGTAGCCGTATTTCTCATACAGATTGTCGTGGTCCGTGGTCAGGTACACGCGGGTGAAGCCGCGACCCCGCAAATAGTCCTCGCAAAAGGTCAGCAACCGCTGGCTGAGCCGGCGCCCGCGGTAGGCTTCGTCCACGAACAGGAACCCGATATAGGGCGTATAGGGCAGGTCCGGCAGGCAGTCCTCCTTCAGCACGTTGCAGAAGCCCGCGACGGTCTCCCCGTCCAGCGCCGCGACCGCGCGCTCGAAATCGGTATACATATCCTTTTCCAGATACTCGGCGTAGCCGGGCCCGCCGTCCCACGGGCAGGCCTTGGCGTAGGGGATCATTTTTTCGGCAAGGGGGCTGTGCGCCTCCACAAATCGGATGTCCATTTCAGTCGTTATACGCGTCGATGACCAGCAGGCGCGCGCTCTTCACGGCCTCCTCGATCAGACGCTCCTCCTCCGGGATCAGCGCCTCCACTTCCCTTGCGTATTCGGGCGTGGGACGCGTGCGGGGATGACGGGGCGTGAAGACCGTGCAGCAGTCCTCATACGGGCGGATGGAAATATCGAACGCGTCGATCTTGCGGGAGATTTCAATGATCTCGCTTTTATCCATACCGATGCAGGGACGGAACACCGGCAGCGCCGCGCACTCATCCGTACATTTCAGCGCGTGGATGGTCTGGCTTGCCACCTGCCCCAGGCTTTCGCCGGTGATCAGCGCGTCCGCGCCCTGCCACACGGCAATGCGGGACGCCACCTTCATCATGATGCGGCGCATGGTGACAGTAAACATCTCCTCCGGGCAGTAGTCCCGGATCGCCTCCTGCAGGGCGGTGAAATGCACCGTGAACAGGTTGATCCGTCCGCTCCAGGCGCTCACCTTGCCGAGCAGCTCGTGGACCTTCATTTCCGCAAGCTCCGAGGTATAGGGCGGGGACGCGAAATGCACCGCCGTGAGCTTGACGCCGCGCTTGGCGATCATATACGCCGCCACGGGCGAATCGATGCCGCCCGAGATCAGAATACAGGCGCGCCCGCCTGTGCCCGTGGGCATACCGCCCGCGCCGGGCAGCTGCGTGGCGTGGATATAGGCGTATTTTTCGCGCACCTCCACCGTGACGGTCACGTCGGGGTTATGCACGTCCACCTTGAGCCCCCGGAGCTTCGAGAGCAGGAAGCCGCCCACCTCGTCGCAGATCGCGGGCGAGTCATAGGGGAATTTTTTGTCGGAGCGCTTCGCCTTCACCTTGAAGGTCCCGGCGAACGCCAGCTCGTTTTTGAGGTAGTCATAGGCGGTCTGCACGATCGCGCCGATCTCCTTTTCGCACACGGCGGCGCGGGAGATCCCCACGATGCCGAACACCTTGCCGATGCGCGCCACCGCCTCGTCCAGATCCACGTCCTCGCTCTGCGGCTCCACCGTGATGGTGGACTGGCTCTTGACGAACCGGAACTCGCCGAGCGAGCGGATCTTCTCCTTCATATTTTTGATCAGCACGTCCTCAAACGTGGAACGGTTCAGCCCCTTGAGCGCAAGCTCGCCGTCCTTGATCAGGATGATTTCCTTCATGTTGTTTGCTCCTTTGTGTTGGGTGGGAGGATAAGACCGGGGGGAGGTTTGGAAAAAAAGAAATGAAAAAAGAAAAATTTCGGAACCTGCGGTCGGCATAGAAATACTGTCCCGGTCAGGACCCGGTCGGATTTAAGGGCGGAGTTCCGAAATCCCTCGGCCCTCGGCCCTCGGCCCTCGTCCCTTCAATTACAATTTCACCCGCAGATCGCGCACGGCGGCCTCCAGCGCGTGGGCAAAGGTGCGCAGCTCCTCCGCCGTGGTCAGGCGGGACAGGCTGACGCGCACAGCGGAATCGATGCGGACGGGGGGAAGTCCCATTTTGACCAGCACGTCGCTGCGGTGGCCCTTTTTGCAGGCGGACCCGGCGGAGACGTAGATCCCGCGCTGGGAGAGATAATTGATGAGCACCTGCGAGGGCACGCCCGGCACGGACAGATTCACGATATAGGGCAGGGCGTTTTTGGGGGAATTGATTTTGACCGCAGGGTTTTGGGACAGCATGCTGAGCAACTCGTCGCGCCGCGCGCGGACCCTTGCGAGCGTATCGCCCACGCTGCCGAGCGCCCTTGCCGCCGCGCCGAAGCCGAGGATGCCCGGCACGTTTTCGGTGCCGGAGAACAGGCCGTTTTCCTGTCCGCCACCATAGACGACGCTGCGGATATGCACGCCCTTTTTGACATACAGCGCGCCCACGCCCTTGGGACCGTGGATCTTGTGCCCGGAGACGGTGAGGAGATCTGCCCCGAGGGTTTTGACCTTGAACGGCAGCTTGCCGTAGCCCTGAATGGCGTCCACGTGGATCAGCGCCGGGGCGCCCGCACGCCGGACCGCCTGCGCGATCGTTTCCACCGGGTTTACAAAGCCCAGCTCATTGTTGACGAGCATGGCGCTGACCAGCACCGTCCGGCGATCCAGCGCGCCGAGAAGCTCCATGGGGTCGAACGCGCCGTCGGGACCGGGCGACAGCCGGATCACCTCAAAGCCGCGGCGCTCCAGCGCGTCGAAGGCAAGCGCAACGCTGGGGTGCTCGGTGGCGGTGGTGACGATCCGTTTGCCCTGCTTTTCGCGGGCAAGCGCCGCGCCGATCACGGCCGTGTTGTTCGCAAGCGTGCCGGAATGGGAAAAATACACCTCCTCCGGCGCAGCGCCCATTACGGACGCCACGGCGGCGCGGGCCAGCTCAATCTGTTTGCGCGCCTCGATCCCCTTGCCATGCACGGCGGAGGGGTTGCCGTAGCACGAGGTGACGGCCTGCAGCATAGCCTCCTTCGCTTCGTCGCAAAGCGGTGTGGTCGCGGAATTATCGAGATAAATATCCAAATCCATCAGCCTTTCTGTGATACTATTCCATTATACTTGCCTTTGCCGGTTTTCGCAACCCTTTTTTTCCGGCGCGTTTTATTTCACGCGGCAAAACCGTGCGGGAAGGCGGCGGGGATCGGACAAAAAAACGGGCAGACGAACGATACAATCAAAAAAAAGTATAACGGGAATCATAGATCCGCATGAAAAAAACGATGTTCGTTCTTGACAGAAACATTCATTTTTGATATAGTTAAATCGGATTCTAATCCAAATTCAAAAGGAAGGAAGTACGCATTATGTATTCCTACGGTTACTATTCCGATGTTGAAAGCCTTGCGGGCGGCGCGATCGCTGCGATCGTCATTGCCGGTATCATCGGTCTTGCCGTCTGCATTCTCGCTATTGTTGCAGGCGTCAAGATCCTGAAAAAGATCGGAAAGCCCGGCTGGCACATTCTCGTTCCGTTCCTCGGCTCCTATGATATCTTCGAGGCGGCCTGGGGTCCCTCCCCCGTGTTCCTGCTTCTGGTGTTCGTGTTTATCCCGATTGCGCCGATCGTCGTTTCCATCATGGAAATGCTCAAGCTCGCGCGCGCCTTCGGCAAGGATACCGGATTCGGCGTCGGCCTGATTTTCCTGCCCCTCATCTTCATGATGATCCTTGCGTTCGGCAAGGCGGAATACATCGGCCCCGACGGCGTGCCCGCAAATGCGCCCGCCGCAGGGTATCCGCAGTACGGCCAGCCCCAGTACGGGCAGGCGCAGTATCAGGCGCCGCAGTATGATCCTTATCAGCAGCAGCAGTATCAGGATCCCCAGTACGGTCAGTATCAGCAGCCGCAGTATCAGGATCCCCAGTATCCGCAGCAGCCGCCTTACGGTCAGGCCTGATTTCAGAAAACAAGCAAATCCCACGCCGCCCGGTCCCGCCGGGCGGTTTTTTTGCGCGCGCTTTTTCCCGCGGCGCGGCAGTTTTTCAGAATGTATACTTGACAGATCGCGGTGCAGTTTTGTATAATAAAAACACCCGAACCGGGCCGCGCCGGGCAGTCCTCCCCCCAAACGGGACTCCGCCGCCGCCTGCCTTCGCAACGATCAAAACCGCCCGTCCCCCGGGGACAGGTGAAAGGAGTTCTTATGAAAAAAACGTTATCTGTTCTGCTCACGCTCGTGCTGCTCGCCGCCTGCTTTGCCGTGCCCGCGCTTGCGGCCGGTTATGGGGACGTGGACGGCGACAGCAAACTCACCGCCGCCGACGCGCGTCTGGCACTGCGGGCAGCCGTTGGGCTGACGTATTACCGCAGAGATTCCGAGCAGTTTTCAATCGCGGACGTGGACCGCGACGGCACGCTCTCCGCTGCCGACGCCCGGATCCTTCTGCGCGCAGCCGTGGGCCTGCCGAATGTCGGCGCCGAGATCGCCTATAACGCCGACCGCTGGCAGACCGGCCTCGGCAGCGGGCTTCGCCGCGCCTATGCGGCGGAGGTGAACCGCCTGATCGGCCTCGGCGGCAAGGGCAGCGTGAAGGACAACACCCTGCGCGGCCTTTCGTTCGTGCGCCTGGTTGATATGGACAACAACGGCACGCCCGAGCTGCTTTGCGCCTATTCCGATTCCGCCTCCATGTATTTCTCCAATAAGATGGCGCTTTACACCTATGAGAACGGCAGGCTGCGCACGCTTTACGACGGGGAGATCTGCAATCAGGGCTCGGATTTTTCGCCGATGATGTGGCTCGTGCAGAACGGCGATACGAAATACCTCGCGACGGGCATGGTCTTTTACAGAAGCTTTCTGCAGCTTGCAAACGGGAAGCTCACGGAAACGCTGTTCTATGTTGATACGCCCGATTACTACTTCGTCAACGAGAGACTGGTTCCGGAAAGCTACTACCGCGAGCGTTACGGCTATTTCACCAACGGCGTGATCGAAAGCCGCACGTATATCTATCAGTACGATCTCAGCGGCGCTGTGCGGGTCCTGAACGAGACCGACGCCGTGATCGCCCTGCTGAACAGATAACGGCGTTCGGCGGCAAACACGAAGCCCGATAAATGAATAGGACGGTCCCGGGAGCGTTCCCCGCGACCGTCTTTTTTTTGTTGTTTTGTTATACGCCGCGGAAGCCTCTGCCGATGATCTCGCTGGAGGTGGTGATGGTGATGAACGCGCCGGGGTCCACCTGCCGGATCTCCCGCTGCAGGCGGATCGCCTCAATGCGGCGGCAGACCGCATAGATCATGAATTTGTTATCGTGGCTGTAAGCGCCCGTCGCCTCCACAAGCGTGGCGGAATGGTGCATGGTGTTGATGATGAAATCGATGATCGCATCCGGCTTTGAGGTGACGATCATGAAGCACTTGCAGGAATCGAGGCTTTCGATGATGCCGTCCACAAGGAAGGCCTTGCTGAACAGCCCCAGCAGGGAGAAAAGCCCCGTGCGGATATCGAAGACCAGAAAGGCGCTCATGGCGATGATGGCGTCCGTACACAGCAGCGCCTTGCCGACGTTCAGATTCAGATATTTTTTGAGGATCAGCGCAATGATATCGGTGCCGCCGGAGGAGCCCTGCCGGGAAAAGATCATGGCAGAGCCGATGGAGGACAGCAGCACGGCGTACACCAGCTCCAGCAGCGGCTGATCCGTCAGCGGGCCTTTCAGCGGGAACAGGAATTCCAGCAATTGCGTGAGCCCCGTATACAGCAGCGTGCAGAACACTGTGCGCACCCCGGTGCTTTTGCCGAGGAACACAAAGCCCACCAGCAGCAGCCCCACGTTGAAAATGCTGATCCACGTGGCTGCCGTGATGGTCGTGAGCGAGCCGAGCAGCGTGGCAAGGCCGCTGACGCCGCCGGTGGAAAAGCCGTTCGGGATCTTGAAAAAGTATACGTCGACGCTCATCAGCGCCGTGCCGCAGATCATCATGAGATAATCCGAAACAAGCTTCTTTTTGGTCTTGGTTTCCCCCATAGTCCTTCCCCTCCGGGCCGCGTTGTCCGGAGCATTGTAACACACAACGCCCCGGAATGCAACCGTTTTTTATGCGTTCCCCGTTATTTTTTTATGCGTCCGCCGCAGGAAACTCCGCACGATTCCGACAAGGAGCAGCAAAAACACCGCCGCCATGAGCACGGACTTGATCAGTGTTGCCGTGGACGCGACGCCCAGCAGCAGGTCGCTGCCGTTTCCCTGCCGCAGCAGCAGGATGGAGCAGACGTTTTCCGTCAGGTCCGCGAACGTGAGCAGCAGCGGGCTGAGGCACAGCAGCGTCCGCCCCGCGAACAGCCGACGCAGGAGCAGCACGAAAAAGGCCGTGTACGCCGCCGGATACAAAAAGTCCAACGGGAGCTGCCGCGTGAGATAGAGCGCGGTCCCCTCCTCGTCCAGCGCCGTCAGGAACGCGCGCCCCTCGGCGGGCGTATAGCCGAAGGAGCGCATATCGAACACGCGCAGTCCCCCGGCGTGCCCCTCAATGGCCGGGATCAGCCACAGATTCATCACGAGGCAAATGCCCGCCGTGAGAACACCGCTGACGATCAGCAGCCAAAACGCCGCGTTTCGCGTTCCGGTTTTCCCTTTATTCATAGGATCCCCTGCCTTTCCCCGGTTCATACCGGGATTTTTTTCACAGAAACCGACGGGCGGGTCTTTCGACCCGCCCGGGATGGGTGTTCGCTTATCTGTTGAACAGATGGCTGAAGAAGTAAGCGATGCGATGGAAGAATCCGACAATGCCGCCGAAGAAGCCGGTGTGGTTCTGGTGGCAGTACGGGCAGGAACCGGAGTTGCTGCTGCCGGAGTTATCGCCGGAGCCGGAATTGCCGTTATCGCCGGTGTTGATGGGCGAGACGCCCGCCACCTTGATGTGGATGGTGTCAACGCCCGCCTTCACGGTGTAAACGCCGTTGCCGTCCGCGGTGACTTCCTGATCGTTCACGTAAACGGTGTAGCCTCTGTAGCTGAAGCGGTTGTTGACGCTGACCTTGAACTGGAAGTCCACGTTGGAGTAGTACTTGACGTAGCCGCTCACAGTGGTCTCTTCCTTGGTCTTGTAGTCGATCATGCTGTAGGTGACGCCGTCCTGCTCAATGAACTGGACCTGACGCTCACCCATGGGCTTGAAGGTATCGTGAGAGATCGTACGCTCTTCCTTTTCGCCGCAGACCGCGCACACGCGCTCTTCCTTACCGTCGGTGGTGGCGGTAACGGGAACCGTAACGGTCCAGCCGCTCCAATCGTGCTCGCCGGTCTCGTTCACCTCATAGGTGTCGCCGCAGACAGAGCACTTGTACTCCGCATGGTAGGTGCCGGTGCAGGTGGCCGGGATGACCTCGCTGCCGTCGACAAGCTCATAGTGATGCTCGCCGAGCTCGCCGATTCTGTGGACGCGGCTGAGTTCCAGTCCGCAGATGACGCAGTAGGTGGCTTCATCCCACTCCGCCTTCGTCTGGCAGGTGGCGGGCACGTAGTTCTCGGTGTAGGTGTCGCCGGCAAGATGCTCGCCGGTGGCGGGACGGACCTTGTTGACCTGGGTACCGCAGACGGTGCAGCCGTACATAGTCTCGCCGTCATCCACGCAGGTGGCGGACACACGGTAGACCTCGCGCAGAACGTGCTTCTGGCTTTCGACCGCGCCGCAGAGCTCACAGGTTCTGGAGTGCGTATCGTCGTCGGTTCTCGTGTAGGAGGACCAGTGATGATGCTCGGGATTCACGGGGATCTCTTCGGTCCCGACGAGGCCGTTGCACTTGACGCAGTAGATACCGATGAGACCGGTATCGACGCAGGTGGCGTCGTACAGGGTCACGCGGTAGGTCTCGTTGGGCTCGTGCGTATCGGGATCGGTGTGGTTGTTGAAGTCATAGTCCTCAAACACATAGGTTCTGGACAGCTCTTCGTTACAGACGGAGCAGTAGACGACTTCGTCGTGGCCGCCGGTGGAGGTACAGGTCGGAGCGACTCTGTTCTCGATCACCGTCTCACCCGCGATATGCTCGCTGTAGCCCTCGGTGTAGCCGCACTCGGGGCACTCGTACCAGTGGCCGTTCTCGTCGTGCCGCAGCTCAAGGTTCTGGTGATAGGTGGTGTAGGTCGCCACGAACACGCGGTCCTCGGTCATCGGGGTGTTCAGCGTGACGTTCGGATCATCGCAGACCCACTGATCGAACACATAGTGATGATAGGTGCTGTCCGCTCTCTCCGGGATGCCCTTGAAGCACTGCGCGTAGTTATTGCGCACCACAATGTAGGACGCCCAGTAGGTCCGGTCGAAGTGCAGGAAGGTTGCGATGTATTCCTGCGCGTCGGTGCTGATCACGGTGTTCTTCGTGATGGTGATCGTGGTGCCGGGCGTGACCTCGGCGCCGTCCACGTAGAGCTTCGCGGTGGAGGCGGGATCCGTCATACTGACGGTATACTGCTTGCCGTAAGGTACGTTCAGAAGATCCGTGGAAGTCGTGAAGTCCTGAATGCCGTCGACAGAGGTCAGACGGATGGGCGAGCCGTCGCCGGGACGGACAGCCACCGTGTAGGTGTTCATGGTCGCGGGACCGACGGTGATGATCACGTTATCGGTGATATTGGTGATGGTGTAGGTGATGACGCTGCCGACCTTGGAGCCGATCGCGGAGCCGATATCGACGCCGTCTGCGTTCTTCACGGTGATGGCCGGGATCGGGGAGTCGGAGTAAGCGGTTTCGAGCTCGATCTTCACGATCTTGCTGCCGCCGTGCTCCACGACCTTCACGCCGGAGGGATCCGCCGTCACAGTGTAACCGGTGCCGTCGGCATGAAGCGTCACGTCATACTTGTTGATCGTGGCGGAGCCGATGTTGATCGCGGTGTTCGCGGTGATGCCGGTCACGGTGAAGGTGATCACGTTGCCGGTGCGGGAGACGGACTTCGTGGCGTAGGTGCCGTCGGTCACGGTGAACGGGATGGCGTTCTCATCGGTCTCGGAGAAGCCGTCCGCCAGCGTGATCTTCGCGGTCGCGGTGCCCTGATAGTAGACGAAGCTTGCGGGCGCCTCGGTCACGGTGTAGCCGACTCTGGTCGCGTCGAAGGAAACGATATACTTGTTCGGGTTCGCGGAGCCGATCGTGAAGGAGGAGGCCTCGGTCACGTTCGTCACGGTGTAAGTGTAAACGGTCTTGCCGTCCACAACGCTCTTGACGCCGCCGGAGATCTCGGCGCTGCCATCCGCCAGCGTGACGGCAGGCGCGTCGGAATCGGAATACGCGTCCTCAAGGGTGATCTTCAGGGTCGCGGTGCCGGTGCCATGCTCCACAGTCACGCTTGCGGGCGTGAAGGAAGCGATGCCGACCACGTCGCTGCCCTTCGCGAAGGTCACGTCGTAGGTGTTACGGGTCGCGTCACCGAGGATCAGCGTGACGTTGCCCTTGACGTTGGCTACGGTGTAGGTGAACACGCCTTCGGCGTCGGGGCCGCTGACGGTGAGCGCAGCCTTGTCGTTGGAGAGCGAAGCGGTGATCGCGGTCGTGGCGGAGAAGGCTTCGTCAAGCTTGATCCGGAAGACTCTCGTATCGCCGTATTCCACGTCCGCAAAGCTCTCGGCGGACGTCACGGTGTAACCGACCTTGGTGGCGGAGAGATCGACGGTATAGGTATTGATCTCGGCGTCCGCAAGCTGAAGGGTGGTGTTGCCGGTGACGTTGTGCAGCGTGTAGGTATAGGTATTGCCGACCTTCGCCGTGGGCAGGATGAGCGTCGCCTTGTTCTCGCCCTCCTTGAGGACGGCGGCAGGCGCGGCGGAATCGGAATATGCCTCGTTCAGGGTGATGGTGAAGGTGCGGTCTTCGCCGTGGACGACGCCGGTGTACTCGGTCTCATCGATCGTGTAGTGGGCGTCTTCGGGGATCTCAGCCTTCACGGTGTAGGTGTTGCGCACGGCCTCGTGCAGGGTGACGGTGATATCCTCCTTGATGCCGGAGACGGCGTAGACGATCTTTCCGCCTTCCGCAAGCGCATGGGATACGCTCACGCTGCCGGTGGAGGTGACAAGCGCGTTCAGATCGGTGGCCGAGTAGGCGGCGGGCAGAGTGATCTCCACAGTCACGCCATGGTTCCAAGCCACGGTGCCGGCAGGCGCGGCGACAAGGTTGACGGTCTCGCCGGCCTCGTTGACGAAGGTCACGGTGTAGGTGTTCACAGGCGCCTTGCCGAGGGTGACGGTGATGTCGCCGACGTCCGTGGAGCGGACGGTGACGGTGATCACGCTGCCGGTCTTCGTCAGGGTGACGTCCGCGTTCGGGGTCTTCGTGACGGAGATATCGGCGGGCAGGGTCTGCGAATGCTCGTCGTCAAGCTCGAAGGTGTAGGTCACGGTGCCGAGGTAATCGATCGACGTGACGTTCTCGCTCGTGAGCGCGTAGCCCTCGCCGGAGTTCAGGGTGAGATTGTAGGTGTTCAGCGTCCAGACCGCATACAGGTCGAAGGTGCGGGTCTCGTCAACGTAGAGAGCGTTGAGGGTCTCGTCCTTGAACTGCTTGCCGAACGCGTCGGTCACGCCGTCGGCGGTGGTGACGCCGTCGGTACGCGCCCAGCCCTGAAGCGTGTAGCCGGTCTTGGTGAAGGTATCGGAGCCGAGGAGCGTGAGGACCTCGTCATAAGTCGCGGTCTGGTTCTTCGTCTCGGTGCCGTTGTGATAGATGACCGTGTAGGTGTTCTGGGTCCAGTTCGCGGTCAGCACGTCCGTTGCGCCGTCGGCCTTGCCGAAGGTATAGACGTTGCCGGAGAGAGAACCGTTCGCGTCGCCGTTCTTGCCCGTCAGCGTCCACCCGTTGAAGGTGTAGCCGAGCTTGGTGGGAGCGATGAGCGGGAGCGTGGTGTTATAGTCCTGCTTGTAGGACGCTGCCATGCCGTTGGAGCCGCCGTCAAGGTTGAGCTCCACGGTGCTCTGGTTGGGCGTCCACTGCGCGTAAACGTCAATGCTCTTCGCGGGATCATTGTGGAAGGTCGCGGGCTTCTCAAAGACATTCTCGCCGGCCTGATCCGTAGTCCATTCCTTGAAGGTGTAGCCTTCGCGCGTGAAGGTGGGCATCGTCGGGAACGTATCGTCGAACGCGACCGTGAAGGTCTCCTTCGCGCCGGTGCCGTCGTTCTTATGGAAGGTGACGGTGTAGGTCAGGGCTTCCCACTG
>CACZGD010000017.1 GCA_902780565.1 Oscillospiraceae bacterium
AATACGCCGATACTGTGCTCGCCGGTATTATGCCCGCGTTTGAGGGCTTTACGCCGAATCCCGACGGCACCATGCCCGAAAACACCGGCGTGCGCTGGAGCTGGACTTACGACACCCTCGCGCCGAATAATCCCACTACCTGGAACGGCATCAGAATGCGCGCCTATATGTTTGAGCCGGACGTGCGCTACTCCCCGCTCGTGCTTGCCGATCAGGTACACGAATACATTGAGGCGGTCAAGCGCAAGACCGGCGCGACCAAGATCAACCTTCTGAGCCGCTGCGAGGGCTGCAGCATCGCCCTTGCGTACCTTATGAAATACGAAAAGCCCAAGGGATATTCCGGCATCAACAGTTTTCTGATAATGGACGGCGCCATGAACGGCATCGGCTATATGGACGCCCTGTTCAGCGGCAACGTCGTGCTTCCCAACGAGCCCGTCGCCCGCTGGGCGCGCACCTATCAGCTTGATGAGCTCACGGTGGAAGAGGGCTCCACCATGGATAAGCTGATCGCCTTTGCCCGCGATCTTGTGCAGGCGCTGTATGAGACCCACACCCTGAGCGTGCTGAGCATGCCCATCCAGAGCCTCTACGACCAGCTCAAGGACAACACCATCCAGCCCATCATCAAGGCCTGGTGGGGCGTGTCCCTGACCCACGTCTCCTGCGTCAACGAACACTTTGAGGATTATCTGACCTATATCTTCAACGAGCCCGGCGACGCCGAGAAATACGCGACCCTTATCGAGCTTGCAAAGGACTTCCACTACAACGTGCAGCTTCACGCGGAAGAACTTGTGACGGAGCTGGTCAATAAGGGCATTCCCGTGCATTTCATCGGCGAATACGGCTTCCAGCAGTACCCGCTGTATGAGGACGCGAACCTTTTGGGCGAGCACCAGACCGGCCTGCGCGAACAGGTCTTCTGTCCCGGCGTCTCTACCGTAGACGGCACGCTTTCCGAGGACTACATCAACGCCCGCATTGCCGAGGGCAAGGGCAAGTACATCTCCCCCGACAAGCAGGTCGACGCCTCCACCTGCCTGCTGCCCGACACCACCTGGTTCATCAAAAACGCGGACCATGTGTACACCGAGGCTGTGCACCTGCTGATCGACGCGATCATCGACAACCCCGGCTGCACCGTTGATACGCTCGGCGTGTACGGTCAGTTCCTGAACGCCAAGGACCAATACGTTCTGGAACCGATGCAGGAGGTCAACGCCAACGACGTGAAGTGGGATACCTCCGAACCCGGTCAAGCCGCCAAAAACGTGTTTGCGACGATCCGCTCGCTGCTGGAGAGAATCATCGAATGGGTTCGCGGATTTATTCAGGGCATTATCGCCCACGCCAACGGTACGGCGGAGCCCGTCGGCACCCCTGCGCCTTAACAATCAGACTATCATCCCCGCCCGGCGTTTTGCCGGGCTTTTTTGTTTTGTTTCACAGGGCTTAACCGAGCGCTCCTGTTGACTCTAAGCGGGAACGATGATATAATGAAATCGGGTTGTCTGGCGCGCCGCGTGAAAGCTCCGGTCGATCCGTTTTCATTCAGGAAAGGGGAAAAACCATGTCATTTCAGCAAATCGTTTCATTTTTACTGGCGCTCCTGACCTTCATCAGTGGTAAAGTGACGTCCGTTACAGGTTCGACGGACGCAAAGCCGATCATCGCGATGCAGAGGGAATATCGTTTTGACAGGGACGCGCTTCTGCTCGGCGCGTACTGCCTCCGTGTAGACGAGCATTTTGAAGAAACCCGCGAGTGGTTCAAGGAGGCGGGTCTGCAGTTCCCTGTAGCCGTCAGCGGGAACGCACTCAACGAAGAGGACCTTGACTGGTTCCTCGAAAACGACATGGGCATTATTGCACCGAGAAGCGATTACTACCTGAATATGCGCCACGAGGCGATCTGGGGCGTCGATCTGCGCGATGAACCGTCCGCTGCCGAATTCCCGGCGCTGCAGGAGCAGGTGCAGGCGCTTTACGCACAGGATCAAAACCGCTTTCCGCTGATCAACCTGTTCCCCATGTATGCGGGCACGCAGCAATTGGGTGAGGAATGCGACGTTCCCCTTGCCCGCGATTATTTCAGAATCGATCCGTTCAACGGCAATTCTATCCGGTACCGTATGCACCTGTCCGATTATATCGGCACGATCGATTCCGATATCATCAGCGCCGATATCTATCCCTTATATATCGACAATGAAACCGGCAAGCTTAGTACGTACGGGCACTGGCTGCGCAATCTGGATATCTTGGCGGAAGCCTGCCGCGCCTCGGGCAGGGATCTCTGGGTCATAACGCAGGCCGCCGGTAATGCGAAAGAGGAAGGCGGCGGCATGCACTACTGCGATGATCCCAAGGATCAGCGCTGGCAGAATTACGTCTCGCTGGCATTCGGCGCAAAGGCGATCATTTACGGCTGCTACTACACCGGCTGGTGGGATCAGTCTTCTCATATGATAGACAACAGCGGCAAGCGCACTGCAACCTATTATGCCGTTCAGCAGGTCAACCGTGAAATGTCGGCATTTGCGGATATCTACGGCAAATACGAAATCCAGGGCACCGCGCTGTATAACCGCCAGAATCCCGACTGCGTCGGCGCGGAGTTGGACATTTCAAAGGCAGCACAAAAACATCAGCCGATCACGCTGACAAGGGATCCCGTTCTTTGCGGCTGCTTTACCGAAAAGGCCGGCCGCGGCAGGGCTTACGTATTCACCAATATGTACGAACCGGAAACGGGAAAGGAAGCCTTGTTCTCCGCAGCCTTCCCCGGCGCGAAGCGCATTACCGTTTACCGCATGGGCGAAAAGACCGTGATCGACGGCAGCACGCTCACGCTGACGCTCGAAAACCGCGAGGGCGTATTTGTCACAGTGGAATGGATGCCGTGTCTGGGCTGCTGAGATCATTTCGAGCGGATCTGTTTTTCCGATAACGGATCGCTTTAGAGCAGTTCGCCCGTGCGTCCCGCGCCCCGTGAGAACTATTCTTTTTTAACGGCGCAAAGGCGTTTTAGCTTAAACACAAATAACGGTTCCGGTTTCATATTTATATATATTCCGAAGGCTCTTTGCCGTATAACAATACCTCCTATGATACGATTTTCCGTTGTATCATAGGAGGCGTTATTTTGTTAATATATGTTTTTGAGCAATAACGATAACGAATTTGCAAGCTTTTCTTCGGTAAAAACAGGCGCCTGTATTTACTTCTTCGTATAGGTCAGGATCGAGCCGGTGTCGGTATCCTTCATCGTAAGGTTCGCGCCGTCGATGTTGTATTCCCAGATCTGCGTCGTGGACGAACCCTCGTAAGTGATCTCAACGGTCTCGCCCTTGTCGGCATAGGTGAAGTTCATGAGCATGCCTTCGCTCGCGTCCCATACGCCCTTGCCGTCTTCCTCGAAGGTATAGGCGCAGCCTTCCGCTTCGTTGGCGCTCCACGTGCCGAGAAGCGATGAGGCTTCTTTGGTTTCGCCCTTGTTGGCGTCCTCGGCGGAGGTGGTTTTGTTTTCTTTCGATTCGTCGCCTTTATTGCCGCAGGCGGTCAGGCAGAGCGCTGTCATCAGAACACAGAGAGTCAGCGCAATCAGGGTAAACAGTTTTCTTTTCATTTTATTGACTCCTTTTTTGTTGTTATCGTATTACTCAAAATCATTATTTGTAAAATCGCCGTGCTTCTCCGCCATGCCGATATACTCCATGCCGTTCGAGCGCCCATTGTACCAGACGCGCCACAGGTCCTTTTCTTTGTCATAGAGCGCAGACGGCTTATAGCACGCGTCAGCGTCCCAGGCGCCGACGGTTGGAGACACAAGAGGATTGCTTTTGCACCGGCGAAAATCCGTAACGCCGTCCTTGGAGCATGCAGCGCAGATGCAGGCAGTATGGATATCCCTGTAGCCGATATAGAAAACCAAATAGCCGAGCGTCGGATGCGGGAGTACCTGACAGCCGCCGATGCGGTTTTGCTCATAAATCTTTTCCGGGTTCTTTTCGAGAATGGGATTCAGAGACGATTTCTCCCAAACGAGCCCGTCCCGGCTTTCGGCATAACAAAGCACGTTCGGCTCGTAGGTTTCCCCGGCGCTGTACCACATACGGTACAATCCGTTTTCATAAAGCACACAGGGGTTCATTACGGATTCTCCCTCGAAGGGGGCTTCGGGAGACAGTACGGGCTGCGCGCAGACGCGATGAAAATCAATCCCGTTTTTGCTTTCGGCAACGCCGATATAGCTGTTTTCGTGCGCCTGCCCCGTATACCACATCTTATAGACATCCCCGATCTTCAGCACACAGTTACGGTTGACCATGTCTTCCCAACCGGACGCTTTGCCCGGCGCGAGGGTGGTTACGGGATCCGTCCACCGGATGCCGTCTTCAGAGAAAGAAACGGACAGAGAATGGTTTTTTCTTGTGGATAAATCCATTCGCAGCCGACCGTCCGGCTGAGCGGTCAGGTATACGTCAAACAGCGTCCCGAGATTCGGATGCCCGAAGATCGGATTATCTTTATATTTTTGAAACATGCTCGCGTCCTCCCGGCATTCGGATTCATTGAATTCTATTTGGATTTTATCACATAATTTCATTATTTTCAAGACCGTTGAGAAAGATATTGAAACCGAAAGTGTGAGAAAAATATTGAAACCGAAAGCCGTTTCTGCTATAATTTGCTTAAATCAGGATACGGAGGCGCTTCCTTGGAAAATATAGCGAAACCGACAAAACAGCAGCTGGACTGGCAAGAACTGGAGCTCGGCGTTTTGATCCATTACTGCCTGGAAATGTACCGCCCGGAGTTGCCGGGTGAATGGTATAAAACCTCCCTTGTGCGCGAGGCCTTGGCGCCCGAAACCATCCATCCCGCAAAGCTGGATCCGGAGCAGTGGGTCAAATGCGCTGCCGAGCTCGGCGCAAAATATGCTTTGCTGGTTGCAAAACACACAACGGGCTTTGCGCTTTGGGATACAAAAGTGAACGACTTTTCCATTGCGCATACCGACTGGCGCGGGGCGGCGGCGACGTTTGCCGGGCGTTTGTGGATGCGTGCGTCAAATACGGGCTGAAGCCCGGTTTCTATTACAGCACTGTCTGCAACGGCTATTACGACGTCAACGACAGCGTCCCGCAGGATACGCACGGGGAGGCCTATCGGGCGTACGTCAAATGTGTGGAAGCGCAGGTGAAAGAGCTTTGGAGCAGCTACGGGCCTTTGGTGGAGATCTGGTTTGACGGCGGCGTGATCCCGCCGGAGGAAGGCGGACCGGATCTGCTGCCGCTGCTTCACAAATATCAGCCGGACGCAATCTGCTTTCAGGGACCGAAGGCCTGGCCGCACAACGTCCGGTGGGTCGGCAACGAAGACGGCCTTGCGCCGGAAAACTGCTGGGCAACCACCAACGCAGGTGACGCAAGGTTTGATGGCACAATACCGGAGGAGAAGGCAGGCGTCGGCGACCCCGACGGCAGATATTATTGGCCGGCGGAAACCGATATGCCCAACCGCACGCACGCGGCCTTCGGCGGCGGCTGGAGCTGGCAGCCGAACGAGGAGCATCTGCGCTATACGCCGGATCAGCTTTTGGATTGTTATATCCGTTCGGTTGGCAGAAACTCCAATCTGCTGTTGGGAATGGCAATCAGTCGGGACGGGGATTTTCAGGATGAGGAGCAGTTTCTCGCCTTCGGAAAGTTAATTCGTGAAACCTTTTCCGATCCTATACGGCAGATCGACCACCCCGTATTAGCGGACTCCCGCTGCGAGATCCGGTTCGACGCGCCGCAGTGGGTACGCTATCTTGTGCTGCGCGAAGATATCGGCGAGGGGCAGCGCATTCGGGCGTTTCGCATCCTTGCCGACGGCAAACCGGTTTATGAAAGCGCCTGCGTCGGACACAAGCGGATCGTACCGTTTGAGAGTCTGACGGCTGCCGAGCTTGTGGTGGAAATCACGAAAGCAGAAGGACGCCCCGCCTTGCGGGACCTTGCTGTTTATTAAAAAACGGCGGAAAGCTTGACGGAATACCAATGGATGCCTAAAGAAGATCTCAGGGAATAATCAGAGAACAGAAAAGAGGACGCTATGAAACGTTTTATTAACAGAATAATTTCAGTGGGATTGCTCACGGCCTTATTGCTGAGCGTGTTTGCGTTCGGCGGCGCTTATGCGGCAGCCAACGCCGTTGGAGAAGACAGCCTGAACGGAAATAACTGGATGTCGGCAATCCCGGACGGAAGGTATATTTATGAGATCAACCTTCCCGGTACGCACGACAGCGCAACGGCATATTGTAAGAATTCAACTGACAATCACGTGCAGTTATTCGACCGCCCTGTGTTTAACTCGGGGGAATATGCAAAAACACAGTCGCTAACCCTGCCCGAACAGCTGAAAGCTGGCGTACGGTATCTGGATCTGCGGTTTTCGCCGAAGGATGGCGCACTGCTTCTTTGCCACGGAAACAACGAAAAGGTAGCGGTTGTAAACAAGATCATAAAATTTCTGAGCTTTTTTAACCTGTTCCGATTGCTGCCAGGCGGATCGGACGCTCCCCTTTTAACGCTGGACGCCGAATTTTACGTGTATGAAGATGAGCAATGCACCGTGAGCTTAACCTGCGACAGCGTGTTCGGGCAGATAAAAGACTTTTTAAGAGATCATCCGAGTGAAACGGTTATCGTTACCGCAAAAAAAGAAAACGGCGATACGGAGGCGTTTTTGCGGCTCTTCAAAGCGCAGATAGAAGCGCTGAAAACAGAGATCAATCCCTCCACGAGGCAGCCGTATCTGTATACCGAAGACGGAAACGGCATATACACAAAAATGCCCACGCTTTCGGAGGTGCGGGGAAAGATCGTTCTTATGACGCCATTTTACAGGGAATTGCATGCCGGAGATATGTTAGACGCCAAAAACGGCGCCGGAGAAATCGATTTCATGGGAATGACATTCCGTTATGAAAACCACTGGAGCGTTCCGTCTACCCTGAAAACAAAATACGCAGAGTGCTTCCTGAGAGAATTCTCGACCGAAATAAGCAAAGACCCCGCACATCACCTGGAGCATGCGAACGTGCTGAAAACCAACGCGAGCGTCGTACCGATACAAAGCCCGCATACGATCGCGCAGAGGGTAAACGAAAATCTTTATTCTCAAAACAAACTGACAAAAGGGCGGTACTACGGCTGGATCATGGGCGATTTCATGACAGAGGATATCTGCTCTGCGATCTGGCGCACGAACTATTTCGTCTTTGAACTGTAAGCCCCGCACGATATCAGAAAGGTAGTTATTTCAGCTATTCTGCCTTAAGTTCCGATGTTATCTCGGCGTCAAAGGATAAGACGCCGTTACGGAAAGCAAACGGTATTTCACTGCCGTCAGCGTAAACGTGTGAGACGCTGCCGAGAAACGGGAGTCTCAGTGTTTTCAGGTGAATTTTCCCCGCCGCAACGGTCAGCTTAAATCCGCAGTCTGTTTTTTCAAATATGCCCCAAGCGTCGCCGGCGAACCATGGAGCGCGGAAATCGCCGGGAAGAACGGGATCGAAGCCAAGCGAACGATCCTGCATATCAAACGAAAATCCGCTGAAAATGGGCAGCAGCGCGAATGAAGCCATACTGCGGGCGTAATTGCTTCCACATTCGATCTCATTGAACGGGTTGCGGTTACTGCCACGGTATCGATTGCGTACCGCCGTGACGATCGCGACCCCCTCATCGATCAAGCCCTCGGAAATCAGAAGACCGGCCAGAGCGTATTCAAATCCGTGCATGGATTCCTGCGCATAGGGGATGGGGATCGCGGGTGAAATGACACCCTCGGGGAAGGTGCAGATCACCACGCCGGCCTCGTCATTGACGGCAAACAGGCGGAATGTATTGAAATGGCGCCGCATATCAGACAGGAAATTGTTCCGGTATACGCACTCAAGCGCGGTGTGAAGCTGATTTCTGTCAAATATTTCGCCGATTCCGCATATGTTGGCGTGCCACTGGGCCAGGCACTGGTCAATGGCGCAGCCTTCACCGATCTGATACTTTATCTCGCCGGATTCATCGTTCCAGTAAGCGCCCTCGGCGTCGGGCCAGTTAGAGAGCAGAGATTTATCTTTAAGATCGACCCTCTGGCAGTACCACTGCCCGTTGAAAAGATTTTTATCGCAATATGCTTTCCCCCTTGCGAAAAGCGATTCATATTCCTCTGCGGCAAGTTCATCACCCATTCGCCTTGCCATTTCGGCGCCGCATTTGAGCGCTGCGAGATAAAAGCCCTCCAACCACGAGGATGGGCCAAAAAGCTCCATATCCAGTGTGTGATGCTGTCTGCCTTCCAGTACGCCGTCCCCGTCACGGTCCCAGCGGTCGGGGTTTTCCTCACTCCAGGCGTATTCCAGAGATTTTTTTACCTTCGGCCACAGGGCTCTGAGCCAGCTGTCGTCTCCGCTCAGCTTCCACTCGCGGTAGGTTTTGACAACGCCGCCCATCTGCCCGTCCACACAGGCGCGAAACGCGCTTCTTTCTCTGCCGGGAGGGAGCTTCATGCGAAATGCCATCCGTCCGGACGCATCCTGATTAAAGCGGAAATCGGTTTCTCTTATAGAACGCTCCAACCGGGGAAACAGGAAGCAGAGGGCGTAGGCGTAATTCCACACGTGTGTGCAGGTCCCCTCACAGGAGCCGCTTTTTTCCCACACGCCTTCCCAGCCGTAAAAGGAGCCGTCTTCAAGGCGCATTACGGTTGGGCTTTTTAGCACGGAAACAGCGCTGGCGATGGCCTCCGTTACCGTTTCGGGTAAAGAAGATCCGAACACCGCGTCGCGGTAGCGTAAGGTCTCGCGCCATAGACGGTCCCAATGGAGCAGCGAATACCCCGCGGCGTCGGACGCGCCTGAAAAAAGGGATGCGTAGTAGTTTTTCCATGTTACATCCTGCCCGCCGTCTTCGGTTGTTTCGGTGCAGCGGTCCCAGTAATTATAACAAACGGGAGAATACCAGGCGATCACGAATCTGACGCTTGCGGTTTCGCCGGGGCTGACCGTCAACCGCCGGGAAAGCGTCCCCGTATCGAAGCTGCCGGGGGAATCATAAACGCGGTCGATCAATTCGACATTCTCGGTAAAATTTCGCCAGTAGCGTTCAAGGCCGTCGTTCCATCCGCCTCGATACCAATATGTCTGAGCGCAAACCCTATCCGACGCGTCTGTGCCGAGCGCCATCTCACGGTACCCGGGGCTTTCCGCAGGTTCTGCCGTCTGCTTCATCACCAGCATACTGCCGCCGTCCGTTTTCACAAATTCATTCACAGAGCCCTTACAAGGATTGCGCAGCGAGCCTGCGACGTGATATTCAAGCGTTTCGTGTGTTGTGTTGATTACGGATATTTCGATAAACGCCGCGGGAATGCCGGAATCGTCCGCGTTAAGAGGGATCAGCGGACTCCAGCCCGTCAGCTTCACTCTTCCGGGGAAGGAAGCATCCTCAAATTCCACGGTCGCCACAGGATATTCGCCCGTGAAAACGGCGCTGCGGAAATGCGGGAACCCCTGCATTGAAATGCTTCTTTTTCCCGAGCCGTAGCCGTAACCGTATTCACCGGTCAGGCTGCTGTTGTCGTCCGCGCACAGCACGCGCGCATCGATCGTTTCTCCGCCCCGAACGGCTTTGACGGCAAAATGGCTGAACCCATTGTCGCCGCCCTTATTGGGGCGGTTGAATATCTCCCAATCCTTCAGACTGCCGTTGCCCGCAAGACCAATGCATCCTGCGCCGATCCCGCCTAAAGGGAAGGATATTTGGGTAAGCGCGTCTTTTGTGTAAATCGTGCGTTTGTTCATAATGATCCACATACCGGCGCGGCGCCGGCGCTAAAAGGGATAAAAACGGAAGCCGCAGTATTTTCCGTTTTATTACAAGTATATCCATAGCGTGAGAAGTTTCGCCCACGATCGATATCTCCTGTTTGCAGTCTATCTCAAATTATATATTAAATATTTAAACTTATCAAGAGGTAACACGAAGAGGTTGTTGTTCCAAATTATTTACCCGTCGATTCGTTGAGTAAGCAACCGCTGCGCCGAGGCGCAAACAGACGATGAAGCTGTCAGACCCCGTGATTCTATCCAATTCGCCCTGGGCGTCGAGTTTTTTCCCTGCGAAAGAAATCTCTGTTGTAACTTGTTGCAAAAAACAGAACAAAACAGAGCAAAACACCATATTGACGCTGCTCCCCTGCTGTGATATAATGCAACATGAAAAAGGATAAACGCCTCTGAATACGGATTTCGTTTCTCTCTATTTATGTTTCCGTTTTATTTTCAAGCATATTCAAATTCGTGGAATTTGAATTCCGAAGCATTTTACGCCCTACAAAAGATCGGAGTGTGATATGTTATGCAGGATCCCGTCCGCGGCAATTCTCTGTCTTTTCATTACCGTCCCGAAAAGGGCTGGATCAACGATCCGAACGGGCTTGTCTGGTTCAAAGGATATTATCATATTTTTTACCAGCACGCGCCGCATTTTGAAACGCCGTGGCACGAGAGAATGCACTGGGGGCACGCAAGGACAAAGGATTTTATCCGTTTTGAGGAACTGCCTGTCGCATTGTTCCCCGACCGTCCGTATGATAAAGACGGCTGCTGGTCCGGGACCGCAATCGTAAAAGACGACGTGTTATATCTGTTTTATGCCGGTATTTGCGGGGAACAGCAAGCCGTCTGCGCTGCGTATTCCGAGGACGGAATCCATTTTGAGAAGCTTACTGACAATCCCGTGATCCCCACCTTCCCTTCCGACGGCTCCCCTGATTTCAGAGATCCCGCCGTGTGTTTTGCAGACGGAAAATTCCGGTGCGTGATAGCCTCAGGTAACAGGGAGCGGCATTCTGCCGTGTTGCTCCTGTATGACAGCGACGACCTGATCCACTGGCAGTACCACGGCGTGCTTTGCGAATGGGAAAACGCGAAGTTTGCCGAATGCCCGTCGTTTCTGCGCTTCAGTGACCGGTATCTGCTTGCGGCGTCCGTCTGCAAAGAGGACGGGCATCGCTTCTCTGTCATGATCGGCGATTTTTCTTGTGGCCGGTTTACACCAGAAGCGACAGCGGAACTGGATAAGGGACCGGATCAGTATGCAGGGCAGATATTTTCCGATCCGAACGGCAGGGCAATCCTGATCGCATGGATCCCCGGATGGAGCTACGCAGGTTTCCGGGAACGGGATATCGGCTGCATGTCCGTCCCGCGCCAGATCCATTACCGGGACGGAAAGCTTTTCGGATTCCCGATCAAAGAGCTGCAGTCTTTTTTGCGCGACGATGATCCTGCGATTCAGCGTACGGCTGACGGATACCGGATCGAGCGTCAGGGGCGGGACTGTGTGGCTGTTTGCGGAGATATTCGGAAATTGGATGTACTCCGCGACGGCTATGTGCTGGAAGTCTTTGTAAACGACGGAGAAGAAATCTACACCGTACTTCTTTAATCCGAGAAAACATCTTCAAATCACGTATTTCATGCCATATTACGGCATCGTAAATAAATAGAATAGGAGTAGAACATGAAAAACACAAAAACCTGGAAAATCCTGACCGCAGTTTTGCTGTGCGCCTTGATCGTCGTCAGCTGCCTTTACGCAATGGGCGTCGGCTGGAAGGATAAAGCCCCTGCAGTCGATGAGAAGACGTCAACCGTTGACGATCAGACTTCTCTGCCTGCTCAGACCGATCCCGTCAAGGATCATGAACCCGGCGAAACGCAAATCGACGGCAACAATATGCTGAGCCTGTGGACCGCGGACGCCGCCTCCAAGACGGCTCTGATCGAATACGTGAAGGCTGTTACGGATGAAAGCAGCGCCGACTTTATCCCTGTCAAAAATCGGATCGCCGTTTTTGATCTCGACGGTACGCTCTTCTGTGAAACCGACCCGAATTATTTCGATTACTGCCTTCTGAAGTACCGCGTTCTCGAAGATCCGGACTACAAAGATAAGGCGTCCGATTTCGAGAAGGAGGTTGCGAATAAAATCAAGGAGCAGAATGAGACCGGCGCCTCCTTCAAGGGACTTGAGGTCGATCACGGCAAAGCTGTTGCTTCCGCGTTCAAGGGCATGACCGTAGGCGAATTCAATGCCTATATTCAGGAGTTCAAAAAGCAGCCTATGCCCAGCTTCAACGGGATGACCCGCGGCGAAGGCTGGTATTTGCCCATGCTGCAAGTGATCGATTATCTGAAGGTCAATCAGTTCACCGTTTACGTCGTCAGCGGTACGGATCGTTTTATTGTGCGCGGCATTGCGGATGATTCTCCGCTGGAGCTGCCCAACGGTCAGATCATTGGCTCCGATGAAACGCTTGTCGCGCCCAATCAGGGCGATACGGACGGCCTGGATTACGTCTATAACGATACTGATAAGCTTGTGCTCGGCGGGGAGTTCATTGTGAAGAACCTGAAAATGAACAAGGTCACCGTGATCATGCAGGAGATCGGCGAGCAGCCCGTGCTCTCCTTCGGGAACTCCACCGGAGATGCAAGCATGGCCGAATATGTGACCAGCAACAACCCCTATAAGAGCCTTGCTTTCATGCTTTGCTGCGACGATCTCGAGCGTGAAAACGGAAATGAGGAAAAGGCGCAGAAAATGGTCGATCTGTGCGCGGAATATGATTGGGTCCCGGTCTCGATGAAAAACGACTGGACTACGATCTACGGCGACAGCGTCACGAAGATCGCGAACGCCGAATAAAAACAAAAAGACAACAAATCCCGGAGCCTACTTTTGACAGGGGCCGGGATTTCTTTATGCTCCTGTATTATTGCATGAAATAGCGCGCGATGAGCGGCTCCCCTTCCGTTCGCCAGACGTTCAAGGGGATCACGCGGATCTCGTATTCCGTTTGCGGCTTCAGTCCGCGCAGCGTGCAGGTACAGGTTTCCGGCGTCGGCTCCAGATAGAAGTCGGAATAGATTTCCCGCGTGACGGCGTCCTGATCGGATCTGCCGACCGGAGCGGCAATCACACGGTATCCGTATACGCAGACAGGACTTCTTGCCTGCGGGAAGCAGACGGTTATAGCTTCCGTCTCGTTTCGCGATACGCCGATTGCCGCGTCCGGCGCAAAGACCGGCGGCGGATCTGTTTTTCTGCGTTCGGCCGTATAGACGAAGGAATCGCGGTCCCAAGGCGTGTTGATCTGATAGATGAGCTGCGAACCGGCGTGTTCGTCCGTTGCGGGAGCGCGCATAAAATCGTCCGTCAGGATGTTATAGGGCATCACACGAATCCGATCGTTCCGATCCAGCTCGACGATCAGATACTGCGCGGCCTGATCGCAGCCATCCGGCGTCGTCGTATCGCAGATATCCCGTTCCATTTCAAAGAAGGACAGCGTACCTGTGCCGAACAGCGTATAGCGTTTTTGCCAAACAGTAAGCGGATGATTGATCGGCCCGTGCGAATGCCCCGAGAAATTGACGATCTGCGGATATCGGGAATACACAAGATGCAGCAACAGGGACATCTGCGTGTACCAGCTCCGGCTGACGTAGACCGTTTTCCAAATATGCCCGTGCTGCATAGTAAAGATCGGTTTCTTTCCGCCGTCCGCGGCGGCATTTTTCAGTTCCCTGCGCAGCCAACGAACCTGCCGAAGCGTGTGCCACGTATCGATCGGATCCGTGGAAAGTCCGATAAAATGATACCCGCCAAGCACGACGTGCTTTTCAAGCGGCTCCTCCATGTACCTGACGTATCCCTCGTGACCGAGCTTGTGGTACTCGTGATTGCCCATGACGGAAATGATCCGCGTGCCGTCGCGCTTTTGCTCTTGGATCACGCGCAGCAGACATTCATATTCTTCTTCCGTCCCACTGTTGACAACATCGCCGACAAACAGCACCGCGTCCAGATTCCGGTAAGACGGATGCGCATCCGCATAGCGATAAGCGGACCTAAATAAACCGGTCAGCCGATCTGCGTGACAGGGTCTGTCCGGCCCTTCAATATGCAGATCCGAAGCGACCGCGAAGCGGAAAACAGGTTCAAATGGTTTTTCCAACTCGCGTTTCAGCAAACGTTCCTTTTCGACTTGTCTCTGTACGGACCGGACGGAACCGTTCCCGCATGCGCGGCGCAGCTTTGGCGGCAGATCAAAAAGCTTGCGCTCGAAATATCTTTTCTTCACGTTCAGACAACTCCTGTTCCTTATAACGAAATAAAAGCGGCCCTGCTTCCCGAAGGACCGCTTTTTTGTATCAAAGGATCGATCTCAGATACCGAATGCTGGACGCGGCGCATTCAATCGGAGAGAGACCCATGCTGGGCGAATCCTGTTCGACGACGATCCATTTCGTGCCGCACTCCTCGGCGGCCTTGAGGATCTCCGGGAAGTTCTGCACACCGGAGCCGACCGGACGGAATTCAAACTTGCCCTGCGTATCCTTCTTTTCGTCTTCGTCGATCCCGATCAGCGCATACATGTTTTCAGTCTTCGCGCCGACAAAATCCTTCAGATGCAGGATCTCTACCCGACCGTTATACTTGCGCACGTAAGCTGCGGGATCCTCGCCACCGACCTTGACCCAGCAGGTATCGAACTCCGCCTGGAGCAGAGCTGCCGGGACGTCACGATACAGAATATCGATCGCGTACTCGCCGTCGATCTTCGTAAACTCAAAATCGTGGTTATGATAGGCAAGGATCATGCCGAGCTCCTTTGCCTTCTCGCCGAGGACGCGCGCGCCGTCGATGACCTCCTGGAAACGGGGGCTGCCGGGGCGGTATTCCTCCGTAAGGTACGGGATAACGACGAATTTGCAGCCGATCGCCGCATAGGTCTCGAGCAGAGCGGGATCGTTGATCATATCCGTAAACGGAACGTGTGCGGAGATCAGCACAAGATCATACTTTTCGCAATACCCGCGAACGGTTTGGGCATCCAGACCGAACAAACCGGCAAACTCCACGCCGTCGTACCCGAGGTCCTTGACCTGCTTCAGCGTACCCTCGAAATCACGTTCCATGTCGTCGCGGACGGAATATAACTGTAATGCAATCGGAAAATTCATGATGTTGCCTCCTAATTCAATATGCTCTTATCATACAGGATTTTTGCTGCGGTTGCAAGCCCGAAAATGTAAACATTTCTTTCGATTCCAGATTATGAAACATCGTGGAACGCGTTATTCCGTGGGCATGAGTTTCGCCCGGAAGGAGATGGCGCGGTCCGTGTGAAGCGCGTCAAAACGCACGATATGCGCGCCTTTTTTCAGATCGACGTCGACGACGGTTCCGTCTCCGAGCACACTGTGGCGGACGCGCTGCCCGATCTCGAATACGTCAGACGGGGATTCCGGCAAATACTTTTCCGACAGCTTTACGTATTCGCGAGCCTCCTTGATCAGCTCTTCCCGCGGCGGTTGCGTATATTCGAGGAGCGGACTGTCGATATCAAGAATAAACCGAGACGGATAACGCGGAGAACCGTCCAGATTCCGTCCTTCTGCCTCTGACATAAACAGTCGCTTCTGCGCGCGGGTCATTGCAACAAACGCGAGACGGCGCTCTTCCTCCATACCGGGCATCGTATTTGTTTTTCTTGACGGGAAGATTCCCTCGTTCATTCCACACAGGAAGACGTAGGGGAACTCCAAGCCCTTTGCGGCATGCACGGTCATCATTTTGACTTTGTCCGCGCCTTCCGCCTGGGCGGTATCGCTGTTGGAAAACAGCGCGACGTGCGCAAGATAGTGCTCCAGCGTCGCCTCCTCCCCACAGGTCGTCTCAAATTCGAAAACAGATTGCTTGAGCTCCGCAAGATTATCCAGCCGCTCCTGACTGCCCTCCGTTCGCAGCATCTCCTCATACTTGCTGACGTTCAGCACGTCTGTCAGCAGCTCCGTGATCGGTCGTGCGGAATATCCGCCTGAAAACGTTTCGATCATCCGCACGAACTGCGCCGCTTTCGTGGTGCGAAACAAGTCGTCTTCCAGATTCGCCTTCAAAGCCTGATACAGGGAGCAAGCGTGTTCGGATGCGTATTGCTCCAGCGCCTTCATCCGCCGCTCGCCGATATTGCGCTTCGGCACGTTGACGATACGCCTGAACGAGAGATCGTCCCGCAGCGCGATCATTCTGAGATAGGACAGCGCGTCCTTGATCTCCGCGCGGCCGAAGAACTGAATCCCGCTGTAGATCGTATAAGGAATCTCCCGTTTGAGAAAAATCGTTTCAAGCGTGCGCGTTACGTAATGGGCGCGATACAAAACGGTCATGTCTTTATACGGCACACCAGCGTCGTGCATCTCCATCATTTGATACGCGATCCATTCCGCCTCCGCTTCAGCCGTTTTCCCATGGTGACACAGCACGCTTTCTCCTGTCGGCAGCGTCGGCAGCAGGTCTTTTTTCACGCGCAGCGTATTTTTATCGATCAGTGAATTTGCTGCGGCAAGGATCTCCGGTGTGGAGCGATAGTTTCGCATCATCATGATGGTCTTTACGTTCGGGAAGCGCTTATCAAAGTCCAGCAGGAATCGAACGTCTGCCCCGCGCCAGGTATAAACGGTCTGGTCGGGATCCCCGACGATGAACAGATTCCTGTGGTATGCGCAAAGCACCTCCATCAGTTCATACTGGGGTCGGTCGATATCCTGGAACTCGTCGATCATGATGTATTCGAGCCGCTTCTGCCACTTGAGCCGGATATCGTCGTTTTTTGCGAAAACGTAAAGCGAAAACTTGATCAGATCGTTGTAATCCAGTCCGAAGCATTTTTTCTCCTGATAGAGATAGCCGTAAAAGATCATATCGTCTGTATTTGTCGCCTGCATATATTTCTCGTGCAGCGCGTCCGGCGACATTTCGATCATATCAAGATAATAATCGGGCTTTCGTACCAGCTTCTGGATCTCAATCATATCCCGCGCCTTGGAAAACGTCATGTCACGCAGCGTGAGCCCGCGCTCCTCGTAAATAATCCCGAGCATCGTGTCGATATCGGAATTATCCAGCACAAGGAAGCTTTTCGGGTATTGTACGGCATAGCCGTCCTCCTGCAGGATCGAAACACAAAACCCGTGAAAGGTATTGATAAATCCTGTATCGTTGTCGCCGGTCAGATTGTGGATCCGCTGGCGCATCTCGTTTGCGGCTTTATTGGTGAAGGTCACACAGAGGATATTTCCCGGCAGGATCCCCATCTCGTTGACAAGGAACGCGAACCGATGCGCCAGGGCGCGCGTCTTTCCGCTTCCGGCGCCCGCGATCACGCGAATAAAGCCCTCCGTCGACGTTACGGCGTCAAGCTGTTCGGGATTTAAGCTTGCAAGATCCATACTGAAACTCCATTCCGTTTGTTGATAATCAGATCATATACGCCGGACAGTCCATTATGTGGGACTTCGGCAAACAAATGTTTCTATTTATACGTCGAGTTGACGTACGGATATATCTTTGCCGATTTCAAAATCCGAGATTGCATTCTTTGTTGCATTATGATATATTCAGAAAAAGAGGAAAAAGGAGGGAAAGTCATGAAGCACGTATTATGGACAGTCGGCTGCGCAGGGTTTGTGACGCTGCTTACATGTATGCTGCTGCCGGCCGCCGTGTTTACAGTCCTGTACGCGATCACGATCGTTGGGGCAGTGGCTGCTTATGCGCTTCACAAGCGGACGCTCGGAAAAACACTGGTCGTCTGTATCCTCTCCGCATCCTTCTTCTCCGGACTGTTTTGTTATCGGGAGGCGTGCGTCGTGCAGCCGTCGTATGTGCTGGAAGGGCAAACGGTCAGCGTTACCGGCAGACTGTCGGAATACCCGGAGAAAAAGAAGGCATCTTTGACCCTGCGTCTGGACCGCTGCGAGATCAACGGCGAACAGACGGACCTTTCCGTCATCCTGTACGTCAGTAAAAGGAACGAATCCGACTTCCCTTTGTATTCGACCGTAGACTGCGGGAACGTTACGCTCGAAAGCTACGGCGCGCCGGGTGAATTCTACTACCATACGCTATCCGGCGGCGTTTGGCTGTCGGGATTCGCGCAAACTGCTTCCGTGTTATCCGTTTACGACGGTCATTCTCCGTACCTGTTCTTTAAGCAGTTACGTCACAGGATCAACGGCACGCTCACGTCATTTCTGGGCGAAGAAAACGGCGCGATCGCGGCGGCGCTTCTGATCGGCGACAGGGCCGCGCTGCCGGGCGATTTTACAAATCGGCTTCGTATCGCGGGCGGGTCGCACCTGTTCGCCGTCTCAGGCATGCACCTGAGCCTGTGGGCAGCCGTCTTCTTTTTCCTGCTGCGCAATAAAACCCGAATAAAGCGATTGCCGAACCTGCTGACTGCGATCTTCATCCTGTTTTATATGGGCTTGACCGGTTTCTCTCCGTCCGTCTGCAGAGCGGGCGTCATGCTGCTCAGCATCCTGATCGGACGCACGATCCGATATCACAGCGATCCGCTGAACGCGCTCGGTCTTGCTGCCTGCGTCATGCTGACGGCAAACGTCTATCTCGCAGGGAACGTCTCCTTTTTGCTGTCTTTTGCGGCTACGGCAGCGATCGTCATTCTGTATCCGTATTTCAGTAAACGCCGGGAGAGGAAAGACAAACTGCTGCGGCGGACCTATAAAACGCTCTCGAATACCGCAGCGCTCACGGTCAGCGTCCTGGTGTTCACACTCCCCTTCTCTGCGTTTTTCTTTGGGTACGTTTCGCTTCTGTCTCCTCTCACAACCATTCTGCTCACCTTGCCGATCGAATTGGAAATGGGAGTTTCCGCGGCCGGCGTTTTGTTTTCCGGTGTGCCTCTGCTCGGGAAAGGGTTGTTTTGGTTCGACGGACTGCTTTGCCGGACCATTCAAACGATCCTGCGCTTTCTTGCCCGTCTCGACGCTGCAGTCATACCAGTATCCGCGACGTGGGTCGGGGGCTGGTATACGCTGACAGCCGTTGCGCTGCTGATCGTCTATCGCGTCAAACGCAAAGGAAAATACGTCGTCAGTGTACTTCTTGCGAGCATGATCCTGTTTGTCGGCACGCAGGTCGTAACGCTGATCGTTCGATCTGATGATTACGAGCTGTACGTCCCCGCTGCGGGAAATGCAACATGTATCTGCTTTCACGCGGCAACTTCCGGCAGCACGGTTCTGATCGGCACGGGCAGAGATTACGGGTCCTTACGCGCGATTCGCAGCTATTTTAAGGAAAAGGGCGTCGTCTCACTGCAAACGCTGATCATCCCAAGATTATATGAGGCGGAAAACGGCAACACGGCTTCGTTTACGGATTACCCGATCGGACGCGTGTTCAGTCCTTCCGGGAATCTTCCGTTGGCGGAAGCCAATATCGATTACGTGCATACGGATAACTTCACCGCGATGCTTCCGGGCGAATTTCGTTACGTCAGTTTCGCGACGAACCGATTATCCGCAGGGATCCTTGAGAATGATGCTTTCAAGGCGGTTTTCTGTTATACGCCTCAAAGCGATTTTTCAGACTGCGATCCGTCACTTTCGACCGGCGACTTGCTCCTTGCGCGCGGGGCGCTTCCGCAAGGCTTGGATCCGTCTGGTTTTTCGGAGATCATCGTCCTGTCCGATAAAACGGCAGAAGCGCTCCATTTGCCCGAAAACGTGAAAACTACGGCGGATACCGGCGACATTTCCTTCACCTTGCAAAAATAATATGGGGCGAAAAAAACGCACGCACAAACCGGGAACAGGTCCAATGTACGGACCTGTTTCTTTCTTTGTGCGTGCGCCGGGCGTTACCGGATGCTGCTTACATCAGTTCGCAGACCAGTTCCGCAAATGTGACGGGATCTTCAAGCTCCATGCCGCCGATCAACCGCGCTTCACCGTACAGAAGCTTGGCATACTTCACGAGCGTATCCTTGTCGTTCTCGTACAGGGATTTCAGTTTTTCGGCGATCGGATGCTCCTCATTGATCTCCAAAGCAAGTTGCGCTTTCACGCCGTTGCTGCCGGGCATGGAATTCAGCACCTTTTCCATCTCCGCGGATAAAACGCCTTCGCTGGACAGACATACGGGGTGCTTCTTCAGCTTGTGCGTAAACCGCACGGTCTGTACGCTTTCACCGAGCGCTTCCTTCATGAGCTTGAACATTTCTTCAAAGGACGCGTTATCCGCTTTCAGCTTTTCCTTTTCCTCCTCTGAATCGAAATCAGCGTCTGCGGAGCAGATGTTGACAAACGGCTTCTCCTCAAACTGCATAAGCGTACGGATCGCGAATTCATCTACGTAATCGGTGAGGTACAGGATCTCATAGCCCTTATCTGCGGCGGTTTCAGCCTGCGGCATCATTTTGATCTTCTCGATGTTGTCGGAGCTGCCGTAATAGATCGCGGGCTGGCCTTCCTTCATACGTTCCTTATACTCCGCAAGGGTGACATATTTCTCTTCATGGGAGGACTTGAACAGCAGCAGGTCGACTAACTCGTCCTTATGGATCCCGTAATTGCTGTAAACGCCGAATTTGATGGACGTTCCGAACGCCTCGAAGAATTTCTCGTATTTTTCGCGATCGGTCCGCAGCATTTTCACAAGCTCGGATTTGATCTTCTTTTCAATCGTTTTGGCGATCAGCTTGAGCTGATGATCGTGCTGCAGAACTTCACGGGAAATATTCAGCGAAAGATCCTCACTGTCGACCAGACCGCGCACAAAATTAAAATAGTCCGGCACGATGTCCGCGCATTTTTCCGTGATCAGCACGCCCTTGGAATAGAGCTGCAGCCCCTTCTCATACTCTTTCGTATAATAATCAAACGGTGCGTGAGAGGGGATGAAAAGCAGCGCGTTATACGTCGCCTGTCCCTCGGTTTTGGAATGGATCACGCGAAGCGGATCCTCGTAATCGTAATAGACCTCTTTATAGAAGGCGCTGTATTCCTCCTCCGTGATTTCGGACTTGTTCTTTTTCCAGAGCGGGATCATGGAATTCAGCGTACGGTCCTCAACAACGGTCTCATACTCCCCTTCCTTCCCTTCGACGGGACGGGAGGTCTCCACATTCATATGAATGGGATAGCGGATATAGTTCGAGTACTTCTTGACAAGCGCAGACAGCCGATAGGTATCCAGAAATTCATCATAGGAGACCTCCTCTGTGTTATCCGCAATATACAGAATGATATCGGTGCCGAAGCTCTCTTTTTCCGCAGGGCTGACGGTAAAGCCGTCAGCGCCGTCGGACTCCCAAAGGTTTGCCTCATCGCTGCCAAAGGGCTTGGAAAGGACCTGTACCTTTTTGCTGACCATGAATGCGGAATAGAAGCCGACGCCGAACTGCCCGATGATCTCAACGTCCTCCTGACGGTCGGCGTTTTCCCTCTTGAATGCCTGCGATCCGCTTTTCGCGATCACGCCGAGGTTGTTTTCAAGTTCCTCCGCCGTCATGCCGACGCCGTTATCGGAGATCGTCAGCGTGCGGGCTTCCTTATCCGGGGTGATTCGGATGCAAAAATCATCCTTATGAAGCTTGACGGAATCGTCCGTCAGCGAGCGGAAATACAGCTTGTCCACCGCGTCGCTCGCGTTTGAAATCAGCTCGCGCAGAAAGATCTCCTTGTGCGTATAGATGGAGTTGATCATGAGATCCAAAAGCTTTTTGGATTCCGCCTTGAACTGTTTCTTTTTCATGCTTGATTCATTTCCTTTGCTAAAATATTTTCCTGTCAGTCTTCAATGGCTGCTTTTCGGGAATTGACTTCATAAAAGAACGCGCTGTCGAATTTCGGCGTTCTGTCGTAATAGTAACAGCCGTTCTGTTCCTGTTCGATATCAGTCAGCTGCGTATAGCAGAAGCCGAACACCTTGGGATTATCCAGAAGCGCATCGGTGAGTCCTTTATAACGCGCCTTATATTCTTCTTCTGTCCTCGGCGCATTGCCGTAGCCCCAGGAAGTCGCGCTGTTTTCCGTGGTCTTCGCCCATTTGATGCCGCCGTATTCGCTGTAGAATACGGGCAGACCGGGCGTATAAGATTGCCGGTCGCTGAGGTGATCGTCGAGTTTGCCTTCCTGAGCGAACCCGCGCAGGGACTCCCGGAAAATGCTGACGTCCTGCTCGTAATCATGCAGATCATAGATATCGGTCTCTACGTGATAGTTGCCGCTGGTATCGATGCACGGACGCGTAGGGTCGATTGCCTTGGTCGTCCGGTAGACGAGCCGCAAGAACGGATCAAACTGTTTTCTGCCACCCACGTTCCAAGTCTCGTTGAAGGGGCACCAGCCGATGATCGACGGATGATTGAAGTCGCGCTCCAATTCTTCCGTCCACTCAGGCAAGAAGGTATAAACGGCGTCCTCCCGTGTGTGATCAAGACCCCAGTTCGGGTATTCGCCCCAGACCAGATAGCCTTCTCTGTCGCAATGGTACAGGAAGCGTTCCTCGAACACCTTCTGATGCAGGCGCGCGCCGTTAAATCCAAGCTGCTTTGAAAGCAGTACGTCGCCGTGCAGCGCTTCATCTGTGGGCGCCGTATAGATCCCGTCCGGATAGAAGCCCTGATCCAGAACAAGTCGCTGGAACACGGACTTCCCGTTCAGAAGGAAGCGATAGCCGTCCATACAAACATTGCGCAGGCCGAAATACGACTTGACTTCATCCTCCCCGAAGGAAAGGCAAAGATCGTACAGCCTGCCGTGCCCGACTTCCCAAAGATGTGTTTCCGAGAGCGGAATATTGACCGTCACGGTTCCGCAAGCGGACGCGCACAAAGCGTCTCCGACCTCGCGACCGTCGTAAAGTGCGGTAATTATCAGCACCGAACACCCGGCAAGCACAGCCGAGACGGTTACGCTGTTCGTCGTCAAGTCCGGAAACAGACGAAAACTCTTGATGAACGTTTTCGGCGTGAACTCCAGCCAGACGCTCTGCCAGATCCCGGTGGTGCGGGTATAGTCGCAGCCGTGAGAATAATACTCTTCGCTCTGCTTACCGCGGGGAATATGCGGATTGCGTTCGTCATCTTCACAGAAGATCACAATATCGTTCGTTCCGCTGTGAACAGCTTGTGAGATATCAAATGCGAAGGAAACGTAGCCGCCGACGTGAGAGCCGACGGGCTCCCCGTTGACATATACCGTTGTGCGGAAATCCGCCGCGCCGATATGCAGCACGACGCGTCCATCTGCTCTTGCGCCGTCGAGTTCGACGGTACGATGGTACCATACGCCGTACATAAAATCCTTCCGTTCAAGGCCGGAAAGCTTTGACTGCGGACAGAACGGAACACAGATCCGCAAATCATAGTCGGAAAAGTCACGGTGCAGACCTCTTGCCTCGCCGCTTCTGGCGTTATCGATGCAGAAGTCCCAATCGCCGTTCAGCGTCATCCAGTTTTTGCGTTCGAACTGGGGTTTCGGGTGTTCACTTCTCGGTACGTTCATAGCTGCTCCTCCGTTTATAGCAAAATAAAGCTGTTATCAATAGAATGTCGCGACCGGTTCCTCGGGCTGTGCAGCAGGCACGGCCTTCTTCACATTGAAGATGGGGCCTTTTTTGCCGTAGAGTCTGGAAAAACGAATATCGATTTGCGCGTCGATCATATACCAACCGGAATTCTGGATATTCATATCGTCCGAGATCTTAGAAACAAGGCCGCAGTACTGAATATCCGCAGCGCAGCAGGTCATGATATGCCGCCCGAGCGCACAGGTATGATCCGGGAATTTTTTGTCTATCGCCGCAAGCGCTTTGAAACGGACCTTCTTGCCCTTATATTTTTCTTTCTCTTCCGTCAGATCGCGGTAAAACAGCGCGAAGTCACGGTCTTCGATCTCAATGACAGGCGCGTTGATATCAAAGGGCAACGGGTCCTCGATCTCATCGGGATACAGTCTGCCGTTCGCAAACTCATACAGGATGTCCGTTCTGCGGGAGATCGCGCGAACAACCTTATGCAGCTCCATCGTGTCAAAGCCCTCCGGCAGACGATTGAACACACACACGTCGCAGTCCTTGAGCTTATCCACCACAAGCTGGCGCATGTTCGCGTTGTAGTTCAGGAAGGATCGTCCGTCAAAAAACAGCATATCCTGATACGGCAGCCAGCCCTCCGGCATTGCGTCGTAAAAATCCTGCAGAAGCCACATGCCGTTATACTCTACAAGCACGCGCTCCGCGCCGCATTCACTGACAAGCTTCTGGAGATTGGCTTCGTTCAGCTCATCCTGATCTTCCAGCACTTTGATCGTCACGTTCCTGCCCGCGAACTTGGAGGGATCGTAGTCTTCGACGCCTTCCTCACACACCAGCAGCAACGTTTTTTCACCCGCGTTGAACCGTTTGTCCTCCAGCGTATCCTGAATAAACAGGGTTTTGCCGCCCTCCAGGAAGCCCGTAAACAAATAGACGGGAATCTCTTTTGCGTTAGCCATAACGTGCTCCTTATGCCCGGAAGGCTTCGGCGATCGCGTCTTCCTTCAGCGAGGAGCCGATCACGCACAGTCTGCCGATCACGCCGGCGCTGCCGGTTCTGACGTCGGCTTCGCCGGGAATATAGTCAAAGTGGATCCATTTGCCGTCGTCGCCTGCAACGATACCCTTCGCGCGCAGAACATAGCCGAAGCGGCTCTCGTCACAAAGCTCGTCAAGCAGCGCGGTCAGCGCATCGCGGTTGAACTTCTTTGTGGTCTCAACACCCCAGCTCGTGAAGACCTCGTCCGCATGATGATGGTGATGATGGTCGTGATCATGGCAGCCGCAGGTGCAGCCCTCGCCATGCTCATGATGATGCTCATGATCCTCCCCGTCTTCATCATGGTCGTGATGGTGATGATGCTCATGCTCGTCCTCATCTTCGTCATGATGGTGGTGATGGTGCTCATGCTCGTCTTCATCATCGTCATGATGGTGGTGATGATGTTCATGCTCGTCCTCATCATCGTCATGGTGATGGAGATGCTCGTGCTCGTCCTCGTGCTCTTCGAGCAGGAGCTGAAGAACGGCGTCAAGCGTATCCTTACGCTCAACGGCTTCCAGCAGCGTTGCGCCGTCAAGCTGGTCGATCGGCGTCGTAACGATAACGGCGCCGGGGTTCTTCTCCCTGACAAGCGCGACGGCTGCGGCAAGCTTGTCCTCGCTCACCACGTCCGCGTGACTCATGATGATCGTTCCGGCATGTTCGACCTGATCATTGAAGAATTCGCCGAAGTTTTTCATGTACATCTTGCATTTGCCGGCATCCACAACAGTCGTAAAGGCGTTCAGAACCATATCCTCGCTGCCGACGTTCTGCACGGCGCGTATCACGTCCGAAAGCTTGCCGACGCCGGAGGGCTCGATCAGGATCCGATCCGGATGGAACTCGGCGAGTACCTTTTTCAGCGCTTCGCCGAAGTCGCCGACAAGGCTGCAGCAGATACAGCCGGAATTCATTTCCGTGATCTCGATCCCGGCGTCCTTCAAAAAGCCGCCGTCAATACCGATCTCGCCGAATTCGTTCTCAATCAGCACAAGCTTTTCGTTCTGATAGCTGTCGCGAATCAGCTTTTTAATCAGCGTGGTCTTACCGGCGCCGAGGAATCCGGAAAAAATATCAATTTTCGTCATAGTGATCATTTCCTTTTCATTATTTTTCCAACTTTATATTATATCACAACTTTCATTTTATACAATACATTATTTAAAATAATCATAAAATAAACGCTCCGGCGAACGAAGCGTTTTCAATCACAGCATTTCCTCAATTCAACAGCAATACACGCGGCTCTGAAAGGTCGACAGGCAGATCGGGATTCAGTTCGGACAGTCTGTTATAATGCGCGCCATTCTCCTTTGCGATCGACCAAAGGTCTTCTCCGCCGTTTGCATAATACAAAATCAGACGGTCGGCGGAAGCGTCTTTTTGTTCCACTGCGTCTACTGACACAACGATCTCTTTTTCAACGCGGTTCACGCACATCCCCTCTACCGTGACGCTGCCGTGAAAAGTCAGCGCAGCGTCTTTGAGCTCCGCAGAGAGCGAGGAGACGTCAACGTGCAAAAAATACAGATCGTCCTGTCGGCCCGGGAGGTCTGTCTCAAAGGCATTTTTCCGCGATACGCAGTATTGGCTGCCGTCCTGCAGACGGCAAAGCGCGATCATTCGCATGCTTCCGATCAGGATCTGCTTCTCCCCGCGGCTGTGGACCTTATAAACGACGTCGTCCGCGGTAACGGATTCCACCCGCGCTACCCCGATATCCAAACCGTCCGCCTGCAGGCTGAAAGGGACCGTTTCGTGAAGCTGTTCTGCAGACGTCTGGAAAGACAGGCGCTCGCTTTTGCAGGTGATCGTCCCATTCGGCACGTAAACGTCGTCCGTGAAGGCTGCCTCGTCTTCGGTTCCGCAGAGCAGAAAAAGCTTCAGACGCACTGTGACAGGAACCTCCCGATCTGAGAATGAGGCGGAACGCAGATCGACGTCGATCTCTGTTGCATCGGGATATGCGAACACTTTCTGCGTTTCATCCACGCCAAACACGTCTTTGACTTCGGAAAAGTCGAACGACTCTGTCAAATCCGTATGCACACCGCCATCCTGATCCACACAGTCGCAGCGCAGCGTGACCGCTCCCTTGATCAGCGCTTTATTTTTGATGCAGCTGATCTCGCGGATCTCAACCTCGCCTTCGGTTTTCAAAAAGCCTGTGATCTGCTCCTTCGATACCGGAAGCGTCAGCCGTTCGGAAAGTGTTACCGTCACGCCGGTAAGCGCGGAAGTCTGAAACAAGGGCGTACGGAAGATATGGCACTGCAGACGCGCGTCCTCCTCTTCGGCTCTGATCTGTCTGTCACAACAGCGGTATACGGCTGCACGCAAAGCGCCGACGGCGTTCAGGGATACGCGACGAGGCGCGACCGCCTTGAACCTCAAGTCGCCCGGCAGGATCTCGCATCTGCAATAATCCGCGGCCTCAAAGCCTTTACCTGTCATGTTTTTCGTAAACTTTTGCACACTCGTATAGCTTGTCAGGACATTCCCGTCGCTGAGATACATCAGCTCAAATCTTGCCTTTCCGGCAAAGGTAACTGTGTCGTTTGTCAGCGATACGGAGTCTTCCGACAAGGATACTCTGCAGTCCAGGATCTTCGAGATTTCGGGATAATACTCCGGCAGCTCCATTTCCCCGTCGACAGCAAACTCCTCGTTTGCGTTGAAGATCTGATCCGTCAGTCTGATGCTCTTTTCCATATAAACGCTCCTTTTTTATGTTTCATTCCATGTTTATGCGGTCAAGCTTCGGATTATTCCTTGACAAATCAGCGGAGTATGATAAAATCATATCAAATACACAGGTAAAGGAGCATGACAATGAAACAGATTCCAAAACGCAGTGAAGTCAGAGTTGAGGACACATGGAACCTGACGGATATTTTTGAAAATGATGAAGCATGGCTGCGCGAATATGAGGCGCTCAATCAGTTGACGGAAAAGATCTCCTCCTTCAGCGGCAAGATAGCGGAGAACGCGAACGACCTGCTGGCATATTTCAAGCTTGAGGATGACCTGACCGTCCGGATGTCCAAGCTTTACGGTTACGCGAGCTGCAAGGGCGACGAAGACACTGCAAACAATTATTATCAGGATCTCCGCGGCAAGGCAATGAGCACCGTGGTCGCGCTGAGCACGGCTTCCGCGTTCGCCGTACCGGAGATCATGAGCATCCCGGAAGAAAAGCTGAATGCGTTTTATGCGGAAGCGCCTGAGCTGGAAACTTATCGCCGCAGTATTTATGTGATCCGCAGACGCGCTGCTCATATTCTGTCCCCGGAATGCGAGGCCCTGCTTGCCGCAGCGGGAGAAATGGCGGACGCGCCGGATAACATCGGCAGTACCCTGCGCAATGCGGAGCTGCGCTTCCCTTCCGTGACAGATCCCGAAGGCCGCGAGCGGCAGCTGACCGGCGGCAGCTTTGTTCCGCTGTTGGAGAATCCGGATCAGAACTTCCGCAAGCTTGTATTTGAGACCTATTACAATCGGCTGGCGGAATATCAGAACACGATCGCGGCTACGCTGAACGCGCAGTTCAAGCAACTGATCTTTTTCGCTGACGCCAGAAAGTATGGTTCCACGCTGGAAGCGGCACTCGATTCTCATGAGATCCCGACAGAAGTTTACACGAATCTCATTGAAGCCGTTCATCAGAATCTGGATAAAATGTATCGCTACGTCCGGCTGCGGAAAAAGATGCTCGGTGTTGACAACGTGCACATCTATGACGTATATACGCCCATCGTTGCGGACGCCGCAAGCGAGATCTCTTTCGAGGCTGCAAAGGAGACCGTGCTGGAGGCATTGCACGTCCTCGGCGACGATTACGTTGCCCTTTTGAAGGAAGGGTTCAAGAATCGTTGGATCGACGTATATGAGAACGAAGGGAAACGCGGCGGCGCCTACTCCTCCGGCAACGCCTTCCCGCATCCGTATGTGCTGCTCAACCATAAGGATAACCTGGATTCCATGTTCACGCTTGCGCATGAAATGGGGCATGCGCTGCATTCCTACCACTCCTGCAAATATCAGCCGGTCTGCACAAGCGATTACGTGATTTTTGTGGCGGAGGTCGCATCCACGGTGAACGAGGTCCTGCTGATGCGGCGCCTGCTTGCGAAAACGACGGACGTGCGTCAGCGCGCCTATCTGATCAATCACTTCCTCGATCAGTTCAAGGGGACGATCTACCGGCAAACGATGTTTGCGGAGTTCGAAATGGAGATGGGCAAAATGGCGGAAAGCGGCATGGCGCTGACCGCTGATTCGCTCAACGAAAAATATTACGAGCTCAATAAGCTCTATTTCGGTCCCGACATGGTCATGGACGACGGTATCAAGCTCGAATGGGCGCGGATCCCGCATTTCTTCTATAACTATTACGTCTTCCAGTATGCGACTGGCTTTTCCGCCGCGGTCGCGATCGCAAACCGCATCCTGACGGAGGGGGAACCCGCAGTCAAGGATTACAAGAAATTCCTGTCCGGCGGCTGCAGCATCGATCCGATTTCGCTGCTGAAGATTGCAGGCGTGGATATGAGTACGCCGAAACCTGTGAACGACGCGCTGAGTCTCTTTGGCGAGCTGATCGAAGAGCTGGAAGCGTTGGAGCTGTAAAAAAACACCAAACCAATAAGATGAAAGAGAAGCCTCGACAGGAGACTTCTCTTTTTTAATGTTACGATTCGGATTTCTGGTCGTCGGCTGAAAGCGCAGCCCCTGCGGAGGGCAGCGTTTTCGTGCGGTAGCGAGACGGCTTAACGAAGAGTCCATCCTTGTAATCATAAACTGCCGCAAGCGTCTGATTCTTTTTCAGCGTCAGGACCGCAACGCCTTGCGTGTCCTTTGTGGTTTTCGAGGCAATGGAGCCGGAATGGAACAACAGCACGCGCCCCGCAGAGCTTGTCATTACATATTCCGCGTCTTCGGGCGCATATCGGATCGCGATCAGCGGGGAACGGTCAGAGTAAGCCTTTATGAGCTTCTTGCGGTTTGTTTTCGTTTCATACGCAAAAAGATCGACCTTGGCGACCTTGCCGTTCTCGAAAAAGAAAAGCATATAACCCTTATACTCTTTTATAACAGCCATATAAACGGCAGTCTCGCCTTCATCCATCCCGCACTTGGACGCGACGAAATCTCCGAGCGTGCTTGCCTTGCATTCATCGAAATCGGATGCGCGCATTTTATAGACCTGACAGCGGTTGGAGAAAAACAGCAGCTCGTCGGAATTGCTGCCTTCAAGCTCCGTAATGACTTCATCGCCCTCCTTCAGCTTATGACCTGACGTGCTCATTCGCCAGGACTGCGGCGAAATCTTTTTGAAATAGCCCTCGCGGGTAAAAAAGAGCATCACGGGGTAATCCTGAACGGTTTCCTCCTCAATAACCTCTGGAATATCGTCCTCATACAGAATCTGTGTTTTACGCTCTCTGCCGTATTTTTTAATTACGTCCTGCAGCTCACCAACGATGATCCGCTTGATACGGTTCTTGTTTTTCAGGATATCGCGCATATCCTCAATGGATTTCTGCAGATTCTCGATATCTTCCAACCGGTTCAGGATATATTCCCGGTTCAGGTGACGCAGCTTGATCTCCGCAACGTATTCCGCCTGGGACTCGTCAATGCCGAAGCCGATCATCAGGTTCGGCACCACGTCCGCTTCTTCTTCCGTCTCCCGAACAATCCTGATGGCCTTATCGATATCCAGCAGGATCTTCTGGAGACCGAGCAGCAGGTGCAGTTTATCTTCGGCCTTTTTCAGATCAAACGCCGTGCGGTTGGAAACGCACTGCATCCGGAACGCGATCCACTCCTGCAGCAGATCGCTGACGCCCAGCGTCATGGGCGTTCCGCCGATCAGGACATTGAAATTACAGGGGAACGGGTCCTCGAGCGGCGTCTTCTTGAACAGGAACTGCATGACCTTATCGGGATCCACGCCGCGCTTGAGATCGACCGTGATCTTCAGACCGGTTTTATCCGTTTCATCGCGGATATCGCTGATCTCCTTCAGCTTTCCGGCCTTGACGTGCTCGATGACCTTGTCAATGATCGCTTCGGACGTCGTCGTGGGCGGAATCTCGGTAATGTCAATACAATTATTCTTTTTGTCGTAACTATATTTCCCTCGCACGCGGATGGAGCCGCGCCCGGTGTTATAGACCTCTCGGATTTTTTCCTGCTCATAGATCACGTATCCGCCGCCGGAGAAATCCGGGGCTTTCAACGTTTCCATGCAGTCATGATCCGGGTCCTTGATCAGTTCGATCGTGGTTTCGCAGACCTCTTTTAAGTTGAAAGAACAGATATTGCTCGCCATACCGACCGCAATGCCGGTGTTCGCGTTGACGAGCACGCTCGGGAACCGCACCGGAAACAAACGAGGCTCCAGCATGGAGTTATCATAGTTCGGCACGAATTCCACGGCGTCTTTCTCGATATCTGCAAACAGCTCCGCACAGATGGGATCGAGTTTTGCCTCCGTATACCGGGACGCCGCGAACTGCATATTTCTGGAATATGCCTTGCCGAAGTTTCCTTTTGAGTCCACATACGGATGCAGCAGCGCCTCATTGCCGCGTGTAAGGCGCACCATCGTTTCATAGATCGCCTGATCGCCATGCGGATTAAGCTTCATCGTCGCGCCGACGATGTTCGCGCTTTTCGAGCGGTCGCCCTTCAGAAGCCCCATGTTGTACATGGTGTACAGCAGCTTTCTGTGCGAGGGCTTGAAGCCGTCGATCTCCGGGATCGCGCGGGAAAGGATGGCGCTCATGGCGTAGGGCATATAGTTGGTTTCAAGCGTATAGGTGATAAACTGCCGCTCGACCTCGCCCGCGCCGAGAATGTGCGCATTTTCCTCCAAAGACGTTCCCTTGACGTTCGTGTTTTCTTCCGTTTTCTTTTTTCTTGCCATGCTCCCGCCTCCTTAACTGATGTCCGCGAGGTCGATATAGTCCTTCCCGACCGCGGCAATGTGATCCTTTCGTCCCTGC
>CACZGD010000018.1 GCA_902780565.1 Oscillospiraceae bacterium
CGGGCTGCGCGGGTGCGCCGGGATATACCGGTCTCTGCGGCTGCGCGTTGGCAGCGGGCTGTGCCGGTGCGCCCGGATATGCCGGTCTCTGTGGCTGCGCGTTCATACCGGGCTGCGCGGGGGCGCCGGGGATATTCGGTCTCTGCGGCTGCGCGTTAGCAGCGGGCTGCACCGGTGCGCCCGGATATACGGGTCTCTGCGGTTGGGCAGGGGCGCCGGGGACGTTCGGTCTCTGTGCCGGTGCGTTCATGCCGGGCTGCACGGGTGCGCCGGGAACGTTCGGTCTCTGCGGCTGCACGGGAGCGGCAGACTGCGCGGGAGCGCCGGGGATATTCGGTCTCTGTGGCTGCGCGTTCATGCCGGGCTGCACGGGAGCGCCGGGATATACCGGTCTCTGACCCTGCGCGTTCATACCGGGCTGCGCGGGGGCACCGGGGATATTCGGTCTCTGCTGCGCGTTAGCAGCGGGCTGCGCCGGTGCGCCCGGATATACGGGTCTCTGCGGTTGGGCAGGGGCGCCGGGGACGTTCGGTCTCTGTGCCGGTGCGTTCATACCGGGCTGCACGGGTGCACCGGGGATATTCGGTCTCTGCGGCGCGTTAGCAGCGGGCTGCGCCGGTGCGCCGGGGATATTCGGTCTCTGCGGCTGCGCGGGTACTCCGGACTGAACCGCCTGTGCGCCCGGGAACTTCGGGATCGCCTGCGGCTGCGCGGGCACACCCGGAACCGGAGCGGACGCGGGCGCGTTCACGACGGTCTGCACGGTGGCGGCGGTCTGCTCCTTGATCACACCCCGATCTGTCACAACGGACTGCTCCTTGACAACGGTCTGCGCCATAACGACAGCAGCGGGGACCGCAGGCGCCTGAATGGGATCCGCAGCGGTGGCAAGCTGTCCGCCGACCGTATTGTTGCGGATGCGGCGGCAGATCTCCTCCAGCGACAGGTCGGAATTGCCGAGATCCACCAGCAGCCCGTTCACCTTCGCGCAGGAATAATGCGGATACAGACGGATCACATCCGCCAAATCGGCACGCAGCTTTGCGGCGTACGCGTCGTCGTTTTCACAAAGCCTTTTGCTGATCGGGAGATAAACCAGCTTTGTTTTATAGGTCTCGCGGTCGATATAGATCCGGGAGAAACGGTTATCGAGACTCCGGCAGGAGACACCCTCCAGCCGCCCCACACGGACCACGTCGTCGAACAGATCGGCGACGACCATCAAAAGCTGATCGGGACTCAGACTCGGAATCAGGTCCGACAGCGGGATCTGATTCTGCGTCATATAGTAAAGCTGGATCTTATCGTTGACCCGCAGCTTCATGCACTGCAGGAACAGATCGCCGGTCCGGTCGCGCATAACCTTATACTCACCGGGCAGGAACAGTTCGTCGTCCGCCAGCGTATAAGCAAAATCCGCACCAAATCTGGATTCACGGATCGTTCCGTTTTCTAACAAAGTATTCACAGTGTCATCTCCTTTTCTGAGTATCGGATACCGGCGCGGGGTAAGCCCCACGCCGGTTTTCGGTTACAGTCCTGTCAGGGATCAGGCCTTTTTCTTCTTCCGCTTGAGCGCGGCGATCAGGATGACCAGCGCTGCCGCGCCGCCGACGCCGCCGCCGATCGAGCCGTAGAACAGACCCGTGTTGTTATACCAACGGACGAAGAAATTCGTGGATATCGTCAGCGTTTTGTAATAGGTATACAATTTGCTTTCTTTCAGAGAGTCTTCGAATTCCTTGGTCGCGGTATCCGTTACGTTATCCGCAAGGTCTGTTGCACGGAAGGTCAGCGTCTGCTTCTTATCATTTTCATGAAGCTGATATTCGCCGTTGAACACATTAAGGCTGCCGTGGTCGATCTCAGACTCCTCCGGATCGCCCTGCGTGCGAACCCAATGATACCCCTTCTGGTCACTGTCCGGAATATCATACTCCTGATACTCATAGACTTCCTTGACCTCGGGCTCCTGCTCCGCTTCGTTATAGAGGACCTCGATCTTCTTCAGACCGCCGACGTCGCGGATCTCATACTTGACATTAAGATCCTTCGCGTCTACGCTGTCCTTTTCCATGTTGATAATATTCCGGACCTCAGGCACGGTGCTGTCGACCGTAAACTCAAGGTTGTCGATCGTGTTATCTTTACGGTCAACCGTGGGATTGCTGACAGTGGTAGAAGTATTCTCCGCTTCATCCTTGGAAGAAAGGGTGATCTTGTAAACACCGTCCTCCGCAAAGATTTCCGTTCCGAGAACATAATGATACTCAAGCCAGCCGGACTCACCGGGTTCGGCCTTCTCGTTGATCACAGGAGAAACCTTGATCTCAAACGCTTCTTCGTTCTCACTCTCGGCTTTCTGGCTGCCTTCTTCCACGATCTCGGTATTCACGATTTCACCGTCGCGGGTCACAACGATATTCAGCGTATTCGCGACAAGACGATCAGGGTTATACTCCGTGATCTCCAGATCGTGCTCGATTCTCTTATGATGACCGACACTGCCTTCATACTCCGGAACCTCACCGTTGTTGGTCGTTAGGACCTTCACCAGTTCATCCCCGTAGACGTAAACAGAGCCAAAACGGTTCACCGTGAAATTGATGACCACAGGCGCGCCTTCGTTCTGATTATCCGCCTTATCCACAGCGGTCATCGTGAGCGTATAGCGGCCGTCGTTTTCGGGAACCTTGGCAAAGAGATCCGCCTCATCCAACAGTGCCGCAAGAGAAACGTCATTGACCTCATATTCTATACTGTCGTTATAGACTTCCACCGTCTTGCCAAGAACCTGCTTCGTCAGGACGATTTCACAATGATCGAAGTTCCCGGGAACCTTCGGGTTCGGATTATCATCGTTGAACGTGATCTTGGGATCCAGCTCATCCGAGTACGCAGAACCGTCGGAAAGACCGCTGACCGTCAGCGTCGGGCGCGTCTGGTCGATCGTGAATACATTGGTCGCAACGCCGTTATACGTGACGCCTGTGTTGCCGTTACCGGCAAGGTCGCGCATGGAGATATCGAACGTATAGTCGCCGTCAGCATTATAGTGGATCGTAGCGGTATAGGTATCTGTAGCGGTATTCGCCCACGCAAGCGCAACGCCGGACGTGACCGTAACGCGGGAGGCGTCGAAGTTATGTTCCTTCACCGTAATCGTCGCGGTACGCGGCGCGTCAAAGTACTTTTCGTGATGCACAGCATTGTTGTCATAGGACACCGTGATCGTCGGTGCGGTCAGGTCGATCGTGAATTCCTCCTGCGCGAACCGCTCTGCGGCGTTGCCCGCGAGGTCAGTCGTGTCGACCGTAAACCAGAAGTCGCCATCCCAATTGAAATCGATCGTTGCTGCATGCGTGATGCCGTCGCCGTTCGCGCCGCGTTCGAATCCGGGCTGACCTGTAACATCCGACCATCCGGACGGCGTCGGGATCTGGGCGCCGGAAGAATTCACAACGATCGTCGTATTCGCAGGATCAAAGTTACGCTCGGTAACATAAACCGTTGCTATGCGTCTATCGTTATAATACTTGCCGGAATCAACGTTGTTATTGCTATACACGACCGTGATCTGCGGCTGGGTAGCATCGATTGCAAGCACGGTATACGCGTCTGAGCCGGGCGTATAGTTATCAGCCACGTTCCCCGCGTTATCCGTTGCTCTGACCCGAATCTGGATCTGGTTCGAATTATATTTCTGTTTGTCCACAGTGAATTTGATCGTCTGCTGCTTCACAAGCTGTGCCTGAGAAGGAGAATCGATCGTAAAGTTCCAAGGAATCGTAGTAACTTCCTTTGTATGACCGGTCAGATCCACGATCTCGCAAACGATCTCCTTGAGACCGGAATACGTTTTTTCGCTTGTGGGATCGGTCACAGTCACGGTCACGGGAACGTCATCATTGTAGAAGCCAAAGAGACGCATATCATTCGAATTCGGCAGATGGACTTCGATGTCAGGCTTAATGTATTTGCCTATCAGCGAAGGCGCGGTCGAATCCAGAATCAGTCCGTTTGTGCTGATATAGGTATAGTTACCGGAAGCGTCCGTGATCTTCAGATAAAGAACATACTGCATTTCCTTATCATCGCGGATCTTCTGGCTGCAGGTGTCAAAAATCTTCGCGGTCAGGGATTCGCCTTCCCCTTCAACAAGATCCTGATAAGACAGAAGCTTCGTTTTGCTTGCGAATCCGGTATCGACGAAGTCCTTCTCATCGAGATCCGCTCTGGTCAGGGCACGGGTCTGATTGGACTCCGCATCGATTCTGTTCACATAATACGAGATCTGCTGAATCTTGGAGGTCGCATCCGCAGCGGTATTCGTGATCTGAATACGATAATTCGACCAGAAGCCGAAACGAAGGCCGTCTTCGTCATACAGGAAGTCTTTTTCCTCCGTAGACCAAGTCGTGCGGTTATTGGCGGAAAGCTCCTTCCCTTCCGAAAGGACAAAGGTTTCAGCGGACACAGAGCCGGTCGGCGCGGTGTTATCGACCGTAAAGCTCTTCATGTAAGCGCCGTAGGTCGCGTCGTCGCTTTCGTTGCCGGACTTGTCGAAGCTGTGCAGGACCTCGAAGGTATAGTTCGCGTCGTTCTTGAAGGTGAAGACCCTGATGTGCTTGTCGTGATCGGGCTGTTTTTCCGTGTTGGACACGACGTTCCAGTCAGCCAGACGCGCTTCGTCGTCCTTGTCGGCCTCCGCCTTCCAATCCTTGACGATGCCTTCATAGGCTTCGGGGACGAGCTCGCCCTTGGCGTTGGTCGCCTTGATGATCACGGCGTTTTCGGTCGGCAGCTCCTGATCCTCTTCGGTGATAAAGACGATCTCAGGCGCGATAAAGTGTCCGTCACGTTCCTCGATCGTCACGGTCAGGGAACGGTCCTCATAATACCCGTCGACGGCAAGATCCTTCTGATGGTTCAGGTCGCCTTCGGTCTCGGTAACGGCGATCACAGGCGGATAAACGTCCAGACAGAGCTTGACGTGACCGATCGTTTCGTTACCCGCGTTATCGATCACGCGCAGGAACACATAGGCATAGCTCTCAGTGAACTGGTCCACATCGATCTGAAGCAGTTCCCCCTCAGACAAAATGCCTTCGGGATCGATCGGCTGCGCAAAGGTCGCGTCCGCCTCGCTCACATGACCGACAGAGCGGGTATTTGCCAACTCATCCCAGGAGGGATCGGCAATCGTGAAATCGTAAAGGGAAGTCCACGAAACGTTCTCATCAAGCGCGGGAAGTTCATCCTTGCTTTCCTCCACATAGTAGGAAACAGACTTGATGCCGGAGAAGGACCAATCGGCAGCAACGGGATCGGAAACCGCCCAGTCGAGGGTCAGCTTTCCGGCGAAATTGCCATAGAACCCGAAATCGTTTGCGGAGACGTTCGGTCCTGCGAAGGTCTCTCTTTCCGTCACAACGTGCTGATCTTCCATCGTGGGAAGCAGCTGATTGATGAGCGGCGCAACGGAATCCAAAACGTGGCCCTTGGAATTCAGATAACGGACGTTGCCTGCCGCATCCGAAAGACGGACGTAGACGACAAATCTCCGTTCGGGCTTCAGCGTAAAGCCGCCTTCCGCATCGAGATCATAAGATGCGAACGCTTTGCCGCTGTGCGCCTGCTCCTCACTGCCGAGACCCTGTTTGAAGATCTCCTCCAGTGTATCGGGGCTCACGTAATCCGTTTCGGAGAGGATGATATAGTCCGCATAGTAGGGGCTGGTCTTATCCTCCGCGTCGATCGTCACAACGTACTGCGCGGGATCGAACAGACCAAACGTGATGGTCTTCACGATATCTGTCCAGACGTTCTTTTCAACCGTCACGGAACCGGTGGGCGCAACGGAGTCGGACACAAAGCTGAAGGTGTTTTCCCCGTCATTTACGGAAACAACGCCTGCATTCTCGGCACGGGAGACGTAGTTGATACCCCACTCGTAGCGCGCGTCGCCGTTGAAGGTCAGCGTCGCCTGATACTCCACGTTGTGGTTCGCGTCCTCACTGTCCGGAACCGGCTTGAAGCCGGAGAAGTCGATATCCGTGGCTTCAATGGGACCGTTATTGTCGGAAACGTTGATCCAGATGCCGGTCTCGGGCTTCTCGGACGCGTTCCAGGAGATGTTGTTGATATCCGGGTTGAAGGCGGAAACGCGGTCGCCGCTGATCGTGATGGTCGCGGTGCGCTTCGTCTCGGTGGTACGGTAATAATTGGTATACTCGGGTTTATACACCGTCGCGGGCAGCTCTTCTTCGTTCATGTCGACCTTGACCTGCGGGGTGTTGGTATTGATATTGATCACGGTGTAGCCGTTGGAACCGGGCTGGGTATTATCGACCGCGTTGTCCGCGTTGTCAACCGCATACACTTTGACCTGGATCTCGTCGCCGTTGTTTCCTTCCTTCAACACTTTGATCTCATAGGTCTTGCTCTGAACAAGATCCTTCTTTTCAGGCGATTCCACCTGAAGGGAGGGGAACTCTTTCCCACCCGTGGCGATTTCCTCATTGATGGAGTTGTTGAAGACCTCGTAGCGGACCTGCTTCAGACCGGAGTAAGCGCCGTTGATGATCGGCTCCGTCACGGTGACCTCAAAGGTAACGTCTCCGTTGAAGATCTTGTTTGCGGGCCATTCCTTGGGGTCCACAAGGATCATGGGCGCAGCCGCATCAAGCTCGGGATGCGTCTTGTCCACGATCAGGCCGTCGGTGCGTACGTAGATAAAGTTGCCGGCAGCGTCGGTGACGCGCAGATAAACGACGTATTCCAGATCGCCCTCGTCGGCGGTCCTGGTATAGAGATCAAAGAGCTTATCCTTCCCGTCTTTGTCCAGACAGTCGGCGGGCGCAAGATCCGTCTCGGTGGCGGTGAAGGCGCCGTCCTTATAGAGCGTTTCAAGCTCCGCAAAGGTGAGCGTGCTGACCTCGGACTCCTTGGGATCCTCGGCAGGCGTGCCGTCCTCGTTCACAGCCGTTTCGACCTGCTGCACGTAGTATTCGACAAGCTGGACCGGAGAGGTGATGTCCTTGGCGGTATTCTGCACGGTAATCGACTGATTCGCCCAGAAGCCGAAGGTCGGGTTCTCGGCGGCAGCGTCGGGTTCGACAGGATAGCTGCCCGTGCTGTAATAAGGCTTATCGGCGGCGGTGGAAATCGCCATGGCCTGAACGGTACCTACAGGCGCCGTGGTATCGATCTTGAAGGTATCGGTGATGTGCGGATCTTCAGGCGTGCCGCAGAAATTGGCCGCCTTGTCGGAGAAGAAGTATTCGACCGTGTAGTTGCCGTCCTTCAGGAATTTGACAGTCGCGGTATGCGTATCCTTATCCGCGGACTCTCCCTCGGCATGCGCGGCGAGCATCCAGTCGGAAACCGTGTAGACGCCCGCGTCAAGCGGGATGTAACCGTTCTCGTCGGGCGTGACGAGCGGATTGCCGTAGCCGTCGACAGCCTTCACACGGATGCCCGCGGTGGCGACGTCCGCGTCGAAATGATGGTCGCGCTCGGTGATCGTCACAGTAGCGGTGCGGGAGGTGAAATAGCCCGGCTTTGCCTGATCGTTCTTCTCGTCTTTGTATTCGACGTTGATCACGGGCGCGGTCACGTCGATATCGACGTAAACGGTCTCGGTGGTCTCATTGCCGGCGTTATCCACCACGTGGAGCACGACGCCGACCTTGCAGTCGTTATGTGCAGCCGGATCGATCTCGATCGTTCCGGACTTCGTCTGCCAAAGCTCTTCCTGCTTCGGCGCGTTTGCGGCGTCGTCCCTATCGCGCTCATAAGGCGCTTCGACGCCTTCGGGCGCGGGAGCGTACTGCTTATCGAAGCTGTACAGCGGGATCTTTTCGATCTTGGAGGGATCGTCGGTTTCATACCAGTACTCAATCAGATTCAGACCGGAGTAGGAGGCTCTGCTATCCGTACCGGAAGCCGGATCGTCCACAGACCAGTTGATCGTAACGGGACCGTTGTAATAGCAGTAAACGCCGTCCTCGATCGCTTCGTTATGCCGATTGTCATTCGTCGGCTCAAAGGTCTTGACAGTGGGCTTGGCGTTATCGATGATATGACCGTCGGACCAGCGGAACGTGCGGTTGCCCGCGGCGTCCGTCAGGCAGACGTAAATCACAAAGTTCCGGTTGCCGGTGATGATTTCTTCCGGTCCGAACTTCGAGAAGTCCTCGTCCAGAGCGATCTCCTTCGGCTCATAATCAGCGCCCGAGAAACGCTCCTTGTCCATCGTGCCGTCAAAGATCTTTTCCAGATCCTCCAAGTCGATCAGCGCGGTATCCGGCACTGCGATATAGCGCGCCGTCCGCGGGCTGATCTCGTCCGACGCGCGGACGGAAACGATGTATGCATCCTGACGGAACAAACCGAAGGTGATCGTATCGAGCAGCTTCTCCCAGAAGTTCACGTCCACGCGGACGGCGCCCTCGGGGGCAATGCCGTCGACGACGAAATCATAAGTATTCTGCGCGGTCTTCGTCTCTTCGGGCGTGACGTCCTCGGAGGCGTTACCCGCCTTGGAGATATAGTTGACGCCCCAGGTATAATTCGCGTCGCTCTTGAAGGTCAGCGTCGCGGTGTAGGTCACGTTGTCCCCGTCGGGTTCGCCGGGCGTGAACTTGCTGAACTCCACGTCCGCGTCGATCGGATTGCCGTTCACGTCGGTCGCGTTGACCCAGATGCCGGTCTCGGGCGCTTCGCCGTTCAGAACGATTTCGTTGTTGATCGCATCGTTGAACGCGGAGGCGCGGTCGCCGGACAGCGTGATCGTGGCGGTACGGAACTTGCCGTCCTCCGCCTTGTAATACTTGCCGTTCGTCGCCTCGAGGTCATCGCTCATGGAGACGTCGATCTTGGGCGTGTTGGTATTGATGTTGAAGCTCGCGGTCGAGACGGTCTCGTTACCTGCGTTGTCCACAACGGTCAGGATCAGAAGTACATTGTCGGAATTGTTCTTTTCCGCATCGATCGTCAGCTCGTAGTTCTGCTTATCGACGAGCTCCTCCATGGAAGCGTAGGAGTCCTTCGTGTCGAAGCGGAACAGGATGCCGTCCTCACCCTCGGCGCCTTCGCCCTGGGTGACAGTTCCGAGATAAGAATTCTCACCCTGGACCTTGTAATCCTTCAGGACCTTATAACGGATCTCGGCGATACCGGAATACGTATCGTGATTGTTGACCTCGACCTTCGGGTCAACCGCTTGACCGGAAACACTGATATCCGCATTATAGAAATCCTGCGTTTCATAATTGATCTCGACCAGGATCTGCGTATGGTCGATGATCAGCCCATCGGTGGAACGGTAGATCGCGTTACCGGCCTGATCCACTATGCGGGCATAAACGACCGCCGTCTGTTCGGCACTCTGCTCGTTAAAGGCATAGGGCTCTTCCTGGAAATCGCCGTTCTCATACAGCGCTTCCAGCTTATCGCAGATATCGCTGACAGAGAGATTGACGGTTTCACCGCCCTCACCGGTGCCGGTCAGAAAACCAATATCATCCGTCTTGTAGTAAGAGACCTTAAGATCCTCGTCCTTCGTCAGGTTATCATCGAGATCCTTCGCAACGATCGTGGTACCGGATTTTTTGATGATGTTGAAGGACAGAACGGCTGCGATATCCTCCCATACGCGATCGCCGTAGCCAAGCTTCGCGCTGGGCGCGGTGCGGTCGAGGGTAAACCGGAAGATGCTCTCAAAGCAACCCTGCGCGTCTTCGGTGACGGCGTAATATTTGCCGTCCTGCTCCTTCGCGCCGTTCCCGGCGGCGTTGACGTACTGCTTCAGCGCCCATTCATACAGGCCCTCGCCTTCGTCGGCATTGAGCTGACCGAACAGCAGGCTGACGGTGACTTTATTGTTTTCCTCATCGAAGCTGACCTGCAGCGCAGGCACGGCGCCGGTGGTCATTTCGATGGCTTCCAGAAGCTTTTCCTCTTTGAAGAGGGACTTTCTGTTGTTTTCGATGGTCAGGGTGATCACGCGGGAGGTGGACTTGAAGAAGCCCTTTTCCGCCTTGGGATCCTCCACAAGATCAGTATCCGCGGCGACCGTGACAATGGGCTTGGCGACACTGATCTTCAGCGCATCGGTCTGCTCCTCGAATTCATTGCCAGCGGCATCGACGGCCTTCACGTGCAGGACCACGTAGTCGCTGTCGTTCTTCGCGGCGTCGATCGTCACGTTGAAGGTACGGGTCTCCTCATTTTCGCAAGGGATCTTGGTCGCTTCCTGCGTCACGTGCGTTCCTGCCGCGTCGTCGGTGACCCACCAGGTCAGCTCCGTGATGCCGGAGGGATACGCGAGCTCGGCTTCATTCTTGGGGTCCTTCAGCGTGAAGGAGACCGCCACGTCGCTGTTATAGAAGCCGTTCACGTTCGCCTCGGGCAGAACGAAGGTCTCGCCGTCGTTTGCAAAGACAGGAGCAGCCTCGTCGAAGGAGATGGTCATCGACAGCTCCGTGGCGTCGTCGGGCGCAAAGATATCGGGCTCATCCCCGACGACCGGCACTTCGTCCGGATTTTCGGGCTCCGGCGCGGGCGCGGAGGCAGTCGTTTCGGCGACCGTGGCCCAGTAACCGCCGAACGCGTCGTCCACGCGGATCTGGATCTTATCGATCTTTGTATTCTGGGTGATCGGAACGGATTTCGCGGTTCTGGAGCCGAGCGCGCCGGAGGGGGTCAGAATCCGCATGCCGGTCTGCTCGGTGGTGAACGTCACGCCGTTTTCGGCGTCCTTTTTAAAGACGTAAAGATTCGCGTCGGCGTCCGTTCTCAGAGCGTCCGCGCTGTTCCACGTGATCACGGAGGACTGCGCCTTGGGGCTGTTTTCATAGCTCACAACGATGGTATGGTCCTCTTTCACATCGGACAGACGGTAGGTGTAAGCGTCGTCGCCGTTGGCGGTAACGCCGCTGATGACAGCCACATTGTTATCGACGACCGACTTGATCTTCTGACCGGTCGGGGGCGTAATGGTCAGCGAATAGGACTCGCCGTAAAGGACGGTCGTCTGTCCGCTGGGGGAAATCGTGTTACCGGTGCTTGCGGACGCGGTAACGGTATACTCGTTCTCCGAAAAGCCGACGGTGACGGTATGGCTCGCGTCGGTGGAGATCTCTTTGGTATAGCCCGTGTCGTTTTGGGGGGTGAAGTCCTCTTCCACGTCGTCCACGGCAAAGGATGACACGCGATAGCCCTTGACAGGCTTTGCGACGACGGTGACAGAACCGGCGTCGGAGGGCACGATCGAAACCGCGCCGTTTTCCACGGTCTTATTGTCGACGAGGACTTCGCCGTTGCTGTTATAACGGACCGTGATCTCCACAACGCGCTCAAATGTGGCGGAAAGGGTCGTATTTTCATTGACCTGCAGTTTCGAGTTGAAGCCGTTGGGATTGAACTTGTCTGTCTCGAAGGAAACAGACTTGACACGGTATCTGCCCTCCGCGTTGTTCTGCGGGGTGACGACCACATTGACCTCGGTGCCGGGGATCACAGTCAGAGGATCGGACTGCCCGTTGACGGTGATAACGCCGCCGACAAGATCCTTCGAGACGGAAACGGTGACAAGCGAGGCGAACTCCACGGAAATGGATACGTTCGCGTGCCCGATCGTGAACGGAAGGACCTCCGCCTTTTGGGGATCCGCGATCGTCTGCGTATTGCCCGCGATCACAACGCTCTTGATATAGGCGTTCGCGCCCGGGGCAACGGAGAGCTTCAGGGCAGTGCCGTCCGCGAAACCGCTCTCGGTCGCAGGCGTGCCGTCCTCATGCAGCAGCGTCGCCGTGCCGTTGCCTTTCACGTCCACGCTGACGCTGTAGGTCTGCGGCTGCTCGGGTTCGGTCGGATCCGTGGGGTCCTCGTCGGGCGTGGTGGGCTCGGGATCCGCGTTCGGGTCCGCAGCCAGCGAAACGCCGATCGAGCCGGTCAGCGAGCTGACGTCCGCCGCGTCGGTCTTGGACAGGAAGCCGTCCGCGCTGACGGAGAAGCGAAGCACGACGGTGTTATCCTCCGCGGCGACGGCGTCGGCAACCTCCGCGACCTTGTCGGCCGCAGCCTCGCCCTTCGCGTCCGTCGTAACGGTGGCGCGCTTTTTGAGCATGTTATCCACAAGGATCTGGTACGAGACCGTGGCGCCCGGGATGGGCTCGCCGGTCTCCTGATTCGTAACTTTGACCGTATACACGCCGGGGTGCGAGGCGGTCTCGGCGAACACGTTCGTCGGGATCATGCCGAGCACAAACACAACGGCAAGCAGTACGGCCAGGATGCGGTGTTTGAAATGATTGCTTGTTCGGTTCATTTCTTTCCTTGCTCCTTACTATTGTTATACTTATTATATGCTTTTATATATTTATAATTTTTTCCATTTAAGAAGCAGTGCATCACAAAAGACAAAAACAGGATTTCGAGAGCTGCGATCACCGCCCAGGCGTTGTGGATTTGGAAAACGAACAGCAGTACGAACGCAATGACTGCCAGGAAGAAGATGATATCGGCGATCAGCGCGGCGCGGTTCCGGAAAAACGAAATCACGCCGAGCGGCGCTTTTTCGGGCGCCTGCCCGCCTTTTTCACGGAGCACGGTCTCGATCTGCTTGCGCTGCTTTCCGGTCAGGACCAAAAAAACGATCCCGCACAGAATGCCGACCCAAAACAGGGCGCCGACCGCGTAGCCCTTCGCGTCAAGTCCCTTGACGCCGACCTGCAGTAGCGGGATCACCGCCACCGCCGCCGCGGCGAGCAGAAAGCCGCCGATGGACAGATAGAAGAACAGTTGGAATTTTTTCAGCATCAGATCACCTCGTTCGTATCGATCAGCATCACGTCGTTGATGATCGTCAACTGCTTGCCGCGCGGCTGCGGCGCGGGCATCGGGGCGGGCGGCTCGGTCAGCGGGGCTGTGCCGAGGTCGTCCAGAAGCTCGGTCTGCTCCTCGTCGATCAGCGGCGCGGTCGCGTCGGCGTCAAGCAGCGGCGCGGTCTCCTCATACCCCGCGACGGGCGTCGGGACCGGCGGCGCGACGGGCGTCGGGACCGGCGGCGCGGCGGGCGCCGGAACGAACGGCGCAGCAGGCGGTGCAGCGTAAAGCGGCGCAGTCTCCTCGCTGTCGGTCAAAGGCGCGGTCTCCTCATCATAGGAGGGCAGCGGCGCGGTTTCCTCGCCATAGGCAAGCGGCGCGGTCTCTTCGCCATAGGCAAGCGGCACAGTCTCTTCGCCGTAGGCAAGCGGCGCGGTCTCTTCGCCATAGGCAAGCGGCGCGGTCTCTTCGCCGTAGGCAAGCGGCGCGGTTGCGTCCGCATCGGGCGCGGCAGTCTGTTTGCCGCTGTGTTTCTGTTTTTTGGAAGCCTTTCCGGTCGCGCCGGACTCCGGCGCGGGCGCGGCAGGTGCGGCGGAAGCGTCAGGCGGCGCGGTCGCGGGACGGTAGGAGGGTCTCGCGTCCGTTGCCTTCTCGTTCTCGGCGCGGCGGCGTTCGATGGACTTTCTCGCGTTGCGGCCGCTCAGGTCGCCGATCACGGTGGGGATCCGGTCAATGATGAACAGCACGATCGCCAGCACAAGGAACAGCCCGGCGACAATAAAGGCGATCAGGGAAACGAGTTGAAAAATGGATGCCATGCTTATTTCCCTCCCTTTGCGGAATTGCTCTCAATTGCTTTGAAAACGGCCTCATACTGACTGATCCGCTCTGCAGAAGCCTTGCTGAGGAACAGGTCCTTTAAGCGACGCACCTCGTCGTTCCCCTTCGGGGTGATCACGCTTGCCCGGTCATAGATGTCCTTCAGCAAGCGGATTGCTTCCTTATGCGGAGGCGTCTCCTCATCGGTGAAGTCTGCCAACTGGTTCTGCTGATCAAAGAGCAGAGAACAGACAACGTGATAAAACACGATTTTTTCATAATCGGCGTCCCGGTCATCCTTATCCAAATGATCCAACTCGTCCAACTCCGTTTCAATCTGCGAGAAAAGCACTGTATAATCACTCAAGACTCTGGATGAAGTCTTTGTAACTGCGACGAAGAAATTACAGATATCCGAAAAACCCCTCGCAACCTCTTTTTTTGCAAAAGAGGACTGAGATTTGACAGCCAGATCAAAATAGGGGGCCGCCTCCTTCGCGCGGTTTTCAAAGGCCAGATCCTCGCGCTGGGAAATAAAGAGCATGCCCATTTTGAAATTCAGATCGGCAACGTCGGTCTCATCCTGATTCAGAATCGTCCCATTTGCGCTCGTAATGGTATTCGACAGCAGCTTCAGCTCCTTGATCCGTTCCGCGATGTCTTCTTCGTAGCTTGCCTCGTTTGTTTCGTCCTTTTTTATGTAAAGAGATTTATAGTATTCGATCAGCCTGTCGTACGCTTTTGTACGTTCGGGATAAATCTCTATCGCTTTATAAAAATCATCCGGCTTCATACCGTCGCCGAGGTAGCGGTCGTAGTCGCTGTTATTGATCCCCGTGGCGACCAGCGAGCAGACCACGCCGACGATCGCGAACAGGACGGCAAGTCCCGCCACGATGCCGAACCGGCGGACCTTTTTCTGCTGCCTGCGGCGCCAGTCGCGGCCGATGAGCTCCGGATGCTCGAGGTCGTACAACAGCTCGGAGCAGTTCTGGTAGCGGTTTTCGGCGGCGGGCTGCACGCACTTGTCGATGATCGCCTCAATCCCTTCGGACAGGTCGGGGTTCCACTGCCGGACCGGAGCGTAGGGCTCGCCGTTGCGGGGATCCACGCCCGTGAGCAGGTGGTGCATCGTCATGCCCAGCGCGAAGATATCCGACCGCGGGTCGGTCTGGCCGCTGTACTGCTCCGGCGGGGCGTAGCCCTTGGTGCCGAGCACGGTGGTATCCGCAAGGTTCTGCTCCTTGTACTCTCTGGCGATCCCGAAGTCGATGATCTTGATGTTGCCTTCGGGCTTGAGCATCACGTTCGCGGGCTTCATATCGCGATAGATGATCGGCTTTTTCTGGGAATGCAGATAGCCCAGCGCGTCGCAGAGCTGCTTTGCCCACTCGATGACCTTGTCTTCGGGCTGCGGGCCCTCGGCGGCGAGGATCTTATCGAGCGATTCGCCTTCGATATAGTCCATCACGACGTAGATCGTGACGCCGTTGTCGATGATATCGACGATGCGGGGCAGGGCGGCGTGGTCCAGCCGCTTCATCAGGTTGGCCTCCGCGAGCAGGGAGTTGACGACGATCTCGTCGTTCTTGCCGTTGCCGCGCTTGCGGATCTCCTTGACCGCCCACTGCTTGTTCAGGCGTTTATCCATCGCGAGATAGACGATGGACATGCCGCCGCGGCCGATCTCCTTCAGAATTTCATATTTTCCGTCGATGACGGTTCCGATGTTTGTCATACTGCCTCCCCGTTACTCCGCTTTGATCAGCAGAGCGGAAATATTGTCCCGCTCGCCTCTGCTCTTGACCAGCTCGATCAGATACCGGACGTTCGCGTGCATCGCGTCGGCGTCCGTCAGCCGCGCGGGCGACAGCGCGCCGAGGATCTCCTGCTCGGAGATGACGTGCCGGAAGCCGTCGGAGCAGATCATATAGGCGCCGGCTTCCGCCGCGCCGGTAAGGACCTGCGGCTCGACCCGGGGCGAGGCGCCCACGCACTGCAGCAGCAGGTTGCGGCGCTTATCGGTTTTCGCCTGTTCGGGGGTCATGGTGCCCTTGCGGATCTCGCGCGCGATGAAGGTCTGGTCCTCCGTGAGCTGCGTCAGGGCGTTCGACAGGTGATAGAGCCTGGTATCGCCCACGTGGACCGCCACATAGCTGCCGTTCAGGAACAGCGCGCCGGTGAAGGTGGTGCCGAGATCGACGTGGATGGATTTGCCGTATTCGCCGATCCTGCCGTTCAGGTTCTTGAGCATCAGCGCCCATTTCGCGCCGATCACGTTCAGGTCCGGCTTTTCGAGCTGCAGAGGCAGCTCCTTTTCAAACCAGTCGGCAAACGCCCGGATCACCGTGGCGCTGGCAAGCTCCCCCTTGGCAAGGCCGCCCATGCCGTCGCACACGATGGCCATCAGGACCTCGCCGCCGTCGAAGGTCGCGTGCCGGATCAGAACGCTGTCCTGATTCGTGGATTTCCGGATCCCGACGTCGGTCTCCGCAATTGCCGTATATCGCATAGTCGCTCCCTCCGTGTTCAGTTGATATGGAAAACAAAGTCCTCGTTCGCAAGGCGGAGCTGATCGCCGTCCCGCAGCTCGTTCTCAACGGTGGCAACAAGCATACGCCCGTTGAGGTAGGTCTTATTTTTGGAATTCAGATCGGTCACGTAATACCGCCCGTCGCGCGTGGTGAAATCCGCGTGGCTGCGGCTGATATGATTGTTGTCCGCGATGAAGAAGTCCACGCAGCTCTTTTCCTTGCCCACGCGGAACACGGGCTTATCCAGCCGGATCTCCTCGTTCGTCAGCAGACGGGTCAGCGTGGGATACACGGGCTCCGGCTCAACCAGCAGCGCGGTCTCGCCCGCGCCCTCGTCTTCATAGCCGGTATCCTCGTTCACCAGCGCGGTCTGCGCCTCTTCCTCCTCCCGCAGCAGACCGGTCGCGTCGTCGGAGAACGCCTTATAGGGGTTCTCATTTGCGTCATACTGCCCATAGGGGTTTCTTGCCGCGGCGGCGGAGAATGGGTTCGTAACGTCGAAGCTTTCAGGCTGCGGCGCGGGCGCGGGAGTCGGGATCGGTGCAGGCTGCGGCTGCGGCGCCGGGCGCGGAATCGGAGCGGGCTGCGGCGCGGGAGCCGGTCTCGGGATCGGTGCAGGCTGCGGCGCGGGAGCCGGTCTCGGAATCGGAGCGGGCTGCGGCGCGGGGGCCGGTCTTTGCATCTGCGCCGGCTGCGGCGCGGGAGCGGGTCTTTGCATCTGCGCAGGCTGCGGCGCGGGCGCCGGTCTCTGCATCTGCGCCGGCTGCGGCGCGGGCGCCGGTCTCTGCATCTGCGCCGGCTGCGGCGCGGGAGCGGGCCTCTGCATCTGCGCGGGCTGCGGCGCGGGAGCGGGTCTTTGCATCTGCGCGGGCTGCGGCGCTGCAGGACGCGGATAGTTCGTCACGGCGGGCTGCGCGGCGGGGCGGGGATAATTCCCGGCGGGCTGCGGCGCTTGCTGTGCGGGCGCGGGTTTGTTTTCGTAATGATCCACGTAATCCTTGGGCTTATCGGTCATATACCCGCTGGTGCCCACGGCGAGGCGTTTGATGGAGTTATAGGCGGTGCGGTCGAGCTGCTGGATGGTGTTTTCCACCGTGCCGACGTCGAACCGCTGCAGGCGGGACAGGAAGGCGCTGAACTGCGAAACGACCTGCGCGCCGGGCTCCCGCAGGATCATGACGGTGGAGAGCACGGTGCGGATGACCGCCAGCATATCGATCTGATTGAAATCCGCGATCAGCGGCACATACAGGAAATGCAGCTCCTTGGTCTGCTCGTTGATGAAGATATAGTCCAGATTGGTCTCGATCTTGTTGACGGACAGGTTCGCCTTGCGCAGCCGCTCGGTGATCTCGCAGAGCTGCATGACGATCTGGAAGAACTCATATTTCCCGATGGGCTGCTGCAGCCGTTCGGAAAGGCTGACCGCCATGGGACCGGTGCAGGTCAGCGTGTTGGCCTTCGGATACTCGACCCGCAGCACGCCGCGCACGTAGCCCTTGGACAGGATATCCAGCTCGCGCTCGTTGACGCCGTCCTCCGCGGAAATCCGGACCTGAACGATTAACCGGGAATCTTTGTTTTTGACTTTGATTTTCAACGCATGACCCTCCGTCCTGATTCGCGGGAAACGTATTTACTGCCGCGCTTTTGACAGCGACAGGCATTTTTTCCCTTGTTTCCCTATTTTAAGTTTATTTTAATATATTTTAATGTAACATCATATCGAAAAATTGTCAAGCGCAAATCATGAAATTTCTGACAAATACCGTGTTTTTTTTGTACAAATGAAATCCGGACGTCGGTTCGGCGAAAGGACCGTCGGAAAAAGAGGCCGCCGAACGCCTGACGCGTCAAAAAAACGCCCCCCGTTCACGGGAGGCGCAGGCAGACTTCGGCTTTATTCGGGGACCGCGAGGGAGAGCGCCGCCGGGACGATCTCCACGGTAAAATGGGACTGATAGACGATCTCGCCGTCCAGCGAATAGGCGAAGCCGAGCGGCGCGTCCACCTCGACCTTTTTCGCCTGCCGGTAGACGACGATGTCGCGCATATCCTCCCGGTCCAGATGCTCGCCGTTCGTGTAGGGCTTGAGGATCTTCACGAAGCGCAGCCGGGAGATGGGACGGATCAGGCAGACCTCGATCAGGCCGTCGTCCGTTTTCGCCCGCGGCGCGCAGCGGAAGGAGCCGCCGACGTACTGGGCGTTTGCAACGGTGCAGAGCAGGGCCTTGCCCGCGGGGTTGAGGACCTCGCCGTCCGCCTTGACGGTGAAATCGTTCTTCATGGCGGTGAGCAGCGCCTTGACCACGCCCTTGGTATAGGCGTTTTTGTTGCCGTGCCCGGTTTTTTTGCGCTCCTCGTTGATGGTGATGGCAACGGTGGTGTCGAACCCGAAGTTCACCACGTTGTTCGCCCAGCGGTCGCCGACCTTCAGCAGGTCCAGCGGCTGCGTCCCGGCTCTGAGCAGCGCCGGGATATCGCGGAATTTTTCCGCCCCGCCGAACGCCTTGACGAAATCGTTGCCGCTGCCGCAGGGATAGCAGGTCACGCTCACGCCGGGGCGTGTCGCCGCGCCGGAAAAGACCTCGTTCACGGTCCCGTCGCCGCCGCAGGCGATGAAGCGGACGTCCGCATCGGGGTGCCGGTCGAGATACGTCTTCACAAAATCGGTCGCGTCGCCGGGGCCCTTGGTGACGTAGATCTCACAGTCCTCCGCTTCGGGCAGGGCGGACACGGCCTCGCGGATCGCCTGCTCCGCGTTCGTTTCGCCCGCGTGGGGGTTGACGACAAATACGTATTTCATGGGAAATGCTCCTTTCGCTTATAATTGCCGGACGCGCCCTCAGCCCAGCAGCAGCACGCCGACGGTGATCAGCGCCTCGCCCAGCAGATAGGTCAGCATCACGGTGAAATGCTTTTTGAAGATCAAGTCCTTGTTTTTGTGATAGCGCACGAGATACAGCGTGCAGTCGGACGCGAAGAACAGCACGGCGCCCGCATACGCCACGCCCGCGCCGACGGAGCGGAGCGTGAGAAGCTGCAGCAGCGCGAACAGGTTCATGGTGGAATTCGCGAGCAGATACAGGATCATGGGGACCAGCATCATTTTCGGCAGGGTCCCGCGCAAGGTGAGCGTCACCTTCACAGAGATCCCGTAATACACCGCCGCCGCGGGGAGAAGGACCCAGAGGTTCCACGGGCTGAAGCCCAGCCGCGGCAGATAGACGCACATGAACAGGACGTGGCTCGCGAGGAAGCTGAGCCCGCCCATGACGAACCATTTCGTCCCCTTCGGGATCAGCAGCACGTCCCCGAGCCAGCTTGTGAGCAGCGCCGCCAACAGCACGGGCGAAACGGATTTTGCCGCGAACACGTAAAACCCGATCAGCAGCGGCAGCAGGAAGGGCTTGGTATACGCCCGTTTTTTCGGCTCGTCCCGCCAGCTGTGGACCAGATGCACGCAGGAGACGGCGCAGAACAGGGCAAGAAAAACGTATGCGACGGTCATAAAGGCGGCTCCTTTCCGGTTTTTATTCGGTGCGCGTCGGCGGCAGACCGAGCGCCGCGGCGCATTTGAGGTATCCCCGGGCGGTGCGCCCCGGCGCGTCCTGAAAATGGTTGCCGGGGTTCCAGTCGAGGGTACAGGGGGTGCGTTCGCTTTGCAGCGCGTGCAGCGACCGGATGCAGTCCCCCACCCTCGCCATAACGGGATTTTTTGCCCGCTCCTCTTTATCCCCGAGGCTGAGGCAGACCGCGCGGGTCCGCAGCGGGTGCGCCTGCGCGTAGGGCAGGAAATCCGGGTACCAGACGGAGGGGGACGCGGCGTTCACGGCGGCGAAGGCGGAGGTGCGGGTCGCCGCCCACAGGGCGAACAGCCCCGCCAGCGAGTAGCCGCCGAGCACGGCGGGCACGCCGGGAAAGCGGGACGTGAGCGCGGGCAGCACGTCCGAAAGCAGAAAATCGAGCGTTTTCTGCGCCCCGCCCGCAAAGGGGACCCTGCCGAACACCGGCGGCGCGGGCCACGGGCTCAGATCGCGGTTCCAGTCCGCCACCGGCACCGCCGCCAGCGCGAAGGACAGCCCCACCTGCTCCAGCGCGGCGGTCTCCGACGGCAGGTCCGCGTCGCGCTCATCCACGGGCTCCACCAGCAGAAGCGTCGGTTCGCCGCAAAGCCAAAGCGCGCAGCCGGTCCCGACCGGGAACGGCTGTTCTTTTCGTACCGTCATCTCAGCGCACCTCGGCGCCGCCCCATTCCACGGCGGTAAAGCCCGCGCACGGGCAAAGCGCGCCGGTCAGCCGGGGACGCGGGCCGCTCCGCCCTGTCGCGCAGGGGAGACGCGCAGGACGCAAGGCTCAGCGCCAGCGCAGCGCTCAGAAGCAGGGATATCGCTTTTTTCATGGGTGGAAACTCCTATTCTGTGTTTGATTTTATCATAGCACGTTTCCCTGCCGGTGTCAATGAAGGAAGCAACAAAATAAAAAGAACGCGCGGGAAGCGCGTTCCGTAACAGATGCCGTCAGACGTCGGTGAACGACGTCACGGTCAGGTTCAGGGCTTCGTCCGCCGTCAGCACGACGGTGACGGTCCGGATGGGCGGGTCCGTCTCCCATGAACGCTGATAGGTCAGGGTGACGGTCGCGTCGCCCGGCTTCACCGCGGTCAGGGTGAAATACTCCAGTCCGCCCGCGCCCGCAAGCGCGACCTGAGACTGTGTTTTTTTCTGCTCAAAATAGGACCCGGACAGCTTTACGCTGTCGCCCCGGATCCCGACCTCCCACGAATAGCCCGTGGAGGGGTTGGCGGTCAGGCACACCACGACCTGACTGCCGTTGACCTGATAGCCGTTTTCGGGGACCTTGGCGGTCCCCCTGCCGATCCCGAAGAATGCGAGGATCGTCATAAAGAACGCAATAAGCTTCTGAATAAACGCTGCCATATAAGAACTCCTTTCCGAAGCGGCTGCCGCCGCTTACAGGTCTATCATATCACATCCGAACGCCGGATGCAAGTACGCGCCGACAAAAACCTGCCCTTACAGCGTAAGCGCGCGGCTGATAAAATACCCCGGCAGTACCACGAACGCGAAAAACGCCAGCGACACGGCGGTGAACACGCGGATGAAGCGCCCGCCCTGCCCCGGGTATTCGCGCACGTAAATGCGGTAATTGATAACGGAGGCAAGGCTGCCGATCAGGCTGACGAGGCCGGCGGTATCGAGCCCGTAGAGCAGCGCGCCGCGGTTTTCGGCAAAGGGATAGAGCACGATGGAGGCCGGCACGTTCGAGATCACCTGACTGAGCAGGATGCTGCCCGCGTATTCCCGCCCCGCGAGCGCCTGCTTCAGAAAGTCTGCCACGCTTTCGTTCGCCGCGACGTTGGACGAGAACACGAAAAAGCACAAAAAGGTGAGCAGCAGCACCCAGTCCGTTTTCAGCAGCAGCCGCCGGTCGCACAGCAGCACCGCCGCAAGCACCGCAGCGACGAAAACGTACCAGTACGCCGTGCGGGTCACGATGCACACGAGCACCGCCGTGAACAGGACAAGATAAACGATCCGCCGCAATCTGCGGGCGGGGTCCCAGTCGCCGCCGACGGCGGAGGCGTCTACGTCCGCCTTTTCCCTCCGGTCCCGCCGGTAGAGGAACAGCACGAAGCAGACGAGCAGGACCGCCGAGATCGCCCAGATGGGACTCATGAACCCGATGAACCGCGCCGCGGACACGCCGGACTGCCCGTAAATGAACAGATTCTGCGGGCTGCCGAAGGGCGTGAGCAAGCTGCCGCGCACGGCGGCGATGTTCTCCATGGCGAGGATCGGCAGCAGATAGCGCTCCTTGTTCCCGGCGCGGAACAGGATTACGGTCAGGGGAACGAAAATGATGAGAGACACGTCGTTCGTGACGAACATGGACGTGAAAAACACGCCGAACACCAGAAAGAGGCTCAGCCCCGCCTGGGTCCTCAGCCGCCCCGCAAGGCGCAGCACGGGACGGAAAATATTCTCCTGCTTGAAGCCCTCCAGAACCGTGAGCATCATGAACAGGGTGCCGAGGGTGCGCCAGTCCACCGCCGTCAGCAGCGCCGACGACGGTGGCGTGAGCAGAAACGAGAGCAGCGCCGCCGCCACGGCGAGCGGCAGCATGGGCTCCTTTTTCAGAAATCGCAGCACAGCCTTCATGGGGTCACAGGCCTCACAGCGCCGCGAACACGCGGGAGATATCGTCGTGGATCACAAGGTCCGCCTCGCCGTCGTAGGGCGTGGGATCGTAGTTGACGATCACAAGCTTCGCGCTTCTGGGACGGTAGCGGACCAGCCCCGCCGCCGGGTACACGACGAGGGAGGTGCCCACCGCGACCAGCAGGTCGCAGGACCGGATCGCGCGCACGGCGGCCGTCACCTTGTCGTCGTCCAGCATCTCGCTGTAGAACACGATATCCGGGCGCAGGATCCCGCCGCAGGCGCACGTCGGCACGCCGGGCGCGGCCTTCACGTACGCCTCGGGGTAGCGTTTGCGGCACCGGAGGCACGAATAGGTCTTCGTGGTGCCGTGGATCTCGATCACGTTTTCGCTGCCGCCGAGCTGGTGCAGCCCGTCGATATTCTGCGTCACGACAGCCGACACGCGCGATCCCAGCGAAGCGATCTTTTTGTGCGCCACGTTGGGCTTCGCGTCCCCGACGATCAGGAAATCCTTGTAATATTTATAAAACGTCTCCGGGTCCCGCTCGAAAAAGTCGATCGAGAGCAGGGTCTCGTAGGGCACGGGGCTTTTGCGCTTTTCGAGCCCCTCCTTGCCTCTGAAATCCGACAGCCCGCTGGCGGTGGAGATCCCGGCGCCGGTCAGAAAGACCACGCGCCCGCTCGTTTCCAGCAGCGTTCTGAATGAAGAAATCCGATCCATATCCGTTCCTCCTCCGTCTGTTATCCCTGTGTTTTCAGTTTCCGCAGGATCTCCTCGTCCGCCGGGCAGAAAGCGTAGCGGTCGATCTCGGCGGGGGTGATCCATTGCGCATCCGCGTGCTCCAGCAGCCGCAGCGGACCCTGCGTCAGCTCGGCGTTGAACAGCGTCAGGCGCACCGTCAGGTCCGGGTAGACGTGCGTAACCTCATAATACACGCCGCCGACGCGGATCCCGATATCCAGCTCCTCCCGGCATTCGCGGATAAGCGCCGCCTCCTTTGTTTCGCCCGGCTCGACCTTGCCGCCGACGAATTCCCACAGCAGACCGCGCGCCTTGTGCGCCGGGCGCTGACAGATCAGAAAGCGGTCCCCGTCCCGCAGCAGCGCCGCCACCACCTCCACGGGGGTGTTCAGCCGGTCCAGCAGCTCTTTTGCCGCGCGTTCGCAGTCCCGGCACAGCGCCGCGCCTTTTTCGCGCAGCATGGCCACGGTCTCCTCCCCGACCCGCAGCACGCGGTCGTATTGGGCACGCGTCACGTCGCCGGAGGCGAGGGCCTCGTCCAGCTCGTCGCGGTCCAGCACGCCGATCCCGTGCCCAGGGGTCAGGATCACGTCCAGATACAGATCCCGGAAGCCGGGGTCCTCCGGGTCCGAAAAGTCGTTGCCGGCGGTCACATCGAAATAGAGCTGCAAAAGCGTCCCTTTGTCGTCGAACGCGGCAGTCAGCCAGGTCTCCTCCCCCTCGAACGCGCGCTGGAACCAGACGTAACCGTCGTCCGCCACGCAGATGCTGCCGCCGTCCGGCGCGCCCACGATCAGCGGCGCCGTCGCCTTTTCGATCAGGATCACGCTTTCGCGCCCGCGGCGGCCGTCCTTTGTGATCTCCCTGCCGATCCATCGCCGTTTTTGCGCCCGCCGCCAGTCGGCGCGGCGCATGGTTCTGTATTTCATCGGAACCGCCTCCCTTCTACCCTGCTATTGTACCACGCCCCGCCGCCGGGAACAAGAGGAAATTGCGCCGAAGCTTGCATTTTCGGCGCGAACGTGCTACACTGAGGACGGAAAGGGAGTGAGCCTATGGCGGGACGCACCGTCCACTATACTCTCGGCGTGCTGCTGGCGCGGGACCTGCCCAAAGCGGAGAGCGGCCGCTTTCTGCTCGGCAGCCTGCTGCCCGACGCCTATGAAAAGCCGGAGCAGCGGGACCTGACGCACTACACGGCGCGGGAAAACGACCTTGTCTGGTTCGATTTCAGCGCGTTTTTCGCGGCGTTCGGCAACGAGATCCGCACCGATCCGCTTTACCTCGGCTATTACCTGCATCTGGTGGAGGACGACCTGCACCGGCGGATGATCCACGGCCGATACGGGGACCGCCTCACGCCGAAAAACGACGCGGACGTCGAGATCCTGTACCGCGATTACCACCTGCTCAACCGCTACCTGACCGACGCTTACGGTCTGAAAAACGAACTGATCCTGCCGCCGGACTTTGACCGACTGCCCCTGAACGATCGGGTGAAACTGGACGCGGCGGGCATGATCCGGGCGCTGGACGCGGACCTGCACGAGACCGAAACGGGCGACCCCGCGTGGGTCACGCCGGAGATGTTCGAGACCTTTATCGCCGATAGCCTGCCGGTGCTGCGGGCGGAGATGGCCGCCGCGCGAAACGGCCGACCGACCCTGACGGCAAAGGATTTTGCATGGAAACGGCACAGCCGGTATAACTGAAGCCGCGCCGCCCTGCATAATTTCGGAATATAAACGTATAACGCGACGCCGATCGCAAAGGAGAAACACCATGAAAATCAAAGCATTTGCCGTGATCGCGGCGCTGACCGCAGCCCTGCTGCTGCCCGCCTGCGGGCAGAAAAACGCGCCGGAGGAGACCTCCGCCCCAACCAAAACGCAGACGCAGACCGCGCCGGAGACCGCTTCGGCGACCGAAGCGCCCACCCTGCCGACCGCGGGCGAAACCGCGAATCCCCTGACGGGGCAGCCCGGCTACGACGCCGGACGCCTTGCGCAAAAAGCGGTCGGGATCGTGGTGGAAAACACCCCGGCGGCGCGTCCCCAATGGGGCATGACGACTCCGGATATGGTCGTGGAATATGAGGTCGAGGGCGGCATTTCCCGCATGCTGTGGCTCTACGCGGACCTTTCCCGCGTGCCGGAGACCGTGGGGCCCGTGCGCTCCGCGCGACACGACGCGGTGGAGTTGGCGCGCGGCTGGGACCTGCTGTTCGTCCACTGCGGCGGCAGCCCCGAGGCGCTGGCGCTCATCAAGACCTACGGCGGCGCCCTTTCGGAGATCGACGCGATGACCGACGGCAGTTTCACCCACCGCGACGAAACGCGGGACGTATCCCTTGAGCATCGATTGGTTCTGACCGGGACAAAACTCACGGACGCTGTCGCCGCACACGGCATTGATATGACAGCCGACCCCGCGAAGCGCCTGCCCTTTTCCTTTGCCCAGGCGCCCCGCGCCCTGACCGGCGGGACTGCCGAAACGCTCCACTTCGCCTACTCCGCCGCCTACGTCAACGATTTTATTTTGCAGACGGAATCCGGCAAATACCGGCGCGAGGTCGGCGGCTCTCCCATGACCGACGAAAACGGGACGGCGTGCCTGTACGACAACGTGCTGGTGCTTTACGTCGAGATGCAGAGCCGCAACGACGAAGCCGGCCATCAGGACCTGCTGCTCGAAAACGGCGGCGAGGGCCTGTACGTCTCCGGCGGCAAGGTCGAAGCGATCCGCTGGGCGAAGGACGGCGAGGACGCGCCCCTGCGCCTGCTGACCCCGGACGGCCAGCCCCTGACGCTGAACCCCGGCGTCTCCTATCTCGGCCTCGTGCGCAGCACGCAGAAATCCCTGACCACCTTCGGCTGAGCCGGACGGACAGACCGTCCGCTCCCCCGCCGCACGCCCGCAAACAGCGGTCCCGATCCCGGAAAAGTGCGCCGGGAATGCATCCATGACATGCAGTCTATTGTATAATTATACAGACCCGGTTTTCGCCGGGTCTGTTTGTTTTATGTTGGATATCGGCTTCCCGCTTTGGAAGGGACTTATCGGACCGTCGCGGCACATAGCCCCGACGCGTCTTTTTACAGGATTTCCGGTCCGCTGCAACGGAAAAAGCTCCGCTTTATTTCAGCGTCTCCAGCCCCACAGCCGCGCGGAGGATCAGACGCGCGTCGGACGCGGTGACCTTCTTGTCGCCGTCCACGTCGCAGGCGAGGAACTGCGCGCTGCCCGGCGCGTAATTCTCCAGTCCGACCGCACACCGGAGCGCGAGTCTGGCGTCAGACGCCGTCACCTTGCCGTCCGCATCCACGTCGCCGGGGATCACTGTGGTCACAATGGGTTTTTCAAGCTTTGGAATTGCGCGGGATTCGGTCGTGCCGCAAATGGAACAGGTGCGGGTCTCCTCGCCCTCGGCGTCCACGGTCGCCGGGACCTTCACAGTCCAGTCGCCGAATGTATGGACTCCCGTCGCGGGGATGGGCCGTGTCTCTTTGGTTTCACAGGCAGCGCAAACGCGGGTTTCGGTCCCCTCATCCGCGCAGGTGGGTTCCTTTGTGACCGTCCAGCGTCCGAAGGTGTGCGCCTCGGTTGGCGCAATGTCGCGGATATCGGTCACGCCGCAGACGGAGCAGGTATAAATCATTGTGCCGCTCTCAACACATTTAGGCTCCAGAGTCACTTTCCCTGCATCCCAATTATGGTCTGCGATTTCGATATGGGAGGGATCGTTGGAACAGATTCGCTGATGTTGAGATTTATTACATGATGACCATGCTCCCCAGTCGTGTCCTGTGGGTTGTGTCGTGTAATGGACACGGTCGAGTTCTTCTCCGCATACGGAGCAGAAGGTAACTTCGTCATAGGAACCGGATCCTGAACATGTGGGAGGGATCTCATTTTCTCGGATCGACATCCCCGGAATGTGCGAATGCTCGACCCGTTCAATTCGAATATCAAAAGATTCAGAGGATTCTTCGTCATATAATCTCGCACCGAGCAAATAGCTTTCTCCGGCTTTCAGATCGCATTGCATCCTGAAGTTGAACCCATCACCGGAGTCATCGTCCTCATCCAACAAATCGCCATTTAAGTCAGCGAGATATCCATATGTGTCGCAGTTGCCTACAGAAAAGAATACGTATTCTCCATCCTCTGCGGGAACAAAGCGGTAATAGACTGTATCGCCCCCGGTTTGAATGGTTACAGTTTTTGATTCATTGAGGCGGATTTCCTCAAATTCTGATCCCTGTTCTTCCACCTCCACAATCAGCGGGTCCGGTATATACTTGGCAGCAAAGTCACAGTTATTGGAAATCATGGATTCATTATCCTGCCAATCAGCGGTAACACAGAATAAGTCGCCTTCTTCAATTCCCTGTGGGAGCGAAAAAGTCAGTATCTGTTCCTCAGAAGGTTTCATCGCAGATAAATACCGTGTGTCGAGAATGTCTCCTTTTTCAGATCCCTTTCGCAGATGAACAACCACAGTATCGGAATCAGATACTCCTCGGTTGATGACAGAAACCTGTAGGCGGTCGCCTGTTTCATCCGAAAGAACAGTGGAGTTTTCGACGGATACATCCGTCATTCCCAACGAGAGAGCGTAACCTTCGGAATGCGAGGTTTGTTCGTCAATCGTAAAATAAAGGGTCGAATAATCAATGGTATCCGGCAAATCAACAGCCAGATCAAAGATTTTTTCTTCACCTGCGTGAAGACTGACGTCATATGTTTGCTTTTTCAGTAGATGACCGTTTGCATATACAAACAGAGTAGTTTCCTCAGAAGCAGCAAGACCGTTGTTTCTCACAGACACATACAGCGAAAGCGCATTTCCCTGCTGCAGCGTATAAGCGTCGTAAGATGCGTCTGTTATGCTCATTGCGGCTTTTTGTTGAGCGCTGACAAAACGCAAGGCGGAAGTTTCGGCATCGGCTTCGGACAAAAGCAATGTCAGCAGACTGCCATCGGCGAAAGCGCAATATCCGCCCAACACAACGTCCTTTTCATAAACATCAACGGGAGACGCGTTATCGTCAGAGAGATCGAGCGCATAAACACCTGATACCTCATCTTCCTGGGACTGCCACAGGAGGATTTCTCCCCCGTCTTCTGTCTTTATCACATCAAGACCCCTTGCATTTCCAACGGGATATTCTCTTTCCGGACTCTTGATACCGCTGTCGCTGCACCAAAAAACCCGGTTTTCTTTTGCGATCACACCCGTGTTCCGTCCGGGATTATCCGTCAGGCAGGTTGTCGTCCCGTTGGCGCTGCGAAAGATCTGGTAGCCATCAGGCGTTGCAGGATCGTCCGTTGTGTGCATGGAGAAATAAACTGCAGCTTCTCCGTTTTCCTCTGCGAGCGCAACAGAATTGATTCCGTGATCTGTAGAAAAAACTTGGGAAGCCGTCCATTCCTCTCCGTCATATACGGCAAGCATGATCCGGTTCTCTCCTGCCGTGCCGAACAGATCGTTTTCGGAATTTTCGATCCAAATGGCTGCCGGACGACCGTTAATATCGGTACCGACGGCGGAGATATCAAGGCAATCGTTATCCGTCAGTTTCGTTGCGTCCGTAAAGCGGTCCTCCTCAAATTGTGAAACGGAAATATCCATTTCGTTAAGAAGGTCGTCCAGTCCTTCCCCGTCGGAAAGCACGCGCCCGGCGTCATTCCAAAGCAAATAAACCTTGCCTCCGACTGTGAACAGGTATGGCATATCGTCCGGGGTCCCGTCATTTTCAACTTGGGCAGGTTCGGACCACACACCTGTGGCGTCCGGGCGGTAGCTGTAGAAAAGAGCCGTTCTGTTGATTTGCGAGCGATTCGTATCAAGGTCGACCCATACAAGCAGCGTACCGTCTTCGGTTTTTAATATGACGGGGGACGCGTAGGGATAGCCGCCGGTTTTCAAAATCCCATCATCTGATTGGTTTTGGAATTGGACGTTCGCAAGCTTTTGACGTTGACCAATGAGATAGGCGCTGTCCGAAAAGCTGCGCATGAGGTCAGCCGGTGGGGGCTCCTGCGTATTTTGGGAGTCTTTCCATGGATAGATCTGCAGGGATGGCACATTGCTGCCAAAGGGAGAGACTGCCCCTTCAAATCCGGCGATTTGTCCGATCAATTTAAAATCAAGAGAGATCGTCCAGACAGAGGACATCAGGTTATAGTCCGGTCCGGAAAAGGCGATATCTAATTTACCGGTGACTCTGCCGCCGGCGCCAGCGACCTTGTCAACACCGAGACAAACGTCGCCGCTGATGGAAAGCGATGCGGAAAAGCCCGGGAACAGAACGTCCCACTGCTTTGTTTCACCGGTATAGGACACCCCCAGCTTCGCAGCGATCTCCGCCGCGATCTTGACCTTCCAGTACCATGGAATCCCGACTGCCGTAATGGACTGCTGAGAATAGCTGGCCTCTCCTGCCACATTCAGCAGAGCGCCGATGCTTATGGATTCAAATTTACCGTTTCGATAAACGCCTTCCACATACCCGAGAACTTTGGCGTTGACGGATATGCCAAAGGAAACACTTTCACTCGTCCACTTGCCGTTTTTTTCCTTGATCTCCTTTTCAATTCTTTCCATTTCGGAGGTTGCGTAAGTGGGTTTTCCTCCTGATTCATGCTTTTTGATGAGCTGGGCGACCTTTTCGTACCAGGACGCCGTAAATTTTTCCTCCCCGGTAATACCGATCGTCCCCTTAAAGGTTCCATCCTCGTTCAGAGTGATCGAGATCGGAACGCTGCCGAGCTTGATTTTCGCGTTGAATTCACAGCCGTTCAGCGCATCGATATCCTCCGGAACAGCAGCGGTGATTTCACCGGTGTCCATCTCGAACGTCATGCGGGTTTTCATGGCTTCGATTTTTGCGGGCTGCTTATAGACCTTGCCGTCCGCAGTGTTGACACACAGATAAATGGGGCCGTTTCCGCTGGCGAAGGCTTCATTCAGCCGAAGGTGGCGATTATGACCGTTACTCAGCGGAACCGTTTTCCTGCCTTGCTGTAAGCAGATGCCTTTGATCTGGCTGCCGTTTTCGGCTACGTTTATGTAAACGTCATGCTGCGCGTCTTCCAGATCATAGAGATATTCGGTGGTGTTGAACAGCGTTTTATACGAGGCGTCCGTCATCTCAGACCGCTTGATAAAATACTGCTGCACCACGGGTCCTTGCGTTGAGGCCGGATAGAGACGGAAGAAGTTATAGCTCCTGATCATTTCCGCCGGCAACGTGGACGGAAGATACCCGTCCTTGGATACCGTGATCGAACCGGCATAGCCTTCCGGCAGGGAAAACGTATAGGTCGTATTGTCGCAGACGACCGACTCACCGTTCACGGTGACGGTGAAGCCCTTCAGGGACATTCCCTTGTCCGTGCGTGGGACGACGGTCACGGTCCCGGTGGGGGTATAGTAGGCGTCGCGCAGGGTCGGTCCCTGATTGTAATGGATGACTGCAGATTGCAAGTCATCGTTGCCTTCCCCGATTGTGATCGCGGACCATTGCGCTTCCGAGCCGGAATAATAAACGTCTGTTAAGCGTCCACAACAGTTAAACGCGCAATACCCGATGCTCGTCACGCTGTTCGGGATCGTGACAGAGGTTAAACCCGTGCAGCCTTCAAACGCGGAATCCCCGATGCTCGTCACACTGCCATCCTCTGGAATTCTGCTTGTTTTGCAGCCTGCAACCAACTCTCTTTTTGTCGTTTGAATCAGACAGTTCCCTGCCGAATGATAAACCGGATTACCGGAGGATACGGTGATCGAGATCAGGCCTGTGCAGCCGGAAAACGCGCCTTCCCCGATGCTCGTCACGCTGTCCGGGATCGTGATAGACGCAAGGCTCGTGCAGCCAAGAAACGCGTAAGACCCGATGCTCGTCACGCTGTTTGGGATCGTGATCGAGGTCAGGCTCGTGCAGCCGTAAAACGCGAATTCCCCGATGCTCGTCACGCCGTCTGGGATTGTGACCGAGGTCAGGCTCGTGCAGCCGTAAAACGCGTTTTCACCGATGCTCGTCACGCTGTCCGGGATCGTGATGGACGCAAGGCTCGTGCAGCCGTTAAACGCGCCATTCCCGATGCTCGTCACGCTGTCCGGGATCGTGATAGACGCAAGGCTCGTGTAGCCGTAAAACGCGTAAGACCCGATGCTCGTCACGCTGTCCGGGATGTTGTAATGAGCCCCCGGTTTTTTGCTCGGGCAACAGATTAGTATAGTCTTTTCTTTATTAAATA
>CACZGD010000019.1 GCA_902780565.1 Oscillospiraceae bacterium
CATATCAGGCGTCATTACACTGTTTTTCATAACCCGTCCGGTTGGGTAATACTGTTTGCCTTTCAGTTCATACTCCCAACCGTTACGCTCGTCGATGATAAATCTCTCCATTTTACTTACCCTCCGCCTTGTCAATTATTTTGAGCAGCAACGCGTCAACGTCCTCGGTCGGATAGTCCGCTTCAAGAAGTTGGTTTCGCCATTCATTGATTCCGTTGATCAGCAGATTACACTCGAAGTACGTAAACTTCATTTTGACCTTCTTTTCTTTCATAATGAAACCTCCGTTCCTTTGGTGATTCCATCATACCAAAGAACCGGAGGTCTGTCGAATGTGCGAATTCAGAACGGGAGTTCAAAGTCGTCGGTACATTCTTCTTTTTTACAATCCGTCAATCCGAAATCCTTGCCGAATTGCGAATCGCTTTTTTCAATTTCCCTTGCTTCTTCCCATGTGATTCCGTAAGGAAAACCGCCGTCGGTGTATCCTGCGATATACGCAAAGTATTCGTCGGATTCAAACACAGGTTCGTCCACATACCGCTTATACTTTTTTCTTTTGCTTTTCTGCGCCATATCAAATCATCTTAAAATGCTTCAATGCCTCGATAATTATCTTTTCCTTATCCGGTGGGCATTGAGGCTGTTTTGCGTTTTCATTTTTCGGTTTATTAAAGCTCTCGCCGACTTTCAACCCGAGCTTGCGTTTTACCTGTGATATGTAAAGCGAAGAAACTTTTACGCCGTATTCTTTTTGAATGTACACCTTGATCTCCTCATAGGTCGGATGGGCTTCGGATGCGGTCAGATCCTGTTCGTCAAGGTCTATTTTGAAGTCCACGTACATGTCCGGAGTTTTTCTGACCAAAGAAACAACGGTCTCGACGTGTGCGGTTCTCGGGAACATATCATACGGACAGACTTCATCTACATGATATCCCAGCTCATGCAGAACGGCGCAGTCCCTTGCCAGCGTTGCGGGGTCACAGGAGACGTAGACGATCGACTGCGGGGCCATTTTTGCGACCGTTTGCAGCAGCGCTTCGTCGCAGCCCTTTCGAGGCGGGTCCACGACGATGACGTCGGGCGCGACGCCCTCCGCCTCCAGCGTTTCGGCTGCCTTTGCGGCGTCCGCGCATAAAAAGCGCGCGTTTTGAACGCCGTTGAGCTGCGCGTTCAGCTTCGCGTCCTCCACGGCCTCGGGGACGATCTCCACGCCGATGAGGGTCTTTACGTCTTCCGCCATCGTCAGTCCGATCGTGCCCGCCCCGCAGTAAAGGTCCATGACCACGTTGTGCGGGCCGCGTTTGACGAATTCGTGCGCCTTTGCGTAAAGGCGTTCGGCGCCGTCGTGATTGACCTGATAGAAGGAGAGAGGAGAAATCCGAAAGCGCTTGCCGAGCAGCACGTCCTCGATGTACCCGTCGCCGAACAGCACGGTGTTTTTCTTGCCCAATACCACGTTTGTGTTCTCGGTATTGTGGTTGAGCAGCACGGTTTTCACGCCCGCATTCGCGGCAAGCAGGGCTTCGACCAGCTTGTCGCTCTTGAAGACCTTTTCGCCGTTGATCACAAGGCACACCATGATCTCGCCGGTGGCAAAGCCCTTGCGCAGATAGACGTGGCGCAGCAGCCCCTTGCCGGTCGTTTCGTGATAGACCGGGATCTTGTATTTTTCGACCCATTTCGCAACGATTTTCAGCAGCGTTTCATATTCCGCTGGCTGCAGCTTGCAGCCGGGGCAGTGGATCACACGGTGCGAAAACGGCGCGTAAAAGCCCGTGAACAGCCGTCCGTTTACGAGCTGGACCGGGAACTGCGCCTTATTGCGGTATCTGTTCGGCGCGCTGCCGACAATGGGCTGCGCCTCCACGTCCAGATGCCCGATACGCGCGAACGCGTCCGCCACCCGCTGGCGTTTATACCGCAGCTCCGCCTCATACGTCACGTGACGGAACACACAGCCGCCGCATTTGGGAAAGGCGGGGCAGTCGGATGGCGTCCTGTCCGGCGACGGCTTCTCGACGGCGAGGATTTTGCCGATCGCGTAATTTGGCTTCGCTTTGATGATCACGACCTTGACCGTGTCGCCCGGCGCGGCGCCGGAAACGAACACCGCAAGTCCGTTATAGCGCCCCACACCGCTGCCTTCGCTCGTAAAACCCGTAATCTTCAGCGAGATCTCGTCGTTCTTTCTAAGAATATCCATTATAACGTCTTTGCCAGTTCCTTCAGATAGTTTTTGAATGCGGGGCCGATCTCGGGGTGCATCAGCGCGCCCTCCACGTTCGCCTGCATAATGCCCATTTTGTCGCCCATGTCGTAGCGCTTGCCCACGAAATCCACAGCCACAAGCCTGTCCTGTTCCGCAAGCCCGGAAAGCGCTTCGGAGAAATAGATTTCGCCGGTCTTCTCGCTCGGTTTGGTATGACGGATCATATCGAACACGTCCGGGGTCACGATGTTACGCCCCAGAATGGAGAAATGGGACAGAATATGCTCCCGGTCCGGCTTTTCGATGATCTTATGCACCGCATACGTGTTGCCTTCGAGATGCGTCACGTCTAGCGTGCAGTATTTCATGACCTGCTCGGTGGAGCATTCCTTCACGCCGCACACGCATTTGCCGTACTTTTCATAGGCGTCGACGAGCTGGCGGATCACGGGCGGCTCGTCCGGCGCGTTCAGAATGATATCGTCGCCGTACAGGATCGCGAAGGGCTCGTTCCCCACAAACGCCTCCGCCGCCAGAATCGCGTGCCCGAGGCCTTTGGTCTCCTTTTGCCGGATGTAATACAGGTTCGCAAGGTCCGCCACGTTATGCACCGCGTCCAGCAGATCCTTTTTCGCGGGATTCTTTTTCAGGTTCTCCTCCAGCTCAAAGGCGTAGTCGAAGTGATCCTCTATCACGCCCTTTCCGCGGTTCGTGATGATCAGGATATCCGTGATCCCGGACTTGGCGCATTCTTCCACAAGGTACTGGATCGCGGGCTTGTCCACAATGTTGAGCATTTCCTTCGGAACGGATTTTGACGCGGGCAGAACCCGGGTCCCGAGTCCCGCCGCCGGAATGATCGCTTTTGTGATTTTCATATTTTCCCCTCCATTTGCTTACAGTAAGCTGAATACTATATTTGAAAACACGATATAAACGGCGGCATAGCCTGCAGCCCCGAGCAGCGCGAAACCGAAGCTCGTCCCGCCCGTCTTTTTCAGCCGGACCTGATAGGTCACGGGGTCGGGCGAGGTTTCGCGCAGCCTTGTGACGTCCTGCCGCACCTTTTTCCGGTAGAACCACAGCCCGAACATCCCGCACAGCACGGGCAGAACGATCGTCTGCAGGATCTGGATTCCCTGCATCGCAAGCACTCTGCCTTGCGACAGGTCTTCGAGCCCTCGGCTGATCGCGCCTTCCAGCTCCGTTTGCATATCGTTCATCATGGACCGGTAATCGGCGCTCGCGTCGTCGGTATAGGTCTCCTCCACATAAGTAAAGAATCCCTTGATCTCCGTCAGCATGGTCGGCGTCATAATGCACCCCAGCATGCTGAAGGTCAGAATGAGCTGGATCAGCAGCAGCGCGACGCCCTCCTTGACCATCTTGCGATACAGGAACCAGAACGGTCCGAACAGAAACGCAGAAAAGCACCAGGAGAGCTTAGACTGCAGCCGCTCCGCCTGCGCGGCCTTTCGCATGATCCGTCCGGGGTAGGAGCCGCCGACGAAGACGGAATAATCCCGGCAGGGGATGCCGTCAAGCTCCGCGTCCGGGTCAAGCCCGCCGTAGCGCTCGTAGTTTTCGAGGATCCTGTCCATGTTCCGATCCTCTGTCTCAGGGGTGTAAGGGCGCGGTCCGTGATCCCGCAGCGGGTTCCCGCATTGGGGGCAGAACATCGCCTTGTGATACACTCTTGCGCCGCACGCGTCGCACACGACGGTATCGCCGTTTTGCGGCTGCCGCACGACGTCCGTCGGCTTCGGCTCCGTGGGGGGCGCTTCAACCGGGAATGACCACACGAAGCCCGTCCCGTGCAGCGCCGTATTCGCGCAGCCGGGGCATACCACGACCGTATCTTTTTCCGTAAACAGTTCGCCGCACACGGCGCACTTCACGTTTGCATATCTCATGACTGTTTGTTCCTCTCGTACATATAAATAACCATTATTATTTTATACAATCTCAAAACGAATTTCAACAAGTTTCTGAAATATTTCCGTCTTCGCCCTGTAATTTACGAAAAACATTTGACAAGCGGCACTTTTTTTCATATAATACTATATTGAGTATATGTGCACAAGGGTGCGCTGGTTCTGCGCGTGAATAAAACGGCGCCTGATCCGCCGTGCGATGACGCAGATTTTCGGAAAGGAAAAACAAAACTATGCTGCAGTATGAAGAATTGAGACTGAAACTCCTGGAGAGCGAAAAGCCCCTGAACGAGCTTGCGGACGCGATCGGTCTGAAGGAGCTGGAATCCGAGATCGAAAAGCTGACCGCGCAGACGGCGGAGGACGGCTTTTGGAACGACGTGGCGAACTCCAACAAGATCATGCAGAAGCTTGCCGGGCTCAAAAGCAAGGTCAAGAAATATACGGACCTGAAGACTGATTTCGAGGATACCCTCACGCTCATTGAGATGTGCAACGAGGAGGAGGATGAATCCGGTCTGGAGGAGTGCACCGAATCCGTAACGCGCATCGAAAACGAGATCGAGGCGCAGACGCTGGCGACGCTGCTTTCCGGCGAATACGACTCGAAGAACGCGATCCTGACCTTCCATGCGGGCGCGGGCGGCACCGAGGCGCAGGACTGGGCGCTGATGCTGTTCCGCATGTATCACCGCTGGGGCGAGCGTCACGGCTTCAAGACCACCACCATCGACTACCTGGACGGTGAAGAAGCCGGTCTCAAGTCCGCTGTGATCCTGATCGAGGGTGAAAACGCCTTCGGGTATCTCAAGAGTGAAATGGGCATCCACCGCCTTGTACGCGTGTCTCCGTTCGACGCGTCCGGCAGACGGCACACCTCCTTTGCGTCTCTGGAGGTCATGCCCGAGATCGACGACACTATCGAGGTCGATATCCGGCCCGAGGATATCAAAATGGACGTGTACCGCGCTTCCGGCGCTGGCGGACAGAAGGTCAATAAGACCTCCTCCGCCGTTCGTCTGACGCATATCCCCACCGGCATCGTCGTCTCCTGCCAGGTGGAGCGCAGCCAGTACCAGAACCGCGACGTCGCCATGACCATGCTGAAATCCAAGCTCATCGAGATCAAGGAGCGCGAGCATCTGGATACGATCAACGATATCAAGGGCGATCAGAAGGAGATCGGCTGGGGCAGCCAGATCCGTTCCTACGTCTTCATGCCTTATACCCTTGTCAAGGACCACCGGACCGGCTTCGAAAACGGCAACATCAACGCGGTCATGGACGGCGATCTGGACGGCTTCATCAACGCCTACCTCAAAATGCAGTCTCACAAAAAATTTGAGGAAGAAAACTGATAACGTAATCGATTTTCCATTTTCTGTGCTTATTTGACAGCGTTCACAAAACTTGGACAAATAATTCAAAATTTGTTAATACTGATATACTTTTATCGTAACAGTTCTGTAATAGAATAATTCCAGCACAAAGAAATGTGCCTGACATTGCTTTCCCCTTTTTATATTTTCTCTTCCCCAAACAAAGAAGCTTCCGATCCCCCGGAGGCTTCTTTGTTTGTAAAGAAAAGAAGCCTCTTTATTCTCGAATGATTCAGAAGAAGGAAGTCCCCCGGAGGCTTCTTTGTTTATAATGAAAAGAAGCCTCCTTATACAGGTTCTTCAAGTTGTTTTAAAAAATGGCTTGTAAAATAGGAACGGTTGCGATATAATGAAAGTGACGTATTTTCATAATTTATCAATAAAGGAGCGATCCCATGAACGATTATAACGCATTATACGCCCTGTGGAAGGAAAAGGCGACCGAGCCCGAGGTTGCCGCCGGGCTGCAGGCGATGGAAGGCAACGAAGAAGAGATCAAGGACAGCTTCTGGACGGATCTCACGTTCGGGACCGGCGGTCTGCGCGGCGTGCTCGGCGCGGGGACCAACCGGATGAACGTTTATACGGTTGGCAAGGCCACGCAGGGGCTTGCAAATTATCTCAACGCGCATTTTTCCGCGCCCAGCGTCGTGATCGGCTATGACTCCCGTATCAATTCCGACCGCTTCGCGCATTTTGCGGCCGAGGTCCTCGCGGGCAACGGCGTGAAGGTCTATCTTTTCCCCGAACTGATGCCCACGCCCGTCGTCGCCTGGGCGGTGCGCGAGCTGCGCTGCTCCTCCGGTATCATCATTACGGCAAGCCACAACCCGTCCAAATATAACGGGTATAAGTGCTACGATTCCCGCGGCTATCAGATGACGGACGCCGCCGCGACCGAGACGCTCGATTTCATCAACGCCTGCGATATCTTTGCGGACGTGCACCGTCTTGCGTTTGCGGAAGGGGAAAGGCTCGGCATCATCAAGCTGCTCAACGATAACTTCCTCAACAAGTTCTTCTCGCTCGTAAAGGCCTGCACGGTCAACCCCGAGGCGACGAAGGATTCCGATCTGTCCGTGATCTATACGCCCCTCAACGGCACCGGCAACAAGCCCGTGCGCCGCATCCTGCGTGAGATCGGCCTCACGGACGTCACGGTGGTGCCGTCGCAGGAGAACCCCGACGGGCATTTTCCGACCTGCCCGTATCCGAATCCCGAGATCCGCGAGGCGTTCGGCGAGGCGCTGAAGCTCAGCGAGACCAAAAAGGCGGATCTGCTGCTTGCCACCGACCCCGACTGCGACCGCGTGGGCATCGCCGTGCTGCATGAAGGGGAGTATCAGCTGCTCACCGGCAACGAGGTCGGCTGTCTGCTGACGGACTATATCCTCTCGCAGCGCAAGGCTGCGGGCACGCTGCCCGAAAAGCCCGTGATCGTCAAGAAGTATATCGGCGAAAAGATGGTCGAGCTGGAGCAGGCGGGGGAGGCGGAGCGCTTCCTGCTCGGCTTCGAGGAGAGCTACGGGTATCTCTCCGGCATGCACGCCAAGGATAAGGACGCGGTCAACGCCTCCATGCTGATCTGCGAAATGGCGGCGTATTACAAGAAGCAGGGCAAGGATCTGGTCACCGTTCTGCAGGGGATCTATGAGCGCTTCGGCTGCTGGAAGAATTCGCTGTTCAACTTCTATTTCGAAGGCGCGGACGGCATGGCGAAAATGGCTGCCATGATGGACGCCCTGCGTGAGAAGTATCCGACCGAGCTCGGCGGCAAGAAGATCGTCCGCGTGACGGACTATAAGACCAGGAAGGAACTTGATCTTGTCGCCGGGACCGAGACGCCCGTGACCCTGCCGCAGTCGAACGTGATCGTGCTGCAGGCGGAGAATAAAGATAAGATCGTCGTGCGCCCCGCCGGAACGGAGCCGAAGATCAAGATCTATACCATGGTGCAGGGCAAGTGCATGAACTGCGCCGGTCGTCAGACCGAATCCTATAGAAAGGAAATGACCCGTCTGCTCGGGATCGAGGAATAACATGAACAAGAAATTCACCAAGATCGTCGCAATCGCCCTCGCGGTGCTGATGGCGCTGTCCGTCGGAATCGTCGCCTTCTCCGTTCTCTTCCACTGAATCGGAATAAAACGCCGACAGCCGTCCTCCCACACAGGAAGACGGCTGTTTTTTTTGCGGTCAAAAAACCGCCCTCGCGGGGAGGGCGGTCGGGATCGGATGCGATCAGACGATGGGATCAAAAACGTAGATCGTCTTGTTGTGGGAATTCGCGGAGACGGAGGCGCCGGCGTCCAGGGTGCTCAGCGCGACCTTCACGGAAAGCGAGAAGGTGTTCACGGTATCGATCGAGGTATCGTAATAGGCGGCGAGGGGCTTGCCGGTCTCTCCGTCGAAGTAATAGGTCACGGTGCCGCTCGTCTTCACGGTGCTGCTCTGATCGGCTTTGAACTCACCGATGTTTTCCATGCCGTCGAAGGAGGACGTGATGTCTTCCATCTCGAAGTCGTTCTTGTTGAAATCAATAATATCCGCAAGGTTGGTTCCCTTGGTGAAGGCGTCCATGCTGTCAAAGTCGCCGTCCTTCAGCTTCAGGGTGATCTTCACAATGTTCGCGGCAGTGGGGATCTTGGCAAGGAGCAGATCCTTCAGGTTGAAGTCGCCCGGCATGCCGACGACCCAATAACCGCCGTCTTCTCTCATGTTGATCTCACGGGTCTTCTCAAGCGTGGCGGGCAGAATGCTCTCCAGCCCGGAGAAATCGGTCACGGTTTCGACCGTCATGGACGCAAGATCGTTTTCATCCAGCAGGGAAACGGCGTCGTTGCCGCGCAGCACGAAGTTCTCCTTGGTCAGAATGACGGGCCAGGTATAGGTATTCTGGGTCTCGTTGGTGCCTGCCATCATTTCATTCAGCATCGCGTCAAACTCGCTCTTCTTGGTGGGGATCTTTTCCCCGTCGCCGAGCGCAAGGTTGATGGCGTCCACCTTGGACTTCATCAGCCAGTTCATGTCGTACTGGGAGTTCAGGAGCTCACCCGAGGAGACCACGTTGTCCACAGCGGAGAACTTCATGCCTCTGGCGGCCCAGTCGGTCTTCAGGTTGTTGAGGAAGTGATTGACGATGCGCACGTTGGTCTCGTTCACTTCGTCGGAAAGCTGAACGGTCTCGATGAGGGACGGATCATATTCGCCGTGCTTGTTGAGACCGCATCTGTTGCAGACGTAAACGATCTCGTTGTCTCCGGTGAGGGAGAATCTGCTGATGGTCAGATCCACGGCCTTGTCGTGACCGAGCGCGGGCAGGACCTTCGGTTCTCTCGAAAGCTCTTCCTTGCATTCGGCGCAATAAACGACTGTTTCGCAGGCGCCGTCCTCGGTGCAGGTCGCTTCCGTAACGTTCTCGTCCACGGGCTCGGCGGGCTCGTGAATGTGAATGGAATCGGTCAGGGTTTCCAGATCGACGGCAACGCGCAGGATCGTTCTTGCGTCGGCGGCGGTGATCTTTTCGTCGTCGTCAACATTTGCTACAGCCTTGTCAAGCTCACTGAGCTTGTCGTCCAGATCAACGGCGGCGCGCAGGGCAAGTCTTGCGTCAGACGCAGTGACCTTGTCATCGCCGTCAATATCGCCCATTTTTCTCGTTTCGGCGCTGGCGCTGAAAGCGAGTGTGAGGAGCAGGATGACCGTTAAAAGCGCAACGAATAAAAACTTGAACTTTTTCATGTAATGCTTCTCCTTGTTGTTCTGTTTTAGGAGCTTCCACAAGGGTCTTTACTCCATAATCTATACTATATACTATTTCAGAGCAAAAGGCAAGAGGTAAAATGATAAAACTATGTCGATTCTCTGTGTTTTTTTGAATAAATACAAGAAAAAATAATTTCCTCTTGCAAAATACGGACTTCCAATATATAATATAATCATCATATTATATCTTCGGGAGGAAGAGATATGAAGCATTCAGTGACCAAAAAAGCGATCGCGCTGATGACCGCGGTCCTGCTGTTCGCATCTGTTTGGGTGCCGGTTTTTGCTGTCGGCGGCACTTCCGCGCCTGTGATCATCATTCCGGATATGATGGAGATCCGTTATTTCCAGAATCCGAACACACTCGGCGACACCGGCCGCGAGGTCTTTTCCATGAAGTCGGACCGCATGACCAGTGCGCTCACCTCCGTCCTCAGCGGGCTTTCCGTATCGTCGGAGAACGTATCCAAGGGCAGCGCGCAGGTTGCCGGCGCGATCGATGAGATCTTTGCCAACATTCAGCTCGACGAAAACGGCGAGCCTGTGAATTCCAAGGTCGGCGTGATCAACTTCAACCGACCCGTCGCGCATAACGTTACGGAATACATTTTCGATGAGGAAGTCATGGCTTTCGTCGACGCAGCGGCCGCAAACGTGACGTCGGAAGAAATCTTTTATTTCAATTACGACTGGCGGATCGATCCCAAGACCAACGGGATCCTTCTGCGGGATTTCATAGATTACGTTAAGCGCGATACCGGCAGCGCCCGCGTGTCGCTCGTGGCGCGCGGCTACGGCGGCGTGGTCGCGAACGCCTATGCGTACTACGAAACGGATCATGCGAAGCAGAGCCTTGCCTCCTTCATTCTGCTGGATTCTCTTGTGACCGGCAGCTCCCTGATCGGCAGCGTGATGAGCTATCGAGTTGTTCGCACGGTGACGGATTCCGTGGAGGATCTCGGCTCGCTTCTGGAAATCGGGGACGTTTACAAGTCTCTGCAGGGGGAGGATATCGGCGCTGCGCTGGCGCGCTATCTCGGTCAGGATCCGGCAGGCATCCTGTCCGGTGTCTTCGGCAATATCCTCGGCACCTCGAACTATTCCAAGCTGATTGCCATGATCGTGCTCAGCGGCGCAGCGAGCATTATTCAGGGCGAGGGCCTCTTTGCCAAGTTCGGCTCCGGTTATCGTGAGATCCTGCTGCAGGCGGATCAGTACGTCTATTCCAAAGGCCTCAGAAACTATCTGCGCAACATGCCCGGTCTTTGGGCTGTGGTCCCGCAGGAGTATTATCAGGCCGCGATCTCCTTCCTGTTCGGAACGGAAGAGATCTCTCCCGCGCTGCTGGAAAAGATCGAGCACGGCAGGGAGATCATGGATCATACCGAGATCACGCTCAACACGCTGATGAGCAACGGCGTCAATCTGGACGTTGTTGCCGGGTATAATATGCAGATCCTGCCGATCACCGCGCAGATCAACGAACAGTCGGACGGCTTCCAGGCGACCCGTTATGCCGGCATCGGCGCGCGGACCGGCGATATTGACAAGAATCTTCGCACGGAGCAGCGCTGTGCCAACGGGAACCATAATCATATGGAGCCGAAGCGCGCTGTGGACGCCGCGACCTGCTTCCTGCCCGAGAGCACCTGGTTCCTCAGGGGGCATCGCCACTGTGAGTATTCGGAACCCACGACTGCCGCCTTCGTTGCGTGGCTCGTCTTCTCGGAGGAGCAGCGCACGGTCTGGCAGCACGAAATGTATCCGCAGTATATCGACGTCTCGCTGGTAGACGGCACGCTCTCTCCCTATTCTCACTATTCGGAGGGCGACACGCAGAATTTCCGTTACGGCGATATCGACTTTGACGGGGAGGTCACGGCAGGCGACGCCAGACTTGCGCTGCGGTATGCCGTCGGGCTTGATAAAATCACGTCACGTTATGTGGATATCCTCGGCAACGTGGACGGCAAGGGCGCCATCACGGCGGCGGACGCGCGTCTGATCCTGCGCTACGCGGTCGGTCTTGAGCGGAGATTCCCGGTTGAGCAGTAAGTGCCGACCTTATAAAAAAATGAGGGAGACTTCCAATCGAAGCCTTCCTCTTTTTTATCCGATCGTCAGTATTCCGCCGACGTCCGTGACCGGTCCCGGCCTCAGGGAAACGGGCGAAACGCCGTATTTCTCCAGAAACCGGACGACGCGTTCCCCGTCCGGCAGGGTCTGCAGGTCTCCGGATACAGCCAGTCTGTCCGGGGCGATCAGGCCGGTCGCTCCGCCGAAAAAGCCATGGTGGACCCGGCTCAGCCGAACGCCTCCCGCGCGGATCAGCAGAACGTCCCGTCCCGCTTCCAGCAGCGCCGCGTGAATACCGGCGTCCTCGGTGATAAAGGCTTCGTTTGTGACAAAACAAAGGCTGCATTTTGCGTATCCCTGCCGCACGTGCAGCAGGCGTTTGCCGAGCTTTTTCAAGTGTTCCGTCAGGTGGGGGTCCGCGTATCGGAAATTCCCGACGGCAAGATCTTCCGTGACCGCGACGTTCAGCCGAACGTCCGCCGGGTAGCTTTTCCCGAGCGGGGCCGTCTCGCGGCAGGCAAAGCCCCGGCTTTCCAATTCTTGTCGCAGGGCGTTTTGTCCCGGGGCAAGAAACGCTGTTTCTGTGTCCGCAGCGCACGCCAGCATATCGGCGTGATCAGCGGTCTCCTCCGGCAATAACGGATCCGGGACCGGATGCAGAACGGAAATACCAAACGCCCGGAGCGTGGAGTTCGCTTCGGGCGTGTTTTGCATGATGACGGCGGCAGCCTTCTTTTTCGGAAGAAGCGGCGCGCTCATTTCGCTTTGAATTTTTTCCAGGCCGGCACGGCGATAAAGCACACAAGCGTACCCAGCGCTGCGATCACGCACCATGAAATGACGCAGGCGTTCCAGCCGCCGAAATGCTCCGAAATGAATCCAAAGCCGTAGATCGCGGCGGCGGAGCCGACGTAGGTCAGCGAATTGATGATACCGGACATGGTGGAAACCAGCCCGTATTTCGCGAATTTGGATGGGACGATGCTGACAAGGAACAGATTCACCGCATGCATGGTGCCCACGATCACGGCGGACGTGAACAGCGTGACGTACTGATTCTGTGTATACACCGCAAGCAGCAGGCAGCAGCAGGCGGCGCCGACGGCAAAGGTGACGCCCGCAGCGCGGACCTCCTCCTTGACGAATTTGTTGTTGATAAAGCCGATGATCTTCAGGCTGACGACGCCCAGGATCGGCAGAGCGACGGATTTCAGGATCGCCTTATCGCTTTGCAGTTGAAAGGTATCCGCGATAAAGGAGGGCACCCAGTCTGTGATGCCGTCCCGCAGCATGCCCTGCAGAATAATGCCCAGCGCGATGAAAATAAAGCCGGAGCCGAGCAGAAGCTTCAGGGAAAGCTTCGTTTTTGTTTCCGAGGTCTCCGTTTTTTCATTCCTGATCTGTTTTTGATCTCGCTTCTTGGCGAACAGCTTTCCTTCAGGATCCATCTGGCGGAACCCGATGAGCCACACGGCAAGTATTACGGCTGCGATCCCGGCGTCCGCAAGGAAGGTGAGCTTCCAGTTGTTGAAAATGCGGATCCAGATCAGCGAAGACAGCAGATAGATCAGCACGGTGCCGGAGATCCCGGCGATGTTCGTGTTGACGCAGGTGTCGTCGTATTGCTTCTTGTTCATGGTCGCCGCCATGATACGCACCATCGGCGGCCAGAGCAGGGACTGCGCGAAGCCGTTGAGAAACCACACGACCGCACGGATCGACGAGGGGCAGAAGGGCATCGCCACGTTGAGCACGATGGTTGCGGCAAGGCCGGTCGTGATCAGTCTTTGCGGACGGAACCGGTCTCCGAGAATGCCGGAGACGACCTGCCCCGCGCCGTAGGAAATGAGGCTCAGCGTCTCCACAAAGCCGGCGGCGTCCTTTGTGATGTGTTCGCTCTGGATGATCGCTTCGAGAACGATGGAATAGTCTTTCCTTGTCAGATAGCTTGCGAAATAGACGAGCGGGCACAGAAAAGACAGCAGCTTCGCGATATCGATCGTATTGGATTTGGTTTTGCTTATCATGCTTTGATTTGCCTCGCTGACGTATTATTTCGTGCCGGTGGAACCGAAGCCGCCCGCGCCCCGATCCGTCTCGGACAGGGCTTGCGTTTCCTGAAACGCGGCGCGCACAAAGGGCAGCACCACAAGCTGCGCAACGCGCTCGAACGGCTCGACCGTCTGCGGCGCATCGGAATGATTATGCAAAGAGACCAGGATCTCGCCGCGGTAGTCCGCGTCGATCACGCCAACCTTGTTTGCGGGGGCAAGCCCGCGTTTGGTGCCGAGGGAGCTTCTGGCAAAAATCAGCCCCACGTGCCAGTGCGGGATTTCGATCGACAACCCGGTATGGACCAGCGCCGTTTCGTGCGGCGCGATCGTCAGGTCCGTTTCCAGCAGGGCGTAAAGGTCCGCGCCTGCCGCGTCCTGCGAGCCGTAGGTCGGGGTTTTTGCCCGCGGGTCCAGTTTCTTGAGATTGACGTCCATAGCTTCTCCTTATTTCACAAACGCGTCGTAAATGGCGCGGATCGCGTCTTCATATTTTTTCTCGTCCACGCCGATGATCACGCTGAGCTGGCTGGAGCCCTGATCGATCATTTTGACGTCCACGCCGTGCTGGCTCAGGGCGGAAAACACGCGGGCTGCGGAGCCGACGGTGCCGATCATGCCGCGTCCGACCACGGCGATGAGCGCCAGATTCTCCGTGACCGTAATGGAATCGGGGTTGACCTTTTTCACGATCTCCGCTGTGAGCGCGCCCTTGCATTCGATCAGGGACGCGGAATTGATGATCACGGTCATGGTGTCGATGCCGGAGGGCAGATGCTCGAAGGAGAGCCCGTGCTCTTCCAGCACCTCCAGCACCTTCTTGCCGAAGCCGATCTCGGAGTTCATCATGTCCTTTTCAATGTTGATCGCCGTCATGCCGCGCTTGCCCGCGACGCCCGTAATGATCGTGTCAACAACGTTCGACTGGGCTTTCGGCACGATCATGGTGCCGGGGTTATCCGGGATGTTCGTATTGCGGATGTTGATCGGGATGTGCGCCTTGCGCACCGGGAAGATCGCTTCGTCGTGCAGCACGGTCGCGCCCATATAGGAGAGCTCGCGCAGCTCCCGATAGGTGATCTCCTCGATCGTTTTCGGATCATCCACGATTCTGGGGTCCGCCATCAGCATGCCCGAAACGTCCGTCCAGTTTTCGTAAACGTCGGCGTTTGCGGCCGCCGCCACGATGGAGCCTGTGATATCGGAGCCGCCGCGGGAGAAGGTCTCGATGGAACCGTCCGGGAACTGCCCGTAAAAGCCCGGGATCACCGCGTAGTCGTACATGGTGAACAGATTTTTCAGGACTCGGATGCTCTCCTCCAGATCCACGGTCCCGTCCTCATTGAAAAAGATGCAGTCCTCAGCGTCGATGAAGGGGAAGTCGAGGTATTGCGCCATCAGCCGCGCGCTCAGGTATTCGCCGCGGCTCGTGATGTATTCGGGGTCCGCGTGGTGCAGGATCGCGGCGCGGATACCGTCGTATTCTTCCTTTAGGGAGATATCCAGCCCCAGCCCCGCCACGATCTCGTCATAGCGGGAGGTGATCTTCTCAAAGGTCTCGTCAATGCTTCTGCGGTCCCGGATCAGACGGAAGCACTGCAGCAGCAGGTCGGTGATCTTCTCGTCGTGCGGACCTCTTTTGCCGGGGGCGGATACGACGACATAGCGCCGCGCGGGATCGCTGCGGATGATATCCGCCACCTTTTTGAACTGACCGGCGTCCGACAGGGACGAGCCGCCGAATTTCAGGACCTTCAGCATATCTATCACTCCATATCTATATCTACTCCAGTATATTATAGCGGCAAAGAAACGTGATTACAAGAGGAAACTTCGTTTTTTTGAGAAAAGCAAAACGGACCCCGAAGGGTCCGCCTGCTGTGATTTCGGTTTATCGGACGGTGACGTTCATTTGCCCTTGTGCGTCAAAGGAGAGCGCGGCGACGCAGGTTTCCGTGGTGTTGTCGTTAAACTGCGCGGTAAAGGTGATCGTATCGCGCAGCCCGGTGAGGTCAAAGGGTCCGCTTCCGCCATTTTGAACAAGCTCCCTGATCAGCGCCGCGGAGGGGAACCAGACGACCTTCACATAGCCGTTCGCCGCCTTATAAAAACTGCCCTCTACGGTCATTTTCCTGCAGTTATCGGTGAATTGAGCGCTTTGGCTTTCCGTAACGATCGGGTTCCCGGTCCCGTCGTAAGCCGTTCCTTCCGAACTGACGCCCCAACCATCTCTGCCGTCTCCGGTACGGTTTTCTTCAGAGCCGGTCGGATTTGTAAAGCCGCGGAATGTTCCGGCCGCGTTTTCTTGATTCGAGTGGGTCTCGAACCAATAAAAGGCGCCGTTTTCGCAGTTCGCCGTAACTTCCAGCAGCTCGGTCGCCTCCGGCACACGGATCGTAAAGGCGTCGGCGGCCTCGATCAGGACGTAAACGTCGTCAAACAGCATTTCCGTTGCGAAGGGCAGAATATAGTCCGGCTCGCCGGATGCGCCCTCTTCCATTTCAATCGTGTAACTTCCGTCGCCGTCTTCCCCGGGGACGAAGGTTGTGTCCTCCTCTTCCTCGGAAAGCGTCTCCGGCACATATACACCGAATTCCGCCCGCTTTTCGTCGATCAGCGCCTGTCTTTCGTCTTCGGTCAGTCCCTTCAGATCAAAGACACGCAGCCGGTAGTTCAACGGCGCGGAGAAGGTTTCTCCGACTGCCTTCTCTTCGCCGACGGGCAGCGTTTCGGCGCCGGCGATCAGCACCATGCGGGGCTGACGGGAAAACGCATCGGACGCTCCCGTTTCTCCGTTCTTCGGCTGCGATGCGGGCGTTCTCGTAACGTGCAGAAGGATCCCGCCCGTTAAAATCAGCGCAAGCAGCAGCGCGACGGCGGGTTTCAGCATTTTTCTGCGGGGCTTCTTTAAGTCGAGCAGGGCGTCGTCCGGCGTCAACTCGTCAAACACGGCTTTGTATTCTTCTTTCATGTCGCATTCTCCTTTTCCAAGATTTCTTTCAGTGCGCGGCGGGCGCGGGTCAAAAGCATTCTGGCGTTCGCTTCCGTTACCGACAGCGCTTGTGCGACGTCCTTGACGGGCAGATCCTCATAGTAAAACAGATGCAGCACGAGCCGGTGCCGTCTGTCAAGCTGCTCGAGCGCCGCCTTCAGGTCGTCTGCATTCACGGGCTCGTCGTCAAAGTCTTCCGTCAGGTCGTCCTCCAGCGGTTCCACCTGCCGCCGCCAAAAGGTCGTCATCGCCGAACGCGTACAGTTGACCGTTACGCGGATGAACCAGTATCTTTCATGCTCCTCGGACTCGAACGTCGGTTTTCTTCGCAGGTACCGTAAAAAGACCTCCTGAAACACGTCGTCCGCGTCGTGCGGATTTTTGGTCCCGGCGCGCGCCAGCCGGTAGACCGTATCCTTGTTTCGCAGGATCACCGCTTCCTGATCTTTGCTGAACTGTCTCATGCTCGGTTCTGACCTCCTTTCACCCTGAATACCGCCGGGCGGCTTAAAAAGCAACAAATAAAACGGAATTTTTCGCACAAACTATAAAAAAGGATGTGACGGATATGGAAACAGAAACCGGAAAAGGCAAACTCGCGCTGATCACGGGCTCCCTTGGCGGGCTCGGGTCGGCTTTTGCCCGGCTGCACGCCGAAAACGGCGGTTCTTTGTTGCTTGTGGACCTGAACCGAGAACGGCTCGAAGCCCAGAAGCGGAGCCTTGAAAGAATATTCGGCGTTCCTGTCCATACGATCGCGGCGGACCTGTCTTCTCTCAACGAAGTCGGGAAGGTCTTCCGCGCCTGCATCGACCGGAATCTTTTGCCCGATTTCCTGATCCTGAACGCGGGCTTCGGCGGGCAGGGGGATTTCACGAACCGTCCCGCGGGAAAGGACCTCGCCATGCTGCGCGTCAACGCCGAAGCGCCGACGCTGCTGCTCAAATCCTTCCTGCCGGAGCTCGTCAAACGCGGCAGCGGACGGGTGCTGCTTGTCTCTTCTCTGACCGCGAAAATGCCGGGACCTCTGCAGGCGGTCTATTTCGCCTCCAAAGCCTATCTCACGTCGCTCGGCAACGCCCTGTGGCGGGAGCTGAAGGATACGGGCGTGACCTGCACGACCCTGATGCCCGGCGTGCTGGATACGGATTTTGCGGATAAGGCGCATGCCGCCGGAACAAAGCTTTTTGCAAAGCGCGTGCCGCCGTCGCTTGCCGCCGAAAAAGGCTATCGGGGGATGCTGAAGGGCGCCCTGAACGTCACGGCTGCCGTGCCGGGACTGCAGAAGCTGCTGGTCCCGTTTCTGCCGATCCTGCCGCGCCGCCTGCTCCTTGAGGTCATTTACCGGATGCAGCAGAAGGAAAGCGCCGTGGGCTGGGGAAAAATCTGAAAAAACGATTGCACATTTGTTTTCTTTATGATACCATAAAACCGAGAGAATATCTCTCTGAAATCAAAAAAAGAGGAGTCGGTTTTATGTTCGGTCTGTCAACCCTCGGAACTGCGCTCTATGGCTGCACGCTCGTGCTGGGGCTCGTGTTCCTTTGCGTCTTTCTGAAAATGCGCGTCAAGGCGTGCTCCGCCAAAGCCACGGTCACAAAGGCGTTTGTCAGTGTCTGCTTTTTGCTCTCCTGGATCGCGGCTTCTTATTTCTCCGGCTTCACGCCCTTTGCCGCGCTCCTTGGCGGCGGTCTCATTATGGGGCTGCTCGGCGATATCTGGCTGGATCTCAAATTCTGCTATGCAAGGGATGAGGATTTCTTTACCAAAATGGGCTTCCTGTCCTTTGCCATCGGGCATGGCTTCTACGTCGCGGCGGTCGTGCTGGGCGTTAAGGGGAAGTTCAATCCGCTCGCCATTCTCTGCGCCTGCGGCGTCGCCCTTGTCGCAGCCTTGGTCGTCTTCTTCGGCGAAAAAGCGATGAAGCTGCATTACGGCGATTATAAGATCATTTCCACGCTCTACGGCGCGGTGCTGTTCTTTATGGCGGCGTTTGCGTTCTTTGTCGCGCTGTTCGCGGGTCTGAAGGAGAATATCCACCTCGTCGTCATGGCGGGCGGCGGCGTGCTGTTCATCCTGTCCGATCTCATCCTCTCCGGCACCTACTTCGGCGAGGGCAAGCGTCGACCGGTGGATATCATCACGAACCACGTTTTCTATTACGTCGCGCAGTTCGTGATCGCGGCAAGCGTGCTGTTCCTGAAATAAGCATTATCTATAGTATTATTATTTATAAAAATCTGCCGACGGTTCGCCGTCGGTTTTTTTTGTGAAAATGATTTGTGAAAATGCTTGATTTTTTCTATCAGTTATGCTACACTAAATGTGCTACACGAATTGAATATTCCCCCGAACAAAGTGTGTATTTTTATCTTTCGGTAAAAATACAGGCTCTATTTTGTCATACTTTGTTTAGGGGCAAATAATTCGTGTAGCAGCGTCGGAGCTGTGTATTTTTCGGTGCAGCGCCTTGGCGCTGCATCTTTTTGTTTTAAAGGAGGGAAAGATCAGACTTCGAAATATCAATTGCTCCATAACCAAAAATCAAAAAAGAGAGGAAGAAAAAACATGAAAAAACTGCTTGCACTTACATTGGGGCTTCTGCTCCTGTTTTCCGCCGCATGCGGCAACTCCGGCGCGGCAAACGACGCTTCCGATGCTTCCAACGTCGAATCGACGGAGCCCGCCGGCCCCGTGACCCTGAAATTCGGCGAATCCGTCAAAACGGAAATGTTTGAGTTCAAGCCCGAATTCAAGGGGTTTGCGAAAGAACTTGAAAACGCAATGGACGAAAATTATTTGACTACAAAAGTCAAATATCCCAATCTGCCTGATAATCCATTCCTTGCAGGCAGTTCTGAAACAATGATCTATTTTTCCGGTACGGTTTCCCTGATCGGGGACACGAAAGAGGATCAGATGTTCGAACTTGAAGGTTGTGAAATCAATTTTGACGACGGATACAAATTTGATGTGCGCGCTTTTGCGTATGGTTTGAATAAAAGCGAAAAAGAGGAGGAGGAGAGAATGAGTTCGATGGCTGCTTTTAAGGACTCCAGAAATATCCCTTTTAAAGCTTTGAGTACTGAGAAAACGCGGACGGTCCGTTTTGCCACACCGGTGCCGAAGCAGCTCCAGACAGATACCGGCAAATCTCTGACGATCACCTTCAAGATCGAAGGCGTTGATTACACGTACGTAATTCGATAAATGTCATAAGTATCGATCCTCTTCGGGGGATCGTTTTTTTATCTATTTTCTTGAAATAGAACGCAGTTTTGTTGTATTTTGCCTTTTATTATGTTATACTGATGCCCGAAGAGAGAAGAAAAACAAACCCTTTTTTCTTTTGAATATCAATATGCTCCGAAGGAGGAGATCTTATGGACCTGATCAGATCCACCGTTCAAATCGGGCTTGAGAAGCCTGTAAAACTGCTGCACGTAACGGATACCCACCTCGGCCTTGTGGACGAGCGTGACGACGCGCGCAAGCACGCGCTTGCGAATCGCTTTTCTACGCCGGACCGTGCGCGAGATCTGGCGGAACACCTTGCCTATGCCAAAGCAAACTGCGACCTGCTGGTCCACACCGGAGACCTGATAGATTTTGTATCTCACGAGAACGTGGAAGCCGCGCGCGAATTCGTCGCGGACGAGCACGTGTTTTTCATCGCGGGGAATCACGAATACTCCCAGTACGTGGGCGAAGCGTGGGAGGATCAGGCCTATCGCATGAACAGCTATATGCAGATGGGCTACGGGCTCGGCGTACCGATGTTCTTCAATTCCCGCACGGTCGGCGGCGTGAATATCGTGGGGATCGACAACAGCTATTATCTCTTTCAGGACTGGCAGCTCTGGCGGCTGAAACGGGAAGTCGAAAAAGGCCTGCCGATCGTGCTGGCGTTTCACGACCCGCTGTTCGAGGAATCTCTGTTTCAGTATCACCGGCAGGTTTCCCCCGAACCCTGCACCTATCTCGTCGGCTGCGACGAGGAGCACCTGCTCTGCTACAACGAATTCCGCGCCGTGCAGCAGCGCCCGGACGAACCGACGAAGCGCATGATCGACTATATCAAAAACGAGCCGCTGATCAAGGTCCTGCTGACCGGGCATCTGCATTTCAGTTTTGAAAGCGAGATCGCCCCGGGCGTGCCGCAGTTCGTGACCGGCTGCGGGTATAACGGCGTCGCAAGGGAAGTCACGCTGCTCTGAGCCTGTCGGGAAATGTGCGCGGAAAAGGGATGATTTCATGATCACAAAGGAGGAAGCCTTTCGGCGGCTGGCGACCTCAAAATTCCGTTCTTCCTTCACTCTCACCGAGGCGGAAAAAGCTTACGTCCGAGAAAAGGGGACCGGAACGATCCGCCGTCACGCTGCGGATTTCGTGCGGCAGAAGCTTGCGCCCGCCGTTCCGGTCAATGACGGCAAACAGACGCCCATGCGCGGGCACCCGGTATTCAAGGGGATGCACGCCACTGCATGCTGCTGCCGCGGGTGCCTCAATAAATGGTACCGCGTGCCCGTCGGCGTTCCGCTGACCGAGGAGCTGCAAAGCCGCATCGTGGATTTCCTGATGGCATGGATCGAGCGGCAAATAAACTGTGACTAAATAAAGTGAAATAACGTCCGAGGGGGCGATCCCCCTGACGGAGCTGCGCAAAGCATTCAGAAAAGGAGAGATCTGAATCTCATGAAAACGAACGACAGTCCGCGCCAAACCAAAGGGCTCAATCCCTTTTTGCCGTTTGACGTCTACGTCCCGGACGGCGAGCCGAAGGTCTTCGGCGACTGCGTGTATCTTTACGGTTCTTACGACCGTTTCGGCGGCGGATACTGCAGCAAGATATATCACGCTTTCTCCGCGCCGATCTCCGATCTGACGGATTGGACGGATCACGGCGAAAGCTTTTCCACGAACGCCGTCCCATGGTCCGACGCGGATCTTTATGCGCCGGACGCCTTATATCACAACGGCAAATACTATCTGTTTTTCTGTCTGTCCGACGGCAGCGAGGGCGTCGCCGAAAGCGCCTCCCCCGCGGGGCCTTTTGCGAACGCCCGCCGCATCACCATGAACGGGGAGCCGATCATGGGGATCGATCCCTCGGTGCTGGAGGACGACGGCAAAATCTATTACACATGGGGGCAGTTCCGGCTGCACATGGCGGAGCTGGACGAGGACCTCTGCACGCTCAAGCCCGAAACCTATCATACGGACGTGATCACGAATCTGGACGGGCGCGAGGGCTTCCATGAGGGCTCGTCCCTGCGGAAGCTCGGCGATTCCTATTGCCTGATCTATGCGTCGGAATTCACGCCGGGTTTTCCGCATCACGGCGGCCGCCCGACAAAGCTGGACTACGCGCTCTCCGATTCTCCCTACGGTCCCTATACGCGAAAGGGGACGGTGATCGATAACGAGGGCTGCGATCCCGCGTCGTGGAACAACCACGGCTCCGTGATCCGGATCGGCGACGAATGGTACGTTTTCTATCACGCTTCCTCCAACAATACCGCCTATTCCCGCCGTGCCCGTGCCGAAAAGCTGAAGGTGGACGCCGAACGCGGCGTGATCCATACCGCGCGTCCGAGCACGAACGGCTTTGTGCCGACGCTCCTGCCGTCGATGATCACTTCTCCGGTCAACGCCTGCCGTTTCTTCGGCGGGGCTTACGTCACCGAAACGCCGGACGGTCGTTTCCCTGCGGTCGGGCTGCGCGCCGGCGCGGGTTTTTCGTTCAGTCCCGTTGTGTTCGAGGCCGGGCGATATGCCCTCACGGTTCGCGTCCGCGCGTTTGAAAACGCTGTTCTGCGCCTTAATCTGGACGAAACGCCTGTTGCGGAGATCCCATTGCACGGTGCCGCAGCGCTTACGCCGGTTTCCCTGTTTTTTGCCGTCCCTGGCGGGCAGATTTCCGTTCGTCTTACGGTAGAGGGGGCTCCCGACCTCGATCTCTGCGAGATCGATACCCTGAAGATCGAACGGATCATCGAAGCAGACCGAGTCTGACTTCCGCCGATAAGAATAAGGAGCGATACGGCTATGTGCTGCAGATACTATCTCGGTCCCGCCCCGCAGGACGAGCGGGTCAAACAGATCGTGTCCATGATGGAGCGGGATTACCCGGGGCAATACAAAACCGGGGAGATCTTCCCCGGGGACGCGGCAATGACGCTGATCGGCGAACGCGGCAGACTTCGCCATGTGCCGGCCGTGTTCGGCTTTTCCGGCGTCGGGAACAGCCGAAAGCTGCTGCTCAACGCCAGAGCGGAAACGGTCGCCGAGAAACCGACCTTTGCAGACGCCTTCCGTGAACGCCGCGCCATCCTTCCTGCGGACGGCTTCTTTGAGTGGAGCCATGATGAAACGAAAACGAAATACCTGTTTACGTTGGATGAGGATCGCACGGTCTACCTCTGCGGGCTGTTTCAGGTCATAGAGGGGAAGTACCGTTTCGTGATCCTGACGCGCGCGGCGAACGCCTCCATGGCGGAGGTCCACGACCGGATGCCCGTCATCGCTTCCGCGGAGCAGGTCCGCGCCTATCTCACCGATCTGAAGGCCGCCGCGCAGATCATCGCGCTTCCCGGTCCCCGGCTGAACAAAAGAACCGCCGATACGTCCACCGGCGTCTGATCCGTCGGTTGCCGTCTTCAAGGAGCATCAAAATGAACAATTATCTTTTCTTTTTCCATGAGAACGATCTCAACGGGTATCTCAGCAACTGGTATCCGGCGGCGTTTACTGTGGACGGTGTGACCTACCGGGATACGGAGCAGTATTTCATGGCTGCCAAGGCGAAGCGCTTTGGGGATGAGCTCCGCTATGCGCAGATCATGGCGTCGGCCGATCCTGCGGAGTACAAACGCCTCGGCAAGCTTGTGAAAAACTTTGATTCCGCCATCTGGGACGCGGAGCGGGTTACGGTCATGAAGACCGCGAACCGCGCAAAATTCATACAGAATCCGGCGCTTCTCGCTGCGTTTCTGTCCACCGGCGACGCCGTCCTTGCGGAGGCCAGTCCTTATGATGCGATCTGGGGCATCGGGATCGACGCGGCGACGGCTTATAAAACCGATCTTGCCGCTTTCCCGGGCAAAAATCTGCAGGGAAGGCTTCTGATGGAACTCCGTGATGAATTCAGAAAGGGGAACGTATGACGATCCTTGTGGATATGGACGATACAATAGAACTGCTTCTGGAAGCGTGGGTCGATGGCGCAAACCGTACATACGGCCGTCACGTTTCTCTTGACGACGTCAGAGACTGGGACGTTTCCGCCGCGTTCCCGGGGCTGACCTGGGAGCAGGTATATGCGATCCCGATGCGCCCCGGCTTCTGGGAAACCGTTCGTCCCATGCCCGGCGCAGCCGACAGCCTCAAGCGCCTGATCGACGCGGGGCATGAGGTGCTGGTCGTCACCGCAACGCCCTTTGATTCCGTCCCCGAAAAGATCGGCGGTTATCTGTTCGAGCATTTCCCGTTCCTGAAATGGGATCAGGTGATTATTGCCGGCAACAAAAAGCATATCCTCGGCGACGTCCTCATCGACGACGGCGTTCATAACCTGGAGGGCGGACCTTATAAAAAGATTCTGATGACCGCTCCGCATAACCGCGCCTATGACGCCGAAGCTAACGGCATGATCCGTGTGAACAGCTGGCAGGAGATCGAAAAGGTAATCGCGGAAATGTCCGCTCCCGATTGACCGGCAGTTGTGATCCACATGCCGACGTCCTGTGATTATTCACAGAAAACCCGATCACAATTTTGTATAAAACGCCATAGCTTCTCCTCGCCCTGCCCCTTGAAAAAGCGCGGGGCGATTTGTTATAATCAAACTAAGAACAGAAAGAAAGGCGGGATGCGCATGGCAACATGTCCTAAATGCGGCAGAAAACTGAAGCTGACGCAGTGGAGACCCGAATGCCCCGGCTGCGGGGTGAACATGGTCTATTACGACTCCAATGAGCGCCTGATCGTGGAAGCGGAAAAAGCGGAGGTCGAGCACGCGAAAAGCCAGCCCGGCATCGACCGCGCAAAGGCTGCGTTCTTCGGCTCCGGCCTGGCGATCCTTCGCGTGGTCCTCACGGTTTTGCCACTTGGCGCGCTCTTTCTGCCTCTGGTTCAGGTCTCGGCTGCGGAGGAAGTGAAAAAGCTTCATATTCTCGGGCTTTACGATCTCCTGAACGAGGTCGGGCTCGGCGAGCTGCCGAACCGCCTGCTGCGGGGCAGTCTGCCTGTCTGGAGCGTCGCGCTGCTGGCCTTATCCGTCGTTATGTTCCTTGTCTGTCTGATTTTTCTTCCGTTCTCCCTCGGTCCGCACGGGAAGGGAAGAACGCTTGTTCTTGACCTGATCCGCCTCGGTTCGGCGGTCGCCGCCGCGCTGCTCTTCCTGCTTTGCGCAAAAACGCTGCCGGCCCCTCTTCCGCAGGGCGCGACTGGGGCGCTCGGCGCCGGGGCGTGGCTATATATAGCCCTTGTCGCCGGCAGCTTCATATATAACCGCATTGTCGCGGAGAAGGGACTGAAGGTGAAGTATACGCCCTGCTTTGTCGGCGGCATTCCGAGCGAGGAATACTTCTCTATGCGGCAGCGCGGCTGCTCCGAGCTCGAGATCCGCTCCCGCATGGTCGAGGCGCTCACCGTAATGCAGGAAGAGGTTCGCGCAAAAGCCGCCGCGGAAGCCGCTGCGGCCGAAGCCGAGCGCCTCGCCCGAAAGTAAGGAGGGAAGCGAAATGGATATCCGTCAGGTCTCAACCTCTGAAATACAGGAAATGCGCTACGTCAGCGCCCGCCTTCACGAGCTTGTGGACGTGGACCGCAGGATCCTCAACCGCCGCCAGACGCTGGGCTATATGCTTTTCGACGGCAGCCGCGGCTTCAATATCGACGGCCACAAGGATCTGTTTGTGGACAGCATTCTGAAGATCAGCCTGCCGCTGCAGTCCCGTTATAATATTTTTGCCGGCTTTTGGGATATCGCGGACGATTTCATCGTCGGCGGCATTATAGAAAAAACGCGGACCCGCTGGGGTAAGTTCGTGCCGCACCTCTTCACCGGCGGTTTGCTGTTTTCGCTCTTTTCCGTTCTGTATTGGTTGCTGCCGCTCCTGTTTTCCTCCGCGCACGTGGACGACAAGGAATTCCTTCCCAAGTTCTTCGCCTACGCGGCGGTGGATATGGCGCTTGAGTTTTTCGGCAACATCCGCAACGTCTCCATCGACGGCTACCTCTCCACCATCACGCCCTACCCGTCCGACCGGCGGCGTCTGCTCGCCGTTTCAAGCTACTTCAGCATCATCTATTCTCGCCTCCCCGATATCCTGATCGAAATCCTTCTGGACGTGATCAAGAACGGCGTCGTCTCGACCGGAACGAAGACCACGGATCAGATGATCCGCCGTTCGATCATGACGGTCGGTCCCGTCACGGCTGCATTCTCGGGCGCGATGATCGTGTGGTATTCCGCCATTGCGAAGGAGCGCGTACATCAGAAGATCGAACGCCCGAAGATTCTCGATAGTCTGAAGGTCGTGGTCTCCCACAGACCGGTACGCGCGTATCTGATCTCGAACTCCCTCGGCTCTTTCGGCACCGGGCTCACCACCAACGACTATTACCGCCAGGTGCTCAACTGGACCACCTTTGAGACGGTGGCGGGCATCCCGTCCTTCTTCTTCCAGCCCATCGGCTTTGCGAAGTATAATAAGCTTGCCTCGCGCTTCTCCACCCGTACGCTTTACATGGTTGGCCAGACCTTTGCAAAGAGCTTTTATATCCCGCTCTTTTTCTACGGCATGTTCCTGAACGATAAAAAAGGGAAGCGCTTTTTCCAGAACCGCTACGCCATGCTGCCCGTCACGGCGGTGTGGGAGATCCTTTACGCCACCTTCTGGGGCGTGCGTTCCGTCTCCGGGGACGAGATCCGCAACGAGTGCAACGACTACCTCGAGTGGAAGTGCGGCTATCGGAATGAGGCCATGCTTTCCGCTGCCAGCGCCTTCATCTGCAAGATCCCGGGCCGCCTGAACGGCGTGCTGCAGCCTCTCTATAAAGAGTGGATCGGCTACGACCAGACTGCCTACACCGAGGGACGCGACCAGCCCGAACGCGCGCAAAAATGGATCTTCGCCATGGCTACGCTTCTTCCGGCGATCCTTGTGCTCTCCAGCATGATCCCGATGTTCTGGTACAACGTCGACAGGCGCACTCGTGATCGGATGTACCGTGAACTCAACGAGCGCCGCGCAGCGGCGGCGGAGGCCGTCAAGAACGCGGCGGACGCGAATGAGGAGAAAGAAAATGCCGACTGCTGATTCCAACGCTTTATCCTTTCGGGAGGATGGCACCTTCCGCGTCCTGCAGGTCAGCGACCCGCAGGACCTTGTGCACCCGCGCCGCGCCATGCTCAAAATGCTCGACGCGGCATACGACGCGTTCTCGCCCGATCTTGTCTTATTTACCGGCGACAACACGCTCGGCAACCATCTGCTGGACGTCGGTCCGTTCCGCATTCAATCTGTCCGCAATCCCGCCTTTACGCTGCGGCAGATGCGGCGGGCGCTGAAGCGCATCCTTCTGCCGGTCGATCAAAGAAACGTGCCGTTTGCCATGATCTACGGGAACCACGACGATATGAACGATGTGACAAAGGAAGCGCAGTTCGCGCTTTACCACGCTTATTCTTCCTGTCTGCCGATGAACGAAACCGATCCTGCTGTCGACTGTGATACCTATCATATCCCGATTCGCACGCGCGACGGTAAAACGGCGTGGAACCTCTGGCTGCTGGACAGCGCATGGAACGACGAAACCGGACAGTACTGGAAAATCAGGGAGGAGACCGTACAGTGGTATGCGCGCACGTCGGCCTCCCTTGCAGAAGAAAACGGGGGAATGCCGGTCCCGTCCCTCATGTTCATGCACGTGCCGCTGCCGCAGACGAAAGATCTTCTGATTCCCTGTGCGGAAACAGAGCCCGGCGCGATGTGGGACGGCGTACGCTTCGTGCGCCTTGACCCCGAAAAGGCGAGCGGCGTACTCGGCGAATCGATCAGCGCGGGGGAGGACCCCTTCGGCCTCTATGAAGCCGTACGCCGGCGCGGCGACGTTCGCGCCTTTGTCTTCGGGCACGATCACCGCAACTGCTTCGACGGCGTATCCGACGGTATGCGCTTTATCCAGAGCGGCGCAGCCTCCTTCCGCTGCTACGGCGCCAAGGAAACGCGCGGCGTGCGCCTCTTCACGCTTCATGCGGACGATCCGGATTCGTTTGAAACCGCGTATTATACCTACAAGGATCTCTGCGGGGACGACGCGCTTTCACGCCTCAGGTATTTTTGGGACGCGGACGAGAGCGCGAGGAAGAAGTATACTTTGCTCGGCGCAGGGGCAGTCCTTACCGCGGCAGGAACGGCGATCGGCCTGTTGACAGCGCATCTGAAAAAGTGACAGGGGGGAACTGTGATGACTTCCACCGGGCCTGGCAGCAAAACCGATGCTCTGATCGTATTCGTGACCGGCATCGGGCAGTCGTTTTCTTATCTCTTCGACCGTGCATATCTTGCGCCCGGGGCTTTTTCTGCCGGTACGCTGCAGGATTATGAAAACTACGCCCCCCTGATCGAGGCGGGCAAGGAGCTCGATTCCTGGAATATCTTTGCTTTTCGCGCGAAGGAAGGCCTGGGCACCCGCACCGGGCGGTGCGCGCTCGTTAAAACGGCCGCCGCGCTTTTCGGTACCGCAGTCATGCGGCGGAATCTTTTGCGCGAAAAGACCGCAAGGCAGCTCGTCGGCGCCTTTTTTTCACTGAACAAGCTCGACGCAAAAGGCGACGCAGATCCGCGCGTGGTCACGCCCCGTTATCCCGGTCCGTTCTCCTCCTATCCCGGGGCCGTTGATGAAAACGGCGTCCTCCGCAGCCGCGCCAAGGCGCGTTTCTATCGCTCCGTCCCCTGTGAAGCCATCGCGCGAAAAGCGCTCGGCGAGACGTTTGAGGATTATTTGTATTGCTTCAATTACCGTCCCTGCTCCCTGACCTCCCGGAATGTGGAGGAATTGCACGCCTTTATTGAAACAGCCTTGCAGAACAACCGCGTCGGCGCTTCCGAAGTCGTGCTCGTCCCCATGAGCATGGGCGCAAGCGTCGTGAGCGCATATCTCGCGAAATATCCGGACCCCGCCGAAAACCGTGTCAAGCGGGTCGTCAGCGTCGTCGGCTGCTGGCAGGGCTCCGGCGTGATGACGGATCTGCTGGACCGGGCGTTTACCGGTTCCCCAAAGGAGCTTTTGAAAAAGGGGCTTCTGGCGGAGGCTTTCGGACGGAAGACCGAGCAACGCCTTCGTCCCGTGCTGCGCCTGTTTTCAGATAAAGCGCTTTCCGGTCTATTCGATACGCTTCTCGGTGCGATCGTAAAAGAGATCATTCTTCCCGCGCCCTCACTTCTCGCCCTTGCCCCGCCGGAAACGTGCGAACGGTTTCTCCCGCTTATCCCGGAAGGCGTGCGCGAAGAAGCGAAATCGTATATTGCTGCTCAGAAAAGCGTTCCGTCGCGGCTTCTCTCGCTGAAGGCGGCGGGCGTTAGCTTCTCATTTGTTTGCGGCTACGGCCTGCCCTATGGCGCCGGCTCTCCCACCTGCGCCGCGCTCGGATTGCTTCGACACGCAAAGGACGTCAACAGCGATGAGCTGATCGATATTTCCTCTACCGCGCCGGGCGTTGCGTCCGTCCCTGCAGGGCAAGCTTTCTCCGGAATCGATCGGCTTCTCTCACCCGACGGTTCGCTTGATTTGTCAACTGCGCCCTTTGCGGACAATACGTGGTTTTTCCTGCGGCAGAAGCATGAGCTGGAGGATAACAACACAGCTCTCGCTTTGGCTCTTTCGCTCGCGCTTGGTCAGATCGAACGCGTTTCCGACTGCGCCGACCCCGGGAAAAAACCTTTTTATCCGCAGTTCAACGGCGCGCGGGACCTTAAATCATTTTATCGGACCGATCTGCCGCGTCTGAACGCCTTCCTTTCCTCCGGCGGAACGCTGACGAACGCCCAGCAGGCGCTCGTTGATGAAACGCTTGCCATGACAGAACGCACCGCAAATGACGAGGAAAAGGACAAGGCACTCCTGACGCGCTTTTCGGAAATGACGCGGACGCTGGACGCGGGAGTTTGATCGGAAACAACTCGCAAGGGAACCGATTTCCTGCCCGCGTAAGGTGCACTCTCGCTTCCGCGCAAGGGCAGGGATCCCATAGTCCCTCTTCATGCAACGCCCGGGGGATCTGCTTGCCGTGGAGCCCGCGTGGGAGCCGCCCTGCAAAAAACAAGGCCCCTGAAAATGTCGTGATAAAAGCGACCATTTTCCGTTTTTGTTGTGCTATACTGCCTGCGTAAAAGATTTCTCCAAAAGAAAGGCAGTGAGGCAGGTATGTTGCAGGGCGCAATTTTGGTTTTTTTCGTTATGCTCGGCAAGTTTCTCTCAGCCCTGTTCGGATGGCTGAGTTTTAAACTGAAAAAGGACGTTCTGCAGGGGACGGTCACAGATGAAAGCCATTGGGATTCCTATAACAAAAAAGGAAAGGTCAACGGAAAGGAATATGCGTATACGATATCGACTCAAAATGATAAAGGGGAGACTGTCGTATATTCCTGCACGGAGAGTTTGGGACGCAGATCGAAAGCGCATTACCAAAAGGGAGATGTGATCCGTTTCCGGCTGATCGAATCATCCGCAGCGGAAGACGGATACGTGATCAAGACCGGGGCAGGGCTTCTTGAGGACGTAAAAAAGAAGGGGCTGACCCTGCTGATGGCTTTCGGCGGCTTGATTCTTTTCCTTGTCCTTGTTGCCGCAATTTCCGTGTGGAGGGAATCCTGATTCGATTGCCGTCGTTTCGTTTGATCCTCGGACGCCTTGAAAGCAGGCACGAAGACGCGCGCTGTGGCTTGTCGTCGCCCCGAACCAACGAGCGTTATAAAGCGACCGGTATTATGACCGCTACAACGACCTGAATCATTTCTATCACCCGTGCGTCTACCGCGTGCCGACGCCCGACCGCAAATACTCAACGGAAATCATGAACAGCATCGGCGCGGCGCATACGGCGGACAGGGCAACTATCAAAAAGCCTACGACTGCTATTTGAAGGCGCACGAATGCAATCCGACGAGACCGAATCAGGTTTATGGTCTGATGCTCGCCTCCCGCGACCTGAAGAAATACGGCGAGTGTCTGCATTGGTGCGAAGTCTATTCCGGGCTTTCTTCCGATGGTCGGGAGCGACCGATTCGTGAAGAAATCGAAAAGCGCTGGACGTCACAGGAGGGAATTCCAGCGATTCTGGAACTTCGGGATAAAACGGTTTCAGGGATTATGAAGAGCGAAGGCTTACGGAACGATCTCTCCGAGGCGTTCCTCGACATTCCGAAACTGACGTCTGATATCCGTCATTTTTGTGAAAAGACCTATAGCGAACGGCAGAAGCGAAATTCGGAATGCTATATCACGTCTTACTATGCCGCAATTTGTCTTGCGATTTATCGGAAGAAGGGGAGTTCTTTCTCCCCGGAAAACGCTTTTTCTTTCCTGCAGTCTCAGTTTGACACAGAGTTTTGTGACGTTCAAGCTGACAAGCTGTTTGGTTGGAAACAGCAGGGACCTGAATCTGATCGTGTATGGGAAGCATTCTACCCCTATCTTTTAATCATGATGAGAGTTGTCCGACCGGGAATCGACCCACCGGAGCAATTGCTGATTCCGGGAATGGAAGGTGCGATCAAGCTCGGAATTGCGACCGCCGAGAAGTAATTTTTGTAAATAAGCCGGAAATGAGGCCCCCCTTTTTCGGGGTTTTCGGGAAAAAAGAAAAAACCTTGAAATCGTTGAAACTTCAAGGTTTTTATCCTGGAGCTGCTAACCAGAATTGAACTGGTGACCTCATCCTTACCAAGGATGCGCTCTACCGCCTGAGCCATAGCAGCATTTGTTCTCACCGAACAAGGGATATTATACACGCAGAGTCAGTAAAAGTCAAGCATTTTTTTTATTTTTTTGAAAGTTTTTCGAAGCAGGAAACTCCCAAAGTTAGTTCCATGATGGGATCTAGAAGCGGAGTGACGAGCGGGAAGAGATTTCGTTTTTTTTGCGTTTCATAATGCAATCGCCGGAGAAGTATGGTATAATCAGAACGAATCGTGAAGATCGGAGGTCTATGCAATGCAATTCGAGACTGCGCGTTTATGTATTCGTCTGTTGGGCGCCGCGGATGCTGCGGCGCTGCTCGAGATCCAGAACACGGATTTTGTTCTGCGCTATAACGGAATGGAGAAATGGGACGCGGATAAGATGCGTGCGTATTTGGAGAAGAAAAAGGGGAGCCTCTTCGGTTTGTTTCTGCGGAAAGGCGGTGAGCTGATCGGAGAGATCGGGCTCACGCAGGATTCCCTGCGGTATGACGTGGGTTCGATTGAGCTCAATTACTATCTCGGGGAAGGGCACTCACGCTGCGGGTATATGACGGAGGCGCTTGCCGCAGTGCTGCGGTATCTGCTCACGGACGGCGGAAATACATTGGTGACGGTGCGGTCCTTTGCGCCAAACATGGCCTCCCGGCGCTTGCTTGAGGGGCTTGGATTCCGCTGTGAGGGCGTTTTGCGGCAATGTGTGAAGGGATACGGCGGGGTGATTTTTGACGACGTCCTGTATTCCGTCACGCGGGAAGAGTTTGAGGCGGCATATGATCGTACATAACATTCCGCCGGTCTTTGACGAACACAGCGAGATCCTGATTCTCGGCAGTTTTCCGTCAGTCAAATCCCGTGAAGCCGCGTTCTTTTACGGGCATCCGCAAAACCGTTTCTGGCGGGTCATGGAGGTGTTGTATTCAGATTGCCCCGGCGACACTGCCGAAACGAAGAAGGCGTTTCTGCTGCGGCATCATATTGCGGTATGGGACGTGATCGGTGAATGTGAGATCGTCGGCAGTAGCGACGCGTCGATCCGGAACGTGAAGGCAAACGACCTGACGCCGATCCTTCAGACTGCGCCGATCCGCAGGATTTTTGTCAATGGGACGACCGCCGCAAAATATTATAAAAAGTATTTGCTGCCCATCACGGGCAGGGAAGCCGTCACGCTGCCCTCCACATCGCCCGCGAATGCCGCAAAATCCTTGAACGATTTGATTTCTGCCTGGCGCGCGGCATTATTTAACTGAATAACACAGTGCGATTCCTTCAAAGAATTTGGCATTTTTTTGCCTTTTTTATTGACGGAATCGTTTTTTTACTTGCTTCGGATGGACAATGGATCGGCTGTAATTCCTGTTCTGCCTGACTCTCGCCCGGTCTTGCGGTCGCGGATCCGTGCCGGCACGAGGGAGCGAAAGCCGCCCAACGCCATCAGGTCCTTCCAGATCCTGAGCAGCAGACCTGCGCGCCGATCGGCGTCCTGCTCCTCCCGCGTGATCTTCTCGATCGCCGCACTGGCGGTCGGGTCCTTGTACCCCTCCGCGTTGCAGCCGGGACGATATTGCTTGCCGCTCATTTCCTGTCCCCCGATAAACCTTTTGATCTGTCCGCAAGTTTCACCGTCGTGGAAAAGAGCGTCAGCGCAGCCTTCACACCGAACAGGATCCACAGGACCGTAAACATCCAGCCGCGAAACGCAATATCAAGCGGGTCGCCGATCCCGTAAAGAATCACGATCAGAACAAGAGTCATAACAAAATATCTCCTTTCAGGCATAGAAAAACAGCACTTGCGGCAGTCTGTTTTTAGATTCAACTATACAGTGACAGAATTGATAGCGGCGTGACACAAAAAAACGGGTCCCCCGGATTTGGGGACCCGAAAAGACTAATTTGACGGATCAATACATCCCGCCCTGGGCGCCTGCCATTGCGGCGGCGTTCGCGGCAGCATCGGCTGCGGGATCGGGCTTGTCGGTGACAAGGGACTCGGTGGTGAGCACCATCGCGGCGATGGACGCGGCGTTCTGCAGCGCGCTGCGGGTGACCTTGGTGGGATCAAGGATTCCGGCGTCCGCCATATCCACGTATTCCTCGCTGGCGAAGTTGAAGCCGTAGCCGTTCTTGCCGGAGCGCTCGATCGCGTCGATGATCACGCTGCCTTCCATACCGGCGTTCGCGGCGATCTGACGGATGGGAGCTTCCATAGCCTTGAGAACGATCTTGATGCCGGTCTTTTCGTCGGCGTTCTCGGTCTCCTCAAGCAGGGCGTTCACGGCGGGGATGACGTTGAGCAGGGCAATGCCGCCACCCGCGACGTAACCCTCTTCCACGGCGGCCTTGGTGGCTGCCAGAGCGTCCTCGATGCGGAGCTTCTTCTCCTTCATTTCGACCTCGGTCGCAGCGCCGACGTGGATGACGGCAACGCCGCCGGAGAGCTTTGCAAGTCTTTCCTGCAGCTTCTCACGGTCGAAATCAGAGGTGGTCTCCTCGATCTGCTTCTTGATCTGGGCGACGCGCGCCTTGATCTCAGCGGTCTCACCGGCGCCGTCCACGATGATGGTGTTTTCCTTCGTGACCTTGACCTGACGCGCGCGGCCAAGTTGGCTGACCTGCGTATCCTTCAGCTCCAGACCGAGATCGGAGGTGATAACCTCACCGCCGGTCAGGATCGCGATATCCTGCAGCATTTCCTTTCTTCTGTCGCCGAAGCCGGGCGCCTTGACGCAGATGCAGGTGAAGGTGCCGCGAAGCTTGTTGACAAGGATCGTGGCAAGCGCTTCGCCCTCCACGTCCTCGGCAATGATGATCAGCTTCTTGCCGGCCTGCAGGATCTGCTCCAGCAGGGGCAGGATCTCCTGAATGTTGGAAATCTTCTTGTCGGTGATCAGAATGTAAGCGTCGTCCACAACGGCTTCCATTTTATCGGTATCTGTGACCATGTAGGGGGAGATATACCCACGGTCAAACTGCATGCCTTCGACCACGTCGCAGTTGGTCTCGGCGGTCTTGCTCTCTTCAACAGTGATCACGCCGTCCGAGCTGACCTTTTCCATCGCTTCGGAAATCAGCGCGCCGACGGTCTCGTCGCCGGAGGAAACGGTGGCGATTCTGGCGATATCAGCGGAGGAGGACACGGGCTTGGCGTTCTCCTTCAGCCCCTCGACGGCGGCGTCAACGGCCTTCTGGATGCCCTTTTTGACGACCATGGGGTTCGCGCCGGCGGCAACGTTCTTCATGCCTTCGGTCACAAGCGTCTGCGCAAGCAGGGTTGCGGTGGTGGTGCCGTCACCCGCCACGTCGTTGGTCTTAGTGGCGACTTCCTTCACAAGCTGCGCGCCCATGTTCTCAAAGGGATCCTCCAGCTCGATCTCCTTGGCGATGGTCACACCGTCGTTGGTGATGAGGGGAGCGCCGTACTTTTTATCAAGGACCACGTTTCTGCCCTTCGGGCCGAGGGTGATCTTCACGGTATTGGCGAGCTTATCGATGCCCGCGCCGAGCGCCTTTCTGGCTTCTTCTCCATACAGTAACTGCTTTGCCATAATTCAATACTCCCTTTCTGACTTACTCTACGATTGCGAGGATGTCGCTCTGCTTCGCGATGACGTATTCCTCCGACCCGAGCTTGACCTCGGTGCCCGCGTACTTGTTCAGGATGACCTTGTCGCCGACCTTGACTTCCATCTTGATTTCCTTGCCGTCAATAATGCCGCCGGGGCCGACTTCCAGGATCTCAGCGATCTGGGGCTTCTCCTGCGCGGAAGAAGCAAGGATGATGCCGCCTTTGGTAGTTTCCTCGGCAGCGGTGAACTGCAGGACGACTCTGTCGCCTAACGGTCTGAGTTTCATGCTAATGACCTCCATATCTGAAATACAATTTTTGATGATTTTTAGCACTCCTGTTTTTTGAGTGCTAATACTATTTTATCCATTTTTTTAAAAAAATCAAGTCTTTTTTGTCGATGTTCTTTACTATTTATTAAATATTGAAAATATATTAGTATTTGTTATATATACGCCAAGAGAAAACCGTCTCCGACCTGATGTGCCGGAGACGGTGAATCATGACAATAAATAAGGATAATTATAAAATAAACTATTCAATCGTTTCGTAATGGAAATCGGGTTCCTCCTGCGCTGTCTCCGTGTCGGGCGCTTTTGTTCCCTTGTTCAGCTTTTCGCCGAGGGTATTCACAAGCCCGACGACCGCTTCCCCGACGACCGGGATCTTCTTGACCTGCTCGACCGACGTCGGGATGTGCGTGAGGGCAAAATCGAGCGGGGGATTGGATACGGAGCCGCCGACCGCTTCCCGGAACGTCACAGTCCGCGTTGTGAATGCCGCGGGATCGTCCTCCCGGAACTCGAATATGCGGACGCCGCGTTTTTCGCCGGGGCCGTAAACGTGGAAGCCTGCGCCCTGCGTATAGATGAGCTTGATCCCGTTTTTCTCTGTCACGAAGGCGTTGTTGTGGTCATGCCCCACGGCAAGGAACAGCACGTTCCCCGCATCCTTCAGCGCGTCGAATTCGCCGCTGTTTTCGTCAGGGACAGCGGGGGATTCGCCCATGAAGCCGCCCGTTTCCTTCGCTCCCTTCGGCAGCACGTAGAATTCGCCCGCGTGGGTCCGGAACGCTTCCACCGCGCCCGGCGTGCCCTTCGGCGCCTTCTCGAGCGCGTCGTAAAACTCCGGAACGGGGATATGCTGGAACACGCCTGTGGGCGTATTTCCGGCGCAGGTCTCCCTGAAGAAATCGAGCTGCGCCTTTGTCACGGGCTGATAGGCGCCGTCTGTATCCTGCGTGCCGGTATCAAACGCGAACAGATTGAGCTTTACGCTGCCGTCCGCGCCGTAAACCGGCAGATAAAACGTACCGGGATCGGTCTCGTCGCGCGTCTGCCCGGCGATGTACCCCTGAAAACCGGCGTAGATCTCTGCCTGCTCGGCGTTCGACAGCCCGACCTGACAGTCATGATTACCGTAAGTGACGGCAAAGGGGATCCCAGCCTTCACAATGGGCTTCAGCAGCTTATAAAGCGTCCGCTCCACGTTGTCCCGCACGCTGCCGAGCCGGAAGGTGGGGTCCATGCCATGGATCTGATCGCCGGTAAGGATCACGAGATCCGGCTTTTCGCGGTAGATCGCCATGGTGAGCAGCAGGATCGTATCCTGACTCACGAAAGAAAGCTCCTGTGTATCCGCGATCTGCATGACCTTGAACGCGCCGTTATGAAAAGAAAGCCTCGGTTCCATACTTTCACCTCAAAAGCACAAAGCCCATCGGAAATGGGCTTTGCGATATGTTGTTATTCCTGCGGCTTGATCTGCAGACCGAGCAGATCGAGCTGCGCGTCGTCGACAGCCGAGGGGCACTGCGTCATAGCTTCGGTCGCGTCCTTGAGCTTGGGATACGCGATCACATCGCGCAGGCTTTCCGCGCCGATCATCTGCATCACCAGACGGTCAAGGCCGATGCCCATGCCGCCATGCGGGGGCGGCCCGAAACGGAACGCGTCAAGCAGATAGCCGAACTTGCTCTTGGCCTCCTCGTCGGAAAGACCGAGCAGGGAGAAGATGCGGCCCTGCAGCTCGGGATCCGTGATGCGGATGGAGCCGGAGGACAGCTCAATGCCGTTGAGCACCAGATCGTAGGCCTTTGCGCGCACGGCGCCCTTGTCGGTTTCAAGATAGTCAAGGCACTCGTCCATGGGAGCGGTGAAGGGATGGTGCATGGCGACCCAGGACTGGGTTTCCTCGTCCCAATCAAAGAACGGGAATTCCACGATCCACAGCATGTTATACTGATTCTTGGGAATGATATCCAGCTTTTTGGCGACCTCGCAGCGAAGGGTGCCGAGCACCGTCAGCGCAAGGGTCTTCTTCGCGTCCGCCACGATCAGAACCGCGTCGCCTTCTTCAGCGCCTGCGGCGGCAAGCACCGCCTGCATGGTCTCCTCGGAAAGGAACTTGCCGAAGGAGGAGGAAACGCCGTCCTTGGTACAGCGCACCCACGCAAGTCCCTTCGCGCCGATGCCCTTGGCATGCTCGGTCAGCTTGTCGATCTCCTTGCGGGTCAGAACGCCGGAAGCGTTCTTCGCGGTCATTCCGCGTACGGTGCCGCCTGCGGCAAGCGCGCCGTCAAACACCCCGAAGCCGCAG
>CACZGD010000020.1 GCA_902780565.1 Oscillospiraceae bacterium
AGAAGGAGGGCTGAGACATGGCAAAGAAACCGGACAGAGGCACCAGAAACCGCTTTTACGACGGCTATGAGCTGGCGCGCTGGCGCAAGTGGCGCGGCTGGAAGGACTCGTGGGTGGACTTCCGCGAGTGGCTGACCGAAAAGAAGATCAGCGGGGAGCTCATCAAGGCGGACCCCGTGCGCGCGTTCAAGGCGCTGACCCATTACCACTGGCTCGCGCCCTATCTCGGCAGCGGCAGCATGGTGGACCGCACGATCGACGACGCGCACGGCGAGGCGCTGCTGATCGCGCACAAATATATGCAGTTCCTGCTGAAAAGCAACGTGGAGGCGCTGGTCAAGATCATTCGCGCCGACGAGCGCTTCGGCAAGAACGACTACGCGAAAAAGATGGTCATCTTCGAGCAGGACGCCTCCCCGATCCTCATCGGCGGCTTCCCGAATCTGACGAACGCGGTGGAGGAGCCCTATTTCGGCATCCTCGCCGCCGCCAACGACCAACACGCCGGGTATTATTTCTCCGACGTCATCGACTCCTACGGCCTGCCGTCCGACTCCTGCCGGAACTCCTCCATCGTCTGCGGCGTCGCCATCGACGACCAGCTCCCCTACTACGGCGCCTGCCTCATCACCTCCAACGCCCCCTGCGACTCCTCGGTCATGAATTCCTCGGTCGTGGAGCGGCGGCTGCGCGTGCCGTCCATTCAGGGCTGCACGCCGATGCGCTGGCGGGACGCGGACACGCGCGAATACGCGGTCGCGCACGTGAAGGAGGTCATCAAATTCATCGAGGACTGCACGGGCGAGACCTTCGACTGGGACGCGTTCTTCAAGACCATCCGGCAGTATAACGAGGAGACGCGTATCCAGCACGAGCTGTGGGAGCTGGCGAAATCCCCCTACTACCCCGTGCCGAGCGTGCCGAACCTCCTGTACCGCTCGTTCCAGCTCTCCTTCTCCAGCGGTCTGAACGAAAACTGCGCCAAAATCGGCCGCGAAATGCTGGCGATCTGCGAAAAGTGCGTGAAGGAGAAGATCAACGTCCGTCCGAAGACCCGCCACCGCACGCTCGTCTGCGGCGCGCCGGCCTCCTACTATATGCATTTCTCCACCTGGATGTACGAGTGCTGGGGCGTGAACACCGTGGTGGTGCTGAACAACATGAGCCACAGCGACTACATCAACGCCGAGGACAAGGAGGAGGCCCTGTGGGGCGTGGCGCAGCTCTGGGAGCAGGCCATCATGCGGCGGCACCTGGTGGGCGGCTACGAAAACATGCTGCAGCTGTTCGAGGAATACGAGCGCTTCAACTGCGACATGATCGTGTTTTACGACAACATCACCTGCAAGGGGTCCAAAGCCATGACCGGCATGATTCAGGATATCTGCAACGAGCGGGACATCCCGATCGTGTGGATCTCCCACGATCTCATCGACCCCAGAAGCATCCCGCGCAGCGAGATGCGGCGGCAGTTCAACGACTTTATGTCCACCGTGATGGGCGAGGAGCCGCTGGACGCTTCCCTGCTCAATTTCGACGATTCCAAGGGCTGGTAAGGAGGACGACGGTATGAAAAAAGTCTGTATGCTTTTCGCGAAGCTGATCGCGGTCCTGCTCGGCGCGGCAGCCGCCGTGTTCGGCGCGGTGCAGGCGGTCTATTGGCTGAATCTGGACAACAAGTTCATGTTCGTCCTGCACCGGATCCTGAATAAGATCACCGACCGCGTCCCGCGCGACAGAAAATTCTGAGTTGAAAAACAAGAAAGGCGGCTTCGGCCGCCTTTTTTGCGTGATTTGCCCTTCCCTTACAGCTTTTGCGATCGGGCAAGGATGTCCGGCGTGATCCGCAGCCGGAATTCCTCCTTTGCCGTCACGCCGTTGAGCCGAAGCGCCCTTCCGTTTTCAAACCGCAGCGGCTCGTCCGTAAAGACCGGCGCGCCCCGGGTCATGGCAAAGATACGAAGAAGCATCCTCCGCGGGAAATCCCACCTTTTCAGGCCGATCTCCCAGCTCTCGCCCCGGTAATAATCGTCGGCGACCTTTCTGCCGTCCAGGAGCAATTCCGCCTGGTCGCCTTCATAATCCACCGTCAGGAAAACGTCGTCCCCCGCGACCGTTCCGTCGAGGAGGAGCTCATATTCGCGGTAAAGATCGCTGACCTGCATAAGCGGGTTCACGCGCAGCCTGACGCCCGATTCCGGGATCGGAAGCGTACAGCGCGTCCATCCGTCTCCGTCCGCGCCGCAGGGCTCCGGCAGCGCCGGGAAGATTTTCAGCTCCGCGTCTTTTCGGGCAAGGCAGAAGACGCCGTCCTTCGTTTCCATAACGGGCTGCCCGCAGATCAGCAGATATTCGTCGTCAAAGCGCACCTTGACGGCGTTTTTCGCGTCCTCCCGGGAAAGCGTCAGGACCTTCGCGGGGACCGTGCGCCAACGGTACCGCGGCGCGCGGTCGGCATAAAAGACAAAGCCGTCGCGAAGCCTGCAAAGCGGCGTTGCCGCCGCGCTGATCAACTCCGCTTCTCCCAGCTTCATATGAAACGGCAGGAAGAAGTATTCGCCGGGAAGGACGTCCATCGGCGGGAAGCGGACGTCACCGGCGCACAGGCGGACGTTTTCATGCTTTTGCATTTTCCTGCGGCGCTGATAGTTGTTGATGAAAAGGAACCCGCTGTTTCCGTCGGTCCTGACCGCCGTGCGCAGGGTCCCGGTATCCTCCGGGTCGCGGGGAGCGTCCGGGGGAATATAAGCGTCCATCGGCGCGAGCGTTTCGCCGAAATCCCGGAGGAACATGGAAAGCATGCGGATCTCGCGGTAGCTTTCGGCAATGCTGCCGAATTCACGGATCGGCGCCTGAAAATCATAGGAGAACGCCGGAAGGTCGCAGCTGTTCCCGACCGATCTGCTCTCCTGCAGGGTGTACCGCTCGCCCACCGGGTTCGTGCCGCCGTGAAAAACATAGTAGCCGAGAAGGTTCGCGCCGCTGCCGAGCCGGATCAGGGAGGCGGCGCCGACGTCCGACGCGCTGACGCGCGGCCTTCGGTTGTAGGTGACCTGAAGCCCGCCGCCGAGCTCCGCCGTCAGGAACGGGAATTGGGACGGGTCGAACAGGTATTTCCCGATGTTCGGCAGATGCGCCTTGTCCGCGAAGACGAAGCAGTCGTTTGCCGGAAGCTCCCCGGTCGAGGAATGCCACGGCTCCTCCACGTAGCCTCCGCTGACGGGAAGAAGGTCGCCGATGAAGCTGCTCCAGCCCGTCGCGGTCCAAAGCGGAACGTCGAAGCCGATCTCCCTTGCGAGCCGGGTCAGGGCGCGGATGTGTTCGTCGCCGCAGCCGCTTCCTCCCTTTGAATACTCGTTTTCGATCTGCAGTCCGATGACCGGACCGCCGTTTTTATGAAGGGCGCCCCCGACCTGCTCGTACAGCGACGTCCAGAAGCGGCGGACCTCTTCGAGATAAGCGGGATCGTTGCTTCTCAGACGCATGCCCGACGCAAGAAGCCTGTCCGGGAAGCCGCCGTGCCTTGCCTCGCCGTGACACCACGGGCCGGGACGGAGGAAGGCGAGCAGGCCGGCCTCGCGGCAGCAGGTCAGGAAGAAACGGATATCGCGGTCGCCGTCCCAATGCAGCCCGCCGGAAACGTCCTCATGATGGTTCCAGAAAACATAGGTCGAAACGATCTCCACGCCGCCGGCTTTCATTTTTTCAAGCTCTTCGAGCCAGTAACGGCGCGGATACCGGGAGAAATGGAATTCGCCCATCACCGGCAGCCAGGGCCTCCCGTCCTTCGTAAGAACCTGTTTTGTCCATCCGAATGTACTTTTCATTTCGCTTTTTTTTATTTCGAGAAGATCCGGAACAGGGCGTTGAGCAGGCCCACGATCCAGGTCAGGATCTTCTGGATCGTTGCCGCGATCTCGTCCCCGATGAGCTTGAAGATATTCTCCTTTACCTCCTCGCCGGTCTCAAGGTCGCCGACGAGCCGGAAGGTATCGAGGCTGCCGCTGCCGGCGCGCGCGCAGAATTCGTTAAAGGAGACGGCGGCCCAGCCGTCATCCGCCGGGACCTGTACCGAGAAGCGCACGCCCTGAAGCGTGTTGTTTTCCGCCGGGACGTAATCCTTCGCGCCGCGGTCGTAGACGTAAAACGGCAGGTCCGTCGAGGTATAGGAATCGAAGCAGGCGTAGCGGATCGGGTCGAAGCGCCCGCACAGCACCGTCATCAGGTCCAACAGGCCGTAGACGTTCATCGCCGCGCTGCCGCCCACGTTCAGGGTGTCGTCCGAGAAGTCATAGGGATGCGCGGCCGCGCCGTAGGGCAGGTCCCCCGTGTGAGGCGTCTGCCGCGGCTCGTAGAAGGAGACGGCGGTATCCGGGGCGAACGCGCCGGGTGCGCAGTCGAACGTATCCATGGCGATCACAAGACCGAGCTTCGGGTTCATGGCGAACGCCTCGTCATACAGCGCCGTCGGGCCGCGCAGGATCAGGATCTCCACGTTCTCCAGCCCGTCGAAGGCATAGCTCTCCGCAGCCTCGATCCCCGCCTCCAGCACAAGGACCCGGCAGTCCCCGGCGTAGGGCGCGAACGGCGTCTGCGCGGGGTCCTCCACGGCAGGGACGCTGCCCGTCCCGCCGACCGTGAGTATGCCGTCGGCAAAGCTGAAGGTCAGGTCCGCATAGGGAGAGGGCTCCGGCTCCTCCGGCGCGGCCAGCAGCTCGTACGCGTCGAGGTCGATATACGCCGCCGGACACACGCCCACGTCGAAGCTGTAGTCGTCCATATCGCGGGAAACGCTCCCCGTCACGCCGATGTAGCCCTGCTTGACGGGAGACGCGGCGGGGCTGCGCAGGAACCAGAAATCGTTTGCGGGATCGGATTCCGGGAACTGGTCGTAGTAATTCTCCACCCCCAGCGCGCGGGCGTAGGGCGTGCCGCCGCGCACGCGGTCCGCGTCCGTCGGGAACCAGTCCGCGTTCAAGGCTTCGGCGTAGGAGAGCAGAAACACGGGGTCGCTCGTGTTTTCGCAGGCATAGCGCGAAATGGCGGCCTCCATCTCCGAAACCGAATTGTCCTGCTCGCGCGGGACCAGGACCGCCGCTTCTTCGGCGGAAAAGGCGGCGCCGGTGAACGCCCCGTTCAGCCAGGCGCGGATCGAGCTGTGCGCGTAGTTATTCAGATAATACCGATTTCCCTCGTCCGTGTATTGCGCGTTATAGATCGTATTGGCGAAGGGCTGCGTATCGAGGATCCTGTTCGCGATCAGCATCCCGGTATCCGGGTCCAGCACCGTCCATTCGATGGGCTCGAAGCGGAACCAGTAGACGGTGTCCGCCGTATAGCCGTAGCGCGCCTGCGCGTTGGAGTTGGCACGCGTGAAATACAGCGCGCGGTAGGTCTCGCCCGCGTAGTCGACGTCGCGGTAAAACGTGTATTCCGCCGCCGCGTCGCCCGTAAAGCCCATAGGGACCCAAACGGGGTCGGGGTCCAGCGCCTCCAGCGCCGCAAGCAGGGCTTCATCCGTCACGAGCGCCTGCGGGTAATGCCCGAACGCGATCACGTCCCCGCGCCGGAAGTCCGCGGCGCGGACGGTCGCGCCGGGCAGCCGGCAGCCGACGGCAAGGAACAGCGCCGCCAGTAAAATGCAACAGAGCTTTTTCACGGTTTTCATCTTCATAAGATCCCTCCTGTAAACTGGATCGCAAGCGGGCGCGTTACGGTGCCGCGCCCGGCGTTTTCGCAAGCTCGAACAGCGCCTCGGCGATGAACTGCCCGTCCTCTATGGACAGATGCAGCGAGCCGTTATATGCTTTCACGGTATCCCGCACGTTTTTCAGCCCGATGCCGTGCGCCTTCACGTCCTTTTTGGTGGTGCGGGGCAACGCCCGCCCGAGGGCGCGGGCGGCGGGCGCGGGGTTCGTGAACGAAAGGCTCCACACGTTGCCCCGCAGCACGGACTGGATCGAAACGGTCCGCGCCGCCCCGGCGGGCAGGGCGGAGACCGCCTCCACGGCGTTATCGAGCAGGTTGCCGAAGCACACGCACAGGTCCTTCGGATCGATCCCCTTTTCGGGGACGGCCCCGCTGAAGGAGATCACCGCGTCCTGCGCCGCCGCCGCGGCGGCCTTCACGTTCAGCAGGGAATCCGCGACGGCGTTCCCGGTCGAATACCTTGGCAGCGCCCCGCCGACCTCCCGCGTCAGATCCGCGAAATAGCGCTTCGCCCCGGCGTAATCCCCCTGCTCCAGCAGGGCGTTCACGGCGACGGTATGATTGCGGATATCGTGCCGGAAGCGCCGCAGGGTCTCGTCCGCGTTCTTCTGCGCCTCGGCGCCGAGAAGCTGCTCGTTCAGCCGCCGCAGGATATCGTTCTGCGTATAGACGAGCCGGAACACCCGGAACACGAGATACAGAATGGACAGAAAGATCAGGATGGACGACGCGACGTACAGCGCGTTATACCACGTTTTGCTCAGGCCGAACTCCTTGTAATAGCTCGTCAGCTCGAACAGGAACAACGAAAACGTGAGCCACCACGGGATCTCGCGCAGCGCCCCTGCCATCGCGTTCATGTCGCGGCGGTTTGCGCGCAGCGCCGCCAGGCTGACGCCCGCGGTCAGGATCAGGTCGAACACGCATTCGTGCAGGATGCCGACCGTGAAAAAGGACGCGATAAACGACCACAGCGTGTCGATCGTGGCGTAATACAGGCACAGCACCGCAAGGCTGCGCCAGAAGCGCGGCCGCCGGAACAGCACCGGCGGGGCGAAAACCGCGATCAGGGTGGAAAAGAACGCGAGCAGCTCGAACGAAGACGCCGTCTGCGGCAGCAGCAGGCACCCGGCGACGCTGACGCCCACGCTCACGGCGGCGACCAGAACGGGACGCGCAGGTCCCGGGCGCGGGACCTCGCGGAACACGACCCGCAGCAGCAGATAAAAGCTCAGCAGGGACGAAAGCTCCTGCAGCGCATACAGCGCGCACACCACGGCGCTCACCCCTTGCGCAGGAAGCGGATATACGCCTGATTGAAGGGCATCAGCTTCCTGCCGCTGATCGCGACGCGCTCGCCGTTATCGAGGATCAGGGTCTTGTCGTTCTTCTCGGCGATATGACTGAAATTCACGAGAAAGCGCTGGGCGGTGCGGAAAAAGAAATCCGGTCCCAGCAGGCTCTCGAATTCCTTCATGGTGCGGTGGGATTCCACGGCGCGGCCCTCCAGCCGGACCACGACCTTGCGCCCGACGTACTCCACGTATAAGATCTCGCTCTTCTTCACGAAGGCCGCGTAGCGCGTGGTGCCGGTCAGCTCCACCACCGCGTCGCGCGTCTGCAGCCCGGCGAAATACGTCAGCGCCTCCGCCAGCTTCTTCTCCTCCACGGGCTTCAGGAGATAGCGCAGGGCGTTGGTCTCGTACCCATCGGCGGCGTAATCCATATACGCCGTGATAAAAACGATCGCCGAGGTCGTGTTCGTCCGCCGGACCGTTTTCGCCAGCTCCACGCCGGAGGTCTCCGGCAGCAGGCAGTCGATCAGCAGCAGCTCGTAATACCGGTCCGCCGCCAGAAAATCCGCGGCGCCGTCGTACACGTCAAGCTGCGCCAGCCCCAGCTCCGGCGGCAGCAGCCGCAGCGTCATCTCCTTCAGCGCCTTTGCGTCGGCGGCGCTGTCCTCCACAATCGCGATCCGCATTCCGTCCATCTCCCTTTCACCGCATTTCGACATATTACTATAGCACGAATCCCCGGTTCCTGTCAAACAAAAACGACCCCGCGCGCGAAAACCCTGCACAAACGCCGTTTAATCCTGCACAAACGTCCGGTTCGCCGACCCGCCCGCATGGGGCGCCCTTACATACATATAAACAAGAAAAAACGACGTTTGTGACATGGAATATCGCATTTGCTCAAAAAATATGATAAAAATAAATCAACAACGTTCGCACGGCGGGAGGGACAGGCGCGATGACGGAAAAATACTACGACGTATCGGTCTTCTCGGACGTCGGCTGCCGCGAGGTCAACGAGGACGCGGTGGGCGTGTTCGAGCGCGGGAATGAAGCGTGCTTCGTGCTGTGCGACGGCCTCGGCGGCCACGGCATGGGGGAGGTCGCCTCCGCGCTGGTGCGCGACGTGTTCGGCAGCCGCTTTGCCGAGGGGCACGACCCCGCCGGCTTTCTGGCGGATACCTTTGCCGCCGCAGAAGATATCCTGACCGCGGAGCAGGCGTACCTGGGCGCCGGGCAGCGCATGAAAACGACCGCCGTGGCAGGAATCCTTGACGGCAAAAAGCTGCGCTTCGGGCACGTGGGCGACTCGCGCCTGTATGTGTTCGCGGATAACCGCGTGCTGACGCGCACGCTGGACCACAGCATCCCGCAGATGCTTGTGCTCGCGGGAGATCTGGACGAATCGGAGATCCGGTGCCACCCGCAGCGCAGCTACGTGCTGCGCGTGCTGGGCGTGCCGTGGGAGGAGCCGATGTACGAGCTCCGCAAACCCCTCCCCCTGAAGAAATGTCAGGCGATCCTGCTGTGCTCCGACGGCTTCTGGGAGCTGATCACGGAGGAGGAGATGTGCCGGGCGCTGGCGGCGAGCCGCAGCGTCGGGGAGTGGATGGACCTGATGGCCGCCGCCGTGCGCGAAAACGGGGCGGGCAAAAACATGGACAATAATTCGGCGATCGCCGTGTGGGTGAAAAAGACATGAGACGAAGCTATCGGGACAAAGAATACCTGACCGACGAAAACGAAGCGGCGTCGATCGCGGCGATCTCCGTGATCGGCGGGCGGCGGGAGCAGCAGGACTGCGTGGGCTGGTCCCTGCAGCCGGACGGCGGCCTGTTCGCGGTGTGCGACGGCATGGGCGGCCACGCCGGGGGACAAAGGGCCAGCTCCACGGCGATCGACCGCCTGCTGGCGGCGTTTGAGCGCGACCCCGCCACGACGGACCCCGCAGGCTTTCTGCAAAGGACCGCCATGGCGATCGACCGCGAGATCCACGCCATGAAGGGGCCCTCCGGCGCGCCGCTCGGCGCGGGCGCAACGCTGGTGAGCGCGTTCATCGACGGGACCGGGCTTTACTGGTTCTCCGTCGGGGACAGCCGCCTGTATCTGTACCGCGCCGGGGCGCTGGCGCAGGTGACGCAGGACCACGTTTACCGCGTGGTGCTCGGCGGGCTGCTGGAAAAGGGCGAGATCACCCGCGAACGCTACGACCGGGACCTTGCCCGGGGTGAAGCGCTGATCAGCTACCTCGGCATCGGGAATCTGCAGCTCGTGGACAACAATTCCGTCCCGCTGCGGCTGCGCCCGGGGGACCGGCTGCTGCTCGCCTCCGACGGGCTGTATAAGGCGGTGCCGGACGCGACCCTGCGCGCGATCCTGCGCCGTTTCGACAACGCCTGCGACGCCCTGCTGGCGATGGACCGGCAGGCGGAGAAAAACACAGACAGACCGGGGGTCCGGCGCGACAATCTGACCGCGGCCCTGATCCGGATCAAATAGGAGGAATCAGCCATGAAGGTAGTCAGGTGCGAAAAGAAGTTACACTGGTACGACGCGGACGCCTATTTGCTCTGCCCGCACTGCAACCCCGGCGCGGGCAAGCTGCCGCAGCCGGAGGCGGGCGGCAAAACGCCGTCCCAGCAGCGCGGGTTCGCCCCGCAGCCGGAGGCGGCGCGCAGCAGGCCCCCGGCGGACCGCTGGGACCCGACCGTTTCCGCGTTTTCGCCGCTTGCCGAAGAGCCCCCTTACGACCCGGCGCAGTGGGAGCCTGCCCAAGCCTGCGCGCCCGACCCGGCGGGACCGGCTTACGGTCCGGCGCAGCGCTGGGAGCCGACGGTCTCCGCCTTTTCCCCGCTCCCGACGGAGCCGGCGTACGGCGAATGGGACGCGGGTTCGCCCGCCCCCGACCCTTACGCGCAGGATTCCGGATATGCCGCGCCCGGATACGCGGACCCCGGCTATGCGGACCCCGGCTATGCGGACCCCTTCGGGCAGGACCGCTACGGCGACGTTTCCATTTCGGAGCTGCGGCAGGAGATCAGCGACGTTTCCAATTCCTCCGTTGACAAAACGGTCAGCTATTTCGGCAGGGTCACGGCGGCGGGCGGCCCCGAGGCGGTCGCGCCCACCGAGCGGCCTGCGGTCAGCGGCACGCCGGTCGTGGGGTGGCTGGTGTGCGTCGGCGGTCCGCATTTCGGGCAGAGCTTTGAGATCCGGGCGGGCAAAAACGCCATCGGCCGCAGCCCGGACAACGATATCGTGCTGTCGCTCGACCCCACGGTCTCCGGCAGCCGCCACGCGTGGGTGACATACGAAGCCAAGCACCGCAACTTCATCCTGCGCGCCGGGGAAGGGCGCTACCCCGACCTCAACGGCGAGCTGGTGATCTACGGCGCGCCGCTGAAGACCTACGACCTCATCGGCCTCGGGGAGGAGACCGTGCTGATGTTCGTGGCGCTGTGCGGCGAGAATTTCGGCTGGGAAACCTATCTGAACAAGGAGTAAACCCGTATGAAGACCTGCTATTCCTGTTTCATGACGTATGACGACGCGTTCGGGCACTGTCCCTTCTGCGGGGCGGCGTTCTGTCCGCCGCCGAAGGAGCCGGTATATCTGTTCCCCGGCGTGTTTCTCGCGAACCGCTATATCATCGGCGAGGCGATCGGGCAGGGGGGCTTCGGCATCGTGTATAAGGCGTGGGACACCACGCTGGAAACGGTGGTCGCGATCAAGGAGCTGTTCATCAGCCGCCTGGCGACCCGCGCCGCGGGCGACCCCGCGCTGATCATCTCCCGCAAGGCGCAGGAGGAGTTCGACTACCGCAAAAAGCGCTTTCTGGCCGAGGCGCGCACGATGGCAAGATTCGGCACGCACAAAAACATTCTGAACGTCCTTGAATTCTTTGAGGAGAACAACACCGCCTATATCGTGATGGAGCTGCTGGAGGGCATGCGCCTGAACGATTATCTCGCCTCCGTCGGCGGGATCGCGGACCCCGAATTCGCCGTGATGATCGCGGAGGAGGTGGGCAAGGCGCTGATCTCCATGCACGGGGAACGGCTCATCCACCGGGACGTCGCCCCGGACAACATCTTCATTTGCGGCGGCAAGGATATCCGCATCAAGCTCTATGATTTCGGCGCGGCGAAGCTCTCCGATGAAACGGACGACTACATCGATATCATCCTGAAGCCCGGCTACTCCCCCGTGGAGCAGTACGACAACACCAAAAACATCGGCCCGTGGTCGGACGTCTACGCCCTCGGTGCAACGCTGTATTTTATGCTCACGGGCGTGAAGCCGGACGAGTCCACCAACCGCAAGCAGGAGGACAACGTCGTCCCGCCGCAGATGCTCAACCCCGCGGTCTCCGACACGCTCGGCAACGCCGTCATGCGCGCCATGGCGGTGGAGCGGCACCTGCGCTACCGCAGCGTGGAGGAATTCCTGAAGGCCATCCACGGCGAGATCAGGGTCCGCACCGTGGAGGAGGAAAAGAAAAAGCGCCGGACGCGCCGGTTCTCCAGCGTCGCCGCCGCCGTGCTGGTCGTGGCGGTTGTGGGGTTGATCATCGGCAAGCTCTGGGACGATCGCGTCGAAAAGCTCGACCCCGCAGATATCACAGTCTGGATCTCCGTGCGCGAAGGCTCGAAAGAGGAGGAAGCCATGCGGTCCGTGATCAAGGATTTCAGGGAAAAATTCGACGACGTGACCGTGGAGCTCACCGCAATCCCGGAGGCAGCCTATGCCAAGACGATCGCCGACGCCGCCGCCGCGAACACGCTGCCGACGCTGTTTGAAAGCACCGGGCTGCCGGACGCCTACCTGACGAACGCCCAGTCCCTCGAAAACGTGCTGAACAGCAAGCAGTTCGCCGACTGCCTGTTCCTGGACCAATACCGACAGTATTACGCCGACGACAAACGGATGCCGCTGGGGATCTGCATTCCGCTCGCCGAGATCGACCCGAACAATCCGGGGTTGACCGCTTATGACAGTTTCTATTTCACAACTGCTGCGGATTTTTCGGCCGACGCGCCGTTTTCCGCCTCCCCCAATCTGCCGGACGCGGTAAAAAGCGCCTTCGGTCTCGGCGATCACGCAGGCAAGGACGCGTTTTTGGAGCAGAAAAGCGCGGTTTATTTCACAACGACCATGGACCTGATCGACAAGGCGTTCGATCAGGCGAACGGCGACGGGCTGTCCGTCAGGATCCGTTACGTCTTTCCGGAGCTGGACGAGATCCCCTGCGCGTTCACCTATGAATGGAGCATCGGGCCCGCAAGCGAACCCGAAACAGCGGCAGCGGAAAAGCTGCTGTCATGGATGCTCGGGAACGTCTACCAGAATATGCTGATGATCGGTATGGCGCAGGACGGGCAGATCCCCGTGGACCGCGAGTGCTTTTTCAGTAAGATCGAAAAAGACGACAAGCTGCAGCCGATCGCGGAGATCTATCAACAATTCACATTCCGGCAGCCGGAATGAACCATATAAAAAGGAGGAAAAACGAATGAAACAACCCGAACGCTTTTCCCGCGCGCGCCGTCTGTGCGCCGCAGGGCTGTGTCTGCTCACGCTTGTCTGCCTGTTCACGGGCTGCGTTTTTATGAAGCCGGGCAACGACAAACCGGGAGACGGCAAGACGACCGGCGCGGAGCCTGACTCTCAGATTGTGCTCTTCTCTCTGCCGGGCACTGCCAGCGCGCCGGAGGGCTACCACGTTTTCACCAAGGGCGGCTTTGTGGACCCGATCGCGTGCGAGGATATCGGAATTGAGCAAAGTCAGATGGAAACACTGCTGGCGATTGCCTCCTACGACGCCGAGCTCGTGCCGAAGGGCGTGCCGTACACCGGCGACAACGCAAAGATTCAGATCAAGATCAAGGAAAAGAAGTACGGCGACGTCAACCTTGCGTCCGTGTCCGACGCGGAATTTGAGGAGATCGCCTCGACGCTTGTGAAGGGCTTCAACGTCACGGACTACGACACGGTGGAGGGAAATGGCCTGCGCTATATCTGCTTTCAGCACGAAATGCCCGGTCTCGGGACGTTCTACCGTTACGCCACGATCATCAACGGACGCATGGTCTACGTCTATCTCACGGGCAACCAGACGCCGACCGAGCAGCAGCTCCGGGATCTCGAATTCGTGGCGATGAGCCTGTCCGCTTACTGAATCTGCAGATATCAAAGGAGGAGGAACAATAATGCCTTATGTATCCAGCAAAACAAGCGTCGCGACCGCAAAGATCCCGACCATAGCGACGTGGAAATGCTCCAAGTGCGGGAAAATCAACACCGTTTCGCATACGCTGACGATTCAAGGACAGGCTGATGCGTTCGGCCTGACTTCGGACCTGAAGGTGAAGCTGCGTGCGGAACAGGATCTGCGGGACAGAATGGGGCGCGCGTTTCAGAAATTCAAGACCGGGGACCTGAGAGCCGCGAAACTGAAAAGCCCATGTGCGGGCTGCGGACACAAAGAGGTCTGGGCAACTCATATCAAAAATCTGAACTGGGGCATCATGCTGCTCCTCGCTTTTTTTGGCATCGGTCTGTTTATGGTCATGTCAAATCTCCCGAAAGACGAACGGCCGATCCCGTTTGTGATCAGTCTGATCCTCTTTTTCGGACCGTTTCTTACTGCCGCTGTGATCGCCTTGATCAACCTCGTCAAGGTCGATAAAACACGCAGGCTGCCGAAGGAAAACCGGCCGACCCTGCTTTTGATCCGCACCAAGCCCGGCACGCAGCCATCCGCCGCATATGCCCCGCAGACGAAGAATTTCCCCGATCCCGGCGCAGGCGTCCCCGTGCAGCCGAATACGTGGACCTACCAGGACGCAAGCAGATATCAGGACGTTTTACAGCAAAGTCAGACCGCATGGACCAACCCGGACGCAAACGGATATCAGGACGCTTCGCAGCAGGGACAAAACACTTGGACAGCCCCGGACGCAGGCGGATATCAGGACGCTTCGCAGCCGGAACAAAACACTTGGACCGACCCCAACGCAAACGGATATCAGGACGCTTCGCAGCAGGGACAAAACACATGGACCGCCCCGGGCAGGAACGGCAAGGCGTATTCCTCTGGTGGGACCCGGAAGGCTCGCATCAGAGATAAGATCATCATCTGGGGCGGCACGCTGCTTGTCACGTTTTTAGTGATGGGCTTCCTGAACGCGAATCCGACGCTGAAAAGCTTCTCACCCCTGGTGCTGTTCGTCGCGGTGGTGATCGTTGCCCCGGCGTTATGCAGACTCAGGGACAGACAAAACGGATGCTGAATAAAAAAGGAGTACGGAAATGAAACGCTGTTTAGGTTGTATGGAGATTTATGAGGACGGCTATCAGGTCTGTCCGTGGTGCGGCTACGTGGAGGGCACGCCGGCAGAGGAGAAGATCCACATGGACCCCGGTATGCCGCTGCACGGGCGGTATGTGATCGGCAGGGTGCTGGGCTACGGCGGCTTCGGCGTGACCTACCTCGCCTGGGATACGGTTCTGGAGCAGAAGGTCGCGATCAAGGAGTATCTGCCCGGCGAATTTTCCACCCGCATGCCGGGGTCGCCGAGCGTGACGGTGTTCGGCGGCGAGAAGAGCCAGCAGTTCTTTGACGGCCTCCGCAAATTCGTGGACGAGGCCCGCCGCCTTGCGCGCTTTACGAGCGAGCCGGGCGTGGTACGCATTTTCGACAGCTTCGAGGAAAACGGCACCGCCTACATCGTGATGGAATATCTGGAGGGCGAAACGCTCAAGGACTATCTTCAGCACGTGGGGACCGTGAGCGAGGACGAGGCCATTCGCCTGCTGACGCCCGTGATGCGCTCGCTCGAGGCCGTGCACGCCGAGGGCATTCTGCACCGCGACATTGCGCCAGACAACATCTTTCTGACAAACGACGGCGAGGTCAAGCTGATCGACTTCGGCGCGTCGCGCTACGCCACCACCTCCCATTCCCGCAGCCTGACCGTGATCATCAAGCCCGGCTACTCCGCCGAGGAGCAGTACCGCAGCCGCGGCGATCAGGGACCGCACACGGACGTGTATTCCCTCGGCGCGACCCTGTACCGCATGATCACCGGCAAGACCCCGCCGGACGCGATGGAGCGCCGCGCGAAATACGAAAACCAGAACCGGGATATCCTGATCCCGCCGCACGTCGTCCTGAAGGAGCAAAAGAGCAGGCAGCGGCTCTCCGTGGACCGCGAAAACGCGATCCTGAACGCCCTGAACGTGCGCATCGAGGACCGCACGCCGGACGTGGGGACCCTGCTTTCGGAGCTGTATTCCGAGAAGCCCGTCAAACGCAGGCAGGGCAAGATCAAGCGGCTCGACCTGTATACCTGGCCGCTTTGGCTCAAGATCCTGATCCCCACCCTGCTCGCCGCGCTCGTCACCGTGGGCGTGCTGCTGGTGACGGGTGTGATCAATCTCAATAAATATACGACCGTGATCGAGCTGCCAGCCAATACCGTGGAGGTACCGGCGCTGGTGAACAAAACGAGCGAGGAGGCGCGGGCGCTGCTGAGCGAGTGTTCGCTCGGCTCCAGCATCACAAGCATAGAGGATGAGAACCTGCCGGTGAACGTGGTGCTGCGGCAGGATCCGCCGCAGGGCGCGTTCGCCGCCGTCAACTCCAACGTCAACCTCGTGGTCAGTAAGGGCAAGGGCGCCCAGACTGCCGTCGACGGCGTTTCGACCGTGCCGTATCTGATCGGCTCCACGAAGGAGACGGCGCTGGCGGATCTGAAGACCGCCGGTCTGACCGCCGAAATCGCCGAGGCGTTCAGCGACGAGTTCGAGGCGGGAATCGTTATGGCGCAGTCCCTGAACGCCGGAGAACAGGTGGACGAGGGGACAAAGATCACGATCACCGTTTCCAAGGGCGGCGAGACCTTCGCGCTGCCGAATGTGACAGGCAAAGCGATGGCGGACGCGGACGCGGAGCTGAAGGCGCTGGGCCTGCAGGTCGTGATCGAGCAGCGCGCGGACGCGAACGTCCCGGTCGGGCAGGTCATCGAGCAGGCGACCGCCGCGGGGACCCCGGTAAAAAAGGGCGACAGCGTGACGCTGACCGTTTCCAGCGGCGTGCCCACCGCCGCCGTGCCGAACGTGGTGGGAATGACCGAGGCGCAGGCGAACAGGGCGCTGGCGAACGCGGGCTTTGCCTATGCCGTGGCGGGCAGCCAATACAGCGCCAACGCCGCAGCGGGGACCGTGCTCACGCAGAACCCCGCCGCCAACTCCGTGCAGGCCTATGGCACGCAGATCAACCTGATCCTCAGCCTCGGCGCGGAGCCCGAACCCGAACCTGTTGAAGATGATCCGGTCGAAGAACCGCCCGCTCCCCAGACCCCGGTGCAGGCGAACTGGTCCGAATGGGCGGATTCCATGCCCGGTTACGTGACGAATGCGGATTACGAGATCGACCGGCGCACGCTTTACAGCTACCGCGATATGGAGACCACAAGCTCCACGACGCAAAAAACCATGAGCGGCTGGGAGCTTTACGATACCGTAGACGGCACCGGCGACTTCGGTCCGTGGAGCGAATGGAGCCAGACCGCCGTTGCCCCGGCGCAGACACGGGAGGTCGAAACGCAGACCCGCTACCGCTACCGCGATAAAGAAACGACAACAAGCACGTCCTCTTCCATGAGCGGCTGGACGCTCGACAGCAGCGATTCCGCTTGGGGCGGCTACGGCGCGTGGAGCGACTGGTCAACAACCGCCGTCAGCAAATCCGATTCGCGCGACGTGGAAAGCAAGACGCAATATCGCTACCGGGATATTTCGTATACTACGGAATATACCGCTTGGGGATCGTGGAGTGATTGGCAGAACAACGCAGTGTCTTCTGACGATCTCACAAACGTTCAGACTCGGACAGCTTATTATTACTATTACTATTTATGTCCAAACTGCGGCGCGCATATGCATCTTCACTCCCAATGCTACACATGGGCAGACGGATGCGGATATACAGGATCTGATTTTAATTACAACACTATCCATACCTTCTATTCAGCCATCCCATACAGTCAGGCAAGTGAATTTAAGGGTGTCGGCAGACTGTATTCCGATAAAACCGAACAAGGAAGAGCATTTGCTTGGTATAAAGGCGGATTAGATTACCATGACCCTATCACACAGTATAGATATCAAAAACGATCCACTACACAGTCGCCTTCGTACGGTTCCTGGTCAAACTGGAGCGACACGCCGTATTCTTCCTCCTCGAGCCGGGAGGTACAGACCCGTACCGTCTACCGCTACCGCGACAGAACGCAGACGACGACCTATTATTACTCCCGTTGGGGCGAATGGTCCGCATGGTCCGCGAACGCCGTCACGCAATCCAATACCCGCGACGTTGAGACTGCGACCTTCTACCGCTACCGCGACCGGGTCACGCAGACGACCTATTATTTCCGTCGCTGGTCCGCGTGGTCCCAGTATTCCGAAACGCCCGCATCAAAATCCGAAACAAGAGAGGTACAAACAAAAACGCAGTACCGCTTCAAATCCAGATAACGTCCGCAGCGCAGCCCCTCCAACGGAAGGGCTGCGTTTTTTACCCGCTCCCGCCGTTTGTTGGACATTTGTTGGACAACGCCCCTTATACTGTAAAGTGTATCAAACGATCCTTCGGAAAGGAGCTGACGCCATGAAGAAAAAACACCTGCTCCTGCTGGCGGTCCTGATCGCCGCCGTTTGCGCGCTGACGCTGGTTTTGTGCGGGCGGACCTATACGGTGCGCCTCGGGCGGGAGCGGCTGCGCAATGAAATTCCGAGCGACCCGTCCGCCTTCACCGTGGACGTTCAGAATCCGGACGTGGCGCGCTGTGAAACGATCCGCGTCGAGGACGAAGCGCTGCTGCTCACTTTCCGCGGGGGCAAACCGGGAAAGACCCATGTGGAGGTCAAAAACAACAGGACGCCGCAGATCATGTTCGCGATGTATACCCATCCCTTCGGCGTACTCACCTATGACAGCTTTTTCGGCGACGTCACCGGCGCCGCCGTGATCCCGGCGGGGATCCTGCTGTTTTTGGCGGCGGTGCTGTGGAGCCTGATCCGCCGCTACCGCGCCGAAAGGAAGGACTGCCTTTACCAATACCGCAACGTCATGCTGCTGGGGCTGATCATCTTCGTCTGCTTTCTGCTGCTCAATCAGATCCCGCAGCTCATCGCGGGCGGCGGGGTGATACACGCAGCCGAGATCGCGCTGAACACCACGCGCGTGTTCTCCATGGTGGCGCTGCCCGCGGCGTTCGTGCTGTCCATCCTCATCACGATCTCCAACGTCACCCTGATGCGGCGCGAGGGGCGCACGTGGCGCAATATGCTGGGCACGCTTTTAGGCGTGGGGCTGTGCCTGCTCACGCTTCTGCCGGAGGCGCTGAGCGAATTTCTGCAGCGCACCACGATCGTGGACGTGCATAACGAATCCGGCCTCGCGCTGTATGTGGAGCTGTTCACGGAGGGCTTCGTGGCCGGGCTTGCGGCTTACCTCGAGTGCATTCTGCTGGGCACCGTGATCCTCAGTCTGAAGGCCGCGCGGCACGTGCCGCCCCCGGACCGGGACTATATGCTGATCCTCGGCTGCCAGATCATGCCGGACGGTTCGCTCACGCCGCTGCTGAAGTCCCGCGCCGACCGCGCGCTGGCGTTCGCCGACATGCAGAAGAAAAAGACCGGCAAGGACCTCACGTTCGTCCCCTCCGGCGGCAGGGGCGCGGACGAGATCATGGCGGAGGCCGACGCCATACGGAATTATCTCCTTTCCGTCGGCGTGCCGGACGAGCGGATCCTGCCCGAAAACAAATCCGTCAACACGGAGGAGAATATCCGCAATTCCATGCGGCTGATCCGTGAAAACGCGGGGGAAACGCAGCCGAAGGTCGCGTTTTCCACCACAAACTACCACGTGTTCCGCGCCGGGCTGATCGCCTTTAAGCAGGGCGAGCGGCTGGAGGGCGTGGGCAGCCCCACGAAGCGCTATTTCTGGATCAACGCCTTTGTGCGGGAATTTGTCGCTACGCTGTTTTCCGAGCGCAGGACCCACCTGCTCGTGATCGCGGCGCTGGCCCTGATGCTCCTTGCGGTCGTGGCGATCCGATACCTGTCTGTCATCCTGTAAGAAAGAAGGGAAACGAACATGAACGAAACGAACGCCCGGCAGCGCGCCGAAGCGCTGCTGCAAACGCTTTCAACGGAGGAAAAGCTCCGTCAGCTTACCGCCGACATGCTGTTCGACGTGACCGGCGACTACGAGACCCGCCGGGACCCCCTGTGCGGCTCCTATCGAAATCCCGGGCATTTCATGCACTATAAGCGGGAAACGCCCGCCTCCCCCGCCGAGGTCGCCCGCCGGATCGCCCGCGACGTCAGCCTGAGCGTGAAGGCCCAGCCGCACGGCATTCCGCCCATTGAAAACGGCGAGGCGCTGCACAGCGCCCAGTGGGGCATGGGCACGAACTTCCCGCAGCCGATCGGGCTTGCCTCCTCCTTCGATCCCGCAATGACCCGGCGCGTGGCGAACGCGATCGGCGCCGAGGTCGCCGCCGTGGGCGTGCGGCAGGTGTTCGCGCCCGTGGTCAATCTGGTGCGGGACTGCCGCTGGGGCAGAACCGTGGAAACCTTCGGCGAGGACGTGCGGCTCGTCTCCGACATGGGAGAAGCCATGGTGCGGGGCTTTGAGGAAAACGGCGTGATCGCCACGCCCAAGCACTTTGCGGACAACTACGCCGCGGGCGGGCGCGATTCCAATTATTCCGACAACAGCGAGCGCACGCTGCGCGAAGTCTTTCTGCCGCCCTTCAAGGCGTGCTTCGACGCGGGCGCAGGGTCCGTGATGGCGGCGTATAACGGCTGGGAGGGCCTCCCCTGCTCCGCGAATCCCCGGCTGCTGACCGACATCCTGCGCGAAGAATGGGGCTTCGGCGGCTTTGTCGTCTCCGACTACGGCGGCGTGGAGGGGCTGGAAACCGCCCACCGCCTTGCCGACTCGCTGGCGGAGGCCGCCGCCATGGCGTTGAAGGCAGGGCTGGACGTGATCCTGCCCTTTAACAGCATCGAGACCCTGCGCGAAGCCATGCGACGGGGGCTGCTGACAGAAGAGGATATTGACAGAAACGTGCTGCGCGTGCTGACCGCGAAGTTCCGGATCGGCCTGTTCGACGACCCCATGCCGGACCCGGAAAAGGCGGACGCGCTGGTGCGCTGCGCCGAACACCGCGCCCTTGCGCTGGAGGCGGCGCGCGAGACGATCGTGCTGCTGAAAAACGAGGGCGTGCTGCCCCTGCAAAAAGAGAAGATCCGGCGGCTCGGCGTGTTCGGGCAAAGCGCGGACCTGATCCCGATCGGCTCCAACTACTCCGGTCCCTATGGCACGCCGTGGGTCGGGGACGACGCGCCGACGCCCCTGCAGGCGCTGCGCGAATACCTTGGGGACGGGACCGAGATCATCACCGGCCCCGCTGACGCGATCGAAACGCTGGCGTCGACCTGCGACGCCTGCCTCTACTTCACCGCGATCGTGGAGGGTGAGGGCAGCGACCGCAGCGACCTGCGCCTGCCGCGCGTGACCGTGCATACCGCGCGCGAGACGGACGGCGGCGTGATCGTGGACGCTGCCACGCAGGAGATCCGGGAGGATCAGGAGGACGCGATCCTTCGCCTGTGCCGCGCAAACGGAAACACGGCGGTGATCCTGCTCAACGGCGCGCCGGTGGATATGACCGCGTGGATCGGCGAGACCAGCGCCGTGATCGAGGCGTGGTACCCGGGCGAGCAGGGCGCAAGGGCGCTGACCGAAATCCTGTTCGGCGTCACGAACCCCTCCGGCAGGCTGCCGATCTGCATCCCGAAGCACGCGGGGCAGCTCCCGCTGTTTTACGCCCGCAAGCCCTCCGGGCGAGGCGTCGCCTATTGCGACGACGACGGGCAGCCGCTGTATCCCTTCGGCTACGGTCTCAGCTACACGACCTTCGCCGTCACCGACCCCGCCCTGACCCTGACGGAAGACGGCGCGGCGGTCTCCTGCACCGTGACGAACACGGGCGGGCGCGACGGGACCGAGGTGCTGCAGCTCTACGTCGCCTCGCATCACTGCGCCGTCATGCGCCCCGAAAAGGAGTTGAAGGCCTACGCCCGCGTCACCCTGCGGCCGGGCGCGTCCGAACGCGTGACGCTCAACCTCCCGCAAGACGCCTTTTGCTATTACGACGCGCGCATGGACTTCGGCCTGCACGACGGGCGCCATACCCTGCTGCTCGCCCGCTCCGCCGAGGAGACGCTTTCCGCCTTCGAGCTGACCGCCCGCGACGGCAGGCTGCTGCCGGAGGACTGACGCAAAGCACGCCGCCGCCCGTAAGGGCGGAATCGGCGGGCGATCGGATCCTTTTTCTGCCACAGGAAACGAGCGGTTGCCCGTTCAATAAAAAAACACAGCGCTTCCGATCCCATCGTCCGGGTCGGGAGCGCTGTTATTGATTCTGTCGGCGGGCAGGACAAGCGATCGGGGGTTCAGTCCCCGTCCGCAAGAAGGAACGAAAGCGCCTCCGCCCAGAAGTCCTCGTCCTGCCGGGTCATGCGGTCCCAGTCCGCGTCGGCGAAAAAGGCCTGCTTGTCGGCAAGCGTACGGCACTTGCCCTTTTTCACCAAAGCGTTGAAGCGCGAGAAGGTCTCGGTCAGGTACTTCGCCGCGTCGGCGGTATAATTGGGGTTGTGGAAACGGTCGTCCGTCACGCGGTAACGTGCATCCGGGAAGCGCATTTGCAGCGCGCCGGTGTTCGCGGCAAAGGGGACCGTGGGGTCGTTTATGTCGTGCGCGAAGAAATACCGCGTTTTTCCCGCTTTCAGCGCGTCCGGCATGGCAGCGTCGGCGAAGGCGGGGTTCTGTTTGCGCTCAATGGCAAGCAGGCGGCGGATGAGCACGTTTTTGCCGGGGAGCGGCATTTTTTGCGTGAATGCGCAAAGCAGCGACTCCACGGACGCAAAGCCGGAGATCACAACGACCCGTTGGATCTCAGGGTGGAACGCCGGGATGTTCCCGACCGCGTAGCCGCCCCAGGAGTGCCCCACCGCGACCACGCGGGAAGCCTCGGCGAACGCGCCGGTCTGCTTGAGCCAGCGCACAGCCGCGTCCAGATCCCGCAGGGAGCCGGACAGCCCGCCGATTCCGGCGCCGTCCGACGCAAAGCACCCGGTATTGTCATACGCCAGCACCCGCCAGCCCGCGCGGCACAGGCGCTCGATCTCCTTCATATAGGAGAGGTGGCCGCCGCCGATACCGTGGCAGAAGATCGCAAGCGCGTCCCCCACGTCCGGATAGGCGTAAAAATACCCGCGCAGCGTGTTCGCGCCGGAGGCGAACGCGACCGGCTCGGCGGTCAGCCCCGGGAAATCCGCGGCGGTGAAATATTTGAGATACCCCGGATCGTCGTACCGGTGGCAGACGAAGCGCGTATAGAGCGAAGAAACCAGTCCCATCATGACCCTCCTGTTCGGTGATACGGGTATTATAGCGCATTTTTCGGGCAAGGTCAAGAGCATTGCCGCAGGCGGCATAAAGCAAAGCCGCCCCGACAGGCGAGACGGCTTTGCTTTATGAAAAAAACGAGGAGGAGTCAGTAAAAAGCAGGTTCAGACGTCCTTGGAATTCGCGTAGATCCTGTGCATCTTCTCGTCGTCGAAGTGCTCGTCGAAAAACGCGGCGATCGCGTTGTCGGCAGGCTTTCCGGCCTTGCGCTGGTCCATGCGGATCCCGGCGATCGCGGAGACCGCGGCGTCCACGACGAAGAAGGCGACGAACGCCCACACAAGCACGTGGTTGACGCGCAGGGGGATCCACTCCGTCAGCTTGTTTGTGAGCGGCAGGATCCATTTGACCCAGCCGACGCCGAGCACGCCCCAGAAGACCGAATACAGCAGGCAGACGCGGCCGTTGATGTTCAGCGGCATGTCGGAATAATCCCACGCGACGGAATGGAACACGATCTCCTGCCCCAGCGAGCAGATATATTCCGCCGCGGTGCCGACTGCGAACGAGATCAGGAACACCTTCCACAGCGGCGACCCGACCAGACGGTCGCACACGAGCGTAAGCAGCACGCCGCCCATGCCGTAAGCGACGCTCAGCGGGCCCCAGACCAAAGACTTGCGGCTTTCGATATAGCCGTGCCGGATCAGACACCAAAGCGTCTCCACCGCGAACCCGACCACACAGCAAAGCGCGAACACCCAAATATAGCGATACAGCGTCGTCAGCATCTTCTGCTTCGCGGAACGACGCGACTGGGTTTCGTTTTTCTCCGCCATTCCGGCTGCCCCCTTTCCGATAGCCGGATTTTACCGTGGAAACCTCAAAAAAAAATCAAGCCCTCTTCAATTTTCGTTGAAGAAGGCAAGGGGGGTTGACAAGATGGTGTATAGTAGGAATAGGAACTCAGACGGGGATCTCCACCCGGAACGCCGCGCCGCCGAGCGCGCCTTTTCCGACCGTTATGCTGCCGCCGAGCAGCGTGACGACCCGCTTCACCAGGGCAAGCCCCAGCCCGTTGCCGGTTTCGGCGCGGGAGGCGTCCCCCTGATAAAAGCGGTCGAACACGTGCGGCAGATCCGCCTCCGCCACGCCGGGACCGCTGTCCTCCACCGTGAAAACGACCGTCTGCCCGCCCGTCAGACTTACGCGGAACGCGCCGCCCGCCGGGGTGAATTTGACCGCGTTATCCAGCAGGTTCATCCAGACGTGCCACAGCAGCCCCGCGCTGCCGGTGAAATCCACCGGCTCCAGCTCCACGTCGGGCTCCAGACCTTTTTCGCTCCACTTCGGCTCCAGCGTGATCAGCGCCTGCCGGATCTGCTCGTCCAGCCGCAGGGACGTTTTCTCCTGCGCGATCGCGGTGTTTTCCACCTTGGAAAGCAGCAGCACGTTCGTCACCAGATCCGAAAGCCGCCGGGTATTCGTCAGGATCGCGTCGGCGACCTGCAGCCGTTCGGCATCCCCCAGCTCCGGGTCCTGCAAAAGCGACGCCCAGCCCTCCACGGCGGCAAGCGGCGTTTTGAATTCGTGCGAAACGTTCGACACGAAATCCGACTGCAGGATCTCGGTCGCGGAAAGCTCCCGCGCCATCAGATTGAAGTTTTCATACAGGGAATTGATCTCCCGCAGACGCAGCCGCTCCGTGGGCAGGCGGACGGAAAAATCCCCCTTCGCCACCGTGTTCATCGCCGCTTCGAGACGATTGACCGGCTTCAGGAAAAACTGCGCCACGCCCAGCGCCCCCAAGGTGCCGACCGCCAGCGAAAACAGCACGATCCACCCCACGGTATCGATGCTGATGTGCAGATTGAACGCCCGGTTCAGAATGGACGCCAGCCCGGACGAGACCGCCACGGTCCCCACGATGCTTGCCAGCACCAGCAGCACGCCCGCCGCGCGCAGGCTGAGATAGCCGACCGGTTTTTTTGACTTCTGTTTTTTCATAGCGGCTTCTCCACCTTATACCCCACGCCCCGGACCGTGCCGATGCGGATATCCGGGAAGTCCGCAAGCCTTTCCCGGAGCCGTCCCACGTGGACCTCCACCGTGTGCGCGTCGGTCGCCGTGTCGTAGCCCCAGATCTCGTCCATGAGCTGCTGCTTCGTAAAGATCCGCCCCGGGGAGGACGCGAGCTTAAACAGAAGCTGGAACTCCTTGGGCGGCAGCTCGAGCCGTTTTTTGCCGCAGGAAACCGTGAAGGAATCGTATTCGATCACCGCCGCGCCGAGTGTGACGCGACGTTCGCTGATGATTTTCGCCCGCCGGAGCAGCGCCGCCACACGCAGCGCCAGTTCGTTCACGTTCACCGGCTTTACCATATAATCGTCCGCCCCGAAGGTGAAGGAGCGGGACATATCCTCAAACGCGTCCTTTGCCGTGACCACCAGCACCGGGATCGCCATATCCGCCTCCCTGAGCTCACGGATCAGCGTCACGCCGTCCATGACGGGCATCATCAGGTCTGTGATCAGCAGGTCATAGGCGGCCTCGTCCATCGCGGCAAGCGCCGCTGCGCCGTCGTCCACCCCCGTAACCGCATAGCCGTTTTTAACCAGCACGCGCGTGAACAGCGCCCGCAGCGCGGCGTCGTCCTCCGCGATCAGGATCCGAAACATCGTCGATCCCCTCCCCTTGTTATTTTTTCATTCATTATACTATATCACAAAGCTCAACCCAAACGCAACTTGATTCGGAGGAACCATGCTTATCACAGAGAATTATCACACCCATACCTATCGCTGCAGGCACGCGGGCGGCACGGACCGCGACTACGTGGAGGCGGCGATCGCCGCGGGACTGACCACGCTGGGGTTTTCGGACCACTCCCCCATGGTCTTCACCACGGACCACAAATCCAGCTTCCGGATGTCGCTGGAGGAAACGCCGGGGTATTTCGAGTCCCTGCTGCAATTGCGGGAGGAATACAAGGACCGCATCCGCATCCTGATCGGCGTGGAAGCGGAATACTACCCCGCGTGCTGGCAGGGCTACCTTGCCTTCATGCGGCAGTTCCCGCTGGACTATAAGATCCTCGGGCAGCACTTCGTGTTCGACGAGGAGCACGGCGGCCCGGGCGCGTTTCAGGAGACGACCGACCCCGAGCGGCTCAGGGACTATTACCGCTGCGTGCTGGAGGGCGTTTCCACCGGCGAATTCCTGTACGTCGCGCACCCGGACGTGCTGCATTACGTGGGCGACCCCGCCGCGTACGACGACCTGACGCGCGATTTTCTGCGGCGGCTGGAGCCCACTGGCATCCCGCTGGAGATCAACCGCCTCGGCCTGCACGACGGGCGCAACTACCCCAATCCCCGCTTCTGGGACCTCGTCGCCGAAACGTCCCTGCCTGCCGTTATCGGGCTCGACGCGCACGCGCCGCACGTATTCCGGGACGACAAAAGCGTGGCGGATTGCCTCGCCATCGCCGAATCCCGCGCGATCCGCGTCGTTTCCGGGCTTTTATAAGGTCAATTTTAACAGAATTATTACATCTTTTTGAATTTTCAAAAATATCTGCGCGGGCTATTGTCTTTTCGGAAGAACTGTGTTAATATGATATTGCACTAAAGTGTATTATTATAGAAAGGAGACCGGTTATGGATATTGAGGGCATCCTTGCAATCATCGAAGCTTTCTTCAACGCTCTGAAGGGCGTTCTTGGCGCGCTGGGCATCAAGATCGGCGAATAAGACTGATTTGCGCTTGACGAATTCGAATAGCTAGCTAAAAAACGACGGCATCAGGCCGTCGTTTTTTTTGCGGGTACCGCGCGGGGGCGCGTTTGGGATCTCCACCGATTCGCCGCACGGCAGGCGGATCGGAACCGGGACCGTTTCCGGTACCTGTCCCTCTGCCCTGACATTCCGTCCCCGGTCCTTCCCATTCAAAAAGCCGCCCTTTGGGCGGCTGTTCGGTTCAGTACAGCATATCGCCTGCGGCTGCGGCGACGAGCCTTGTCATATTATACAAGGAATCCCAGTTGAAATTGTTCAGGTTGTCCGTCCACGAGTGGATGTAGCTCCACGAGGCGAGACCGTAGTCGCTGCCGTGGGCGCGTTCGTGATAGATCTGCCGCCACGAGACGTTCACGCACGGCAGACCGTTGTTGCGGAACGGGATAATATCCGTCTGCCCGGCGGCGACGGGGGAATAGTAACCGGCTTCGCCGAGGTAGCCGAGCAGCGCCTTCGCGTGGTCCACGGCGTTGGAGCCCCAGTTTGACCGCGCGGTGCCGGCCTCATAGCACGAGCCGGTGCTGATGGCAAGGTACCACGGACCGCCCATGGTGGGCGCGCCCGCCATATCCGAATTGAAAACAAAGGCGTGACGGGAGAAGGAGGGATTCGGATACGACGCGACGTAGTCGATATAGCGGTAGCAGCCGACGTAGCCCTGTTCCTCCGCGGAGCTGAACAGGAAACGGATCTCGTAATCGAAGGACCGGTTCTCGCTGGCAAGGATACGCGCCAGCTCCATCATCAGCGCGACGCCGGAGGAATTGTCCACCGCGCCGCCCGTGGTGACGTGGGTATCGTAATGCGCCACGAACAGCAGGATCTGCGCCCCGGCGGTCTTTGCCGGCAGCACGCCCACAATGTTCTCGCACGCGGCGCCGTTATAGGTGAAGCCCCAGCGACGCACGTCTTCAAAGCCGTAGTTATACAGGGAGGTCACGATCCAGTTCGCGGCGTAGGTGTTCTGCGCGGTGCCGATATAGCGGGCGGAGAGATCCCCGACCAGCGAATACATTTTGGAGGTCAGCGCTTCCTCGCTCACGCGCCCGGCAAGGTAGGTCATATAGCCCTCGCGCGTGGATTTCTGCTCCTCCAGACGGCGTTTTTCCTCTTCCTCCTGCCTGCGGCGCTCCTCTTCTTCCTCCTGACGGCGGCGTTCTTCCTCCTCCTGACGGCGGCGCTCCTCTTCCTGACGCTCCCGCTCCTCGCGGCGCTGGCGTTCCTCCTCCGTTTCGCCGAGCGGCAGACCGACGGCAAGGCGCAGGGCAAGTCTGGCGTCGGCGGCGCTGATGACACCGTCCTCGTCCAGATCGCCGGAAAGACGCTGCTCCGGGCTCAGAGTCTCCAATTCCACGGCGGCGCGCAGCAGCAGCCGCGCGTCGGCGGCGGTCACGGCGCCGTCGGCATCCACGTCGCCGGTCGCGTCCGCGGCAAAAACCGGCGCGGCGGCAGCGGAGAGCAATAACACGGTGAGCAACAGGGAAATGGCTTTCTTCATGATCAGGATCCTCTCTCTTAATCGTCTTGCGCAAAGGGTTCTGTACTATATACGCGCGAAACGACCGGTTTCCGCCGAAAAAATCAATTTTCGTCAAAACCAACCATAAGTATAGCATACGCATACGGGGATTGCAAGAGGCGATTTCCCGCTTGACAAAGCCTCCGCGCTCTTTTAAAATGGAGCTATCAGCCATGGAAGGAGAAAGAATATGGACGCACCGAGCATCAAAAATAGTGAAAGCGTGACGGAACTTCCGCCCGCGCCGGGCAATCCCCGCAATTCGGAGGGCGATTTTCTGCGCCTGACGGACGGGCGGATCCTGTTCGCCTATTCCAAATATGTGAGCGATTCCGGGCACGACGACGCGCCGTGCAACGTGGCGGGCGCCGTTTCCGCCGACGACGGGCGCACCTGGACGCGCCTGCCGGGCTTTCTTGCCGCTGCCGCCGAGCACGGGGTAAAAAACATCATGAGCGTTTCGCTGGTCCGCCTGACGACCGGGGAGGCGTGCCTGGTGTATCTGGTCAAGCACCCGCCCGAAAGCTACGTCGTGCTGCGCCGCTTCACGGACGAGACCGCGCTCACCCTTGGGGAGGCGGAGGTGATCGTCCCCGAAAAGCACGGGATCTATTACGTGGTCAACAACAGCCGCGTCTGCGCGCTGTCGGACGGCAGCCTGCTGCTGCCCATGGCGCGGCATAAGATCGTGAAACGCGCCGACGGCGAACGCGGCGGCGTATATTTCGGCACCTGCGCCATGTTCAAGGGCGACCCCGACGGGCGGAACTGGCGGCAGGAGAGCCGCGTGCTGTTTATGCAGAACCCCGGCGCGTCCGGCACCGGCCTGCAGGAGCCCGGCGCGGTGGAGCGGCCGGACGAGACCGTGTACGGCTACTTCCGTACCGACCGCGGCTATCAGTTCGACGCCGTTTCGCCGGACGGCGGCAAAACGTGGAGCGCCCCTGCCTCCTCGCGCTTTTCCTCCCCCGACTCGCCCATGCTCATCCGGCGCGATCCGTTCTCGGGCCTGTATTACGCCGTGTGGAATCCCATCCCCTGCTATAATGGCCGCCTGTCGCGCGAGCGGCGCTGGGTCCACGCGGGGCGCAACCCGCTGGTGCTCGCGGTCAGCGAAAACTGCGTCGACTTCTCCCCATATACCGTCCTTGAGGGCGCGGAGGATCACGGCTTCTGCTACCCCGCTATGTTCTTCCCGGCGCCGGGCGTGATGCTGCTCTCCTACTGCTGCGGCGGCGAGGAGGACGGCACCTGCCTGTCGAAAACCAGGATCAGGCGGATCGAGCTGGACGATACGGCGGGGCGGACAGCGGAATGAAGTAGCCGGTACCGATTACCACATTGCACGGTACCCGTAAGCGTGACGAAACCGTAACTTGCAATCGGGGCGCGGGGATGGTATCCTTTACCTGAACCCGCCGCCCCGCCCGGACTGACCGCCGGAGGACGGGGGCGGCAAAAGAACCTTCCACCCACCGTCCCGCCGTTTTTCCGTCGGACTGACCGCCGACCGCACCGAACGGCAACCGCAGTCCCGCCGCCGCGCCGCCTGACCCACCTGCTATCCCGACGGCAACCAACGTAACGCTGCTCGCATGGGCGCGCCGGTCCAAAGGAAACGCCGACGCGCCCAAAAGGGCTGCGAACGCCCGCGCACCCGTGTCCCCGCCGCCGCAGGCGGCTGAATCCGCCGGGGGAAGCGGCAAGTTGCACAATTTTACCCGGCAAATATTTATCACCTGTCGTAAAACTTTTATTGACTTTTCAAAAACGTTCCTTTATAATAGATTCAGAATAGTGTAATTATCGAAATTCATTTCGAGCTATTTTCAATCCCACTCTTCAAAGGAGGCAATTTCAAATGAAAAAGACATTATCCGTGCTGCTTGCCGTTGTCATGCTGTTCTCCTGCATGTCCCTGATGGTATTTGCCGAGGACGCAGTCATTGAAGTCAACGACGGCAACGTCAGCGACACCCTGACCAATTACGCGACCCTGAGCGGCAACAATTATGTGGTCCGCGCCGGCGACACGCTGTCCATCCCCGCGGGCTCCAACCTGTTGGTGGCGTCCGGCTCCACGCTGCTGATCGAAAACGGCGCCAGCCTTGTGATCAGCGGTACCGCCGCGGTGCAGGAATCCGCGTCCCTGAAGGTTGCGGGCCGCGTGACCAACGCCCACAAGATCGCCGTGGATACCCAGGGTGAGGCCGTCGCCGAGGTGCGTTTCCCCTCGCTGAGCGATTTCGCCCTTTCCGATAAGGTGTATATCAAGTACGCGTTCGGGTATACCGGCGGCGCGACGGACGACCTGACCGGTCTTGAGTGGCACACCGTGCCGCAGACCAGCGCCCTGTCCGTCTGGGCTCCCCTGAACCAGTATTTCTATATCAACGCGCACATCATCGAGCCCGCCGAGATCAGCCAGTACCAGCGCCCTGTCCGTCTGGGCTCCCCTGAACCAGTATTTCTATATCAACGCGCACATCATCGAGCCCGCCGAGATCAGCCAGTACGACAAGACCGGCAAGTACGACGATTCCAAGTTCAACGTCTGGATCAACGACGTGGAAATGCCCTATACGCAGGATCAGCATTCCATTAAGCTGCTGTTCTCCGGCGATATCAGCTATTCCACCTGGTCCTCCGACGACGCGTTCATCGCCGAAAGAAAGATCGCGCTGCGCTCCGGCGAAGGCTATACCGTCTATTCCCGTGACGGCAGAACCTCCGCGAACGACGGCATCGTCTATATCAAATACGGTCAGCCCTTCGCCTTCCGTGTGGATATCGACGACGAATACAACATGTCCGCTTACTCCGTCTACGTCGTGAAGGGCTTCTCCCTGCTGGAGTTCGATCCCAACGCGGTGCTCGACGACTCCCTGAAGGTCACTCCCGATAAGGACGGCTACTACACCATCAACCCC